>JADFPE010000004.1 GCA_022562495.1 Acidobacteriota bacterium
GGTGCCCGGGTTTCGCATGCGCGCCCCGACACGGGTGGGACTGTGGCGGGCGGCGAACAACATGCCGGGCGGCTGGTTGCGCTGGCTGTTCGAGCAATATGAGCTGGGCCACGTCGAGATCTCGTCGCTCGACTTCGCCGGTGACCTGTCGGAGACGTACGACGTCATCGTGTTGCCTGCCGGCACGACCCGTACTCGGATCGTGTCCGGTCTCGATCCGGAGCAGCACGACGAGCGCTGGCGGTGGGCCTACGGTGTCGGCGACGAGGGATGGCGGCAGCTGGCACGGTGGGTGCGGGAGGGCGGCACGCTCGTGGCGCTCGGCAGCGCAGTGAGCACGGCGCGCGAGCTGCTGGACCTGCCGATCGAGCCGGTGCTGCCGCAGCGCCGTGGCCGCGCATCGCCCCCGCCAGAGGGCAGCCCGCGCGACGCCGACGAGACCGCAGCACTACGCGAGACCTTCCAGAGCCCCGCGCAACTGCTGGTTGCGCTGCGTGACCGGGTCGTCGAGCCGACGTCGCTCTTCTACTGTCCGGGCTCGCTGCTGAAGCAGGAGTTCAACCCGACTCACCCGGTCGCTTTCGGTATGCCGGAGCGCTGGCCGGTGTTCTTCCGCTTCGACCAGGCCTACCGGCTGACACCGAGCTTCGAGATCACCGCCGAGACCGTGTCGCGGTACCCGGACGAGGCGGACCTGGTGGCCAGCGGCTGGTTGCTGGGCGACGAGCTGCTGAGGAACCAGGCCAATGTGGTCGCGTTC
Source organism: Acidobacteriota bacterium (assembly GCA_022562495.1). Lineage (GTDB taxonomy): Bacteria > Acidobacteriota > Vicinamibacteria > Vicinamibacterales > UBA8438 > NP936. Next base: position 761 of record JADFPE010000004.1, read on the forward strand.
CAGGTCGGCAAGGGCTCGGTCGTGACCCTGGGTAGCCAGATTGCGTTTCGCTCCCAGACCCGGGGCACCTTCAAGCTGCTGTTCAACGCCATCTTCCAGGGCCCGGCCGAGACCCTCAGCGCCGTGGAGCTGGCTCGCCTGGACTAGGACGGACACTCACAAAAGTCAGGAGGCGGGAGGCAGGTGGTAGCGGCCTGTCCCGCCGAAACCTTGGCGAAGGCGGAACGCCTTCGCCGGTGTTTTCTGGGTTCCACGACGATGCCACGCGGGTCCACCCCCCACACCATCTACCAACGTCTGCTGGACGAGCGACGCCGTGAGGAGACGGCGCTCACGCGGCGCGCCGATCAGGTGAGCACGGCGCGGCTGGTCACCTTCGCTGTCGGCGCGGCGCTCGCCTGGGGTGCCATATTCGTTGGCAGGATGTCCAGCTGGTGGCTGATCCTGCCGGTGGGTGTGTTCATCGGGCTGGTCGTGCTGCACGACCGGGTGCTGCTCACCCGCGACCGGGTCACCCGCGCGGTGACGTGGTACGAGCATGGGATCGCGCGGCTCGAGGACCGCTGGACCGGGATCGGCGCCCGGGGAGACCGGTTCGCCGACGGGGACCACCTCTTCGCCCAGGATCTGGACCTGTTCGGCGAGGGCTCGCTGTTCCAGCTGCTGAGCACGGCGCAGACACGAGCGGGCGAAGACACCCTCGCGAGCTGGCTCCGGGAGCCTGCCGACCGCGCCGACGTCACGAGACGGCAGGAGGCCGTGCGCGACCTTCGACCGCGGCTGGCGCTGCGCGAGCGCCTGGCTACCGCCGGCGCCGAGGTGCGCGCCGCCGTGCACCCGACCGCGCTGCGCGACTGGGCGACCGCCCCGCCCGTGCTGCGCGGTGTCTGGCCGCGGGTCGTGGCGCTCGCGCTCAGCGGACTGACCGTGGCGGCGATCATCGCGTGGGGCACCGGCACGACCGCCCCGCTGCCGATGCTGCTCGCGCTCACCGCCAGCGCGATCTTCGAACGTGGATTCCACCGGCGCACCGAGCGTGTCACGCACGGCGCCGCCGAACCGGGACGCGAGCTGACGGTCCTTGGGGGTGTCTGCCGCGTGCTTCGAGAGGACACCTACACGTCCGCACGGTTGTCGGCGCTGCGCGACGCGCTCACGACCCATGACGGCGAGGTGTCGCAGGTCGCGCGCAGACTGCAGCACCTGGTCGAGCTGCACGACTGGCAACACAACCTCATCTTCAGGCCGTTCGCCTGGCTTATGTTCTGGGAGCTGCATTGCGCCTTCGCGGTCGAGTCCTGGCGGGCGCGATACGGCGCATCGGTGCCGGACTGGCTCCGGTCCGTCGGCGAATTCGAGGCGCTGTCGGCGCTTGGCACGTACGCCTACGAGCACCCGGCCGATGTGTATCCGGAGCTGGTCGACGTCGACGGACCACCGGTCTACGAGGCCGAAGCGCTGGCGCATCCATTGATTCCGACGGCGGTGAGTGTCGCCAACGACGTGACCCTGGGCGCCGACCCGCAGGTGCTGATCGTCAGCGGCTCGAACATGTCGGGCAAGACCACCCTGCTGCGGAGCGTCGGCGTCAGTACGGTCATGGCGCTGATGGGCGGCCCAGTACGGGCCCGTCGTCTGCGACTGTCTCCGGTCGCGGTCGGCGCCACGCTGCGGATCGAGGAATCGCTGCAGGCGGGACGGTCCCGGTTCTACGCCGAGGTGCTCCGTCTGGGACAGATCGTCGAGATGGCGCGCGCCGGGCCAATGCTGTTCCTGCTCGACGAGCTGTTCCACGGCACCAACTCCCACGACCGCGCCGAGGGCGCACGCGGTCTGCTCCGGTCGCTGCTCTCACTCGGGGCGGTCGGGCTGGTGACGACGCACGACCTCGCGCTGGCCGAGACCGCGGCCCGGATGGCGCCGGCGGCGCTGAACGTCCACTTCGACGACACGCTGGTCGAGGGTGAGATGCGGTTCGACTACCGGGTGAAACCGGGGCCAGTCACCCGGAGCAACGCATTGGCGATCATGCGCGCCGTCGGCCTGGACATCGAGCCGAAGGAGAGCTGACCCTTCGACAGCGGCACGGCGGGCTTTGCTCAGGGCAGGCCTTCGACGACGGCACGGTGGGATTCGCTCAGGGCCGGCGTGGGCCGGCGTTATACTCCGACCTGGAGACTGGTGCCCGTGGCCCTCAACCTAGCAGCCCTCTGCCCCCAGGGGGAGGGGAGACACTGGAGCGCCTGAAGTCCGACGTCTGCAGCCTGAAGCCCCAGAGCAGACGAGGTTGCTTGCCACCTGCCAGCCAAGAACGATGCGAGACACTCACGGCGTTCGCCAGGGTTGGATCGGCTGCGCGGCGACGCTGCTGGCGGTGGCGGGCGTCACCCTCCACGCGGCGGCGCTCCCGGCGCAGGAACCGGCGACCGTCGACGACGTGATCGCCCGGGCGGCCGCGTATGTCGAGTCCTTCGTCGAGCAGCTCTCGACCGTCGTGATGGAGGAGGACTACCGGCAGACCTACTTCGCGGATCGTCGCGCCAACGCGGCGCATACCCGGCTCGTCTCGGAGTTTCTGCTCGTGCGGCTGCTGGGGGTCGGCGAGTGGGTGGCCTTCCGCGACGTCTTCGAGGTCAACGGCCGGCAGATCCGGGACCGTCAGGACCGGCTGGCCACGCTCTTTCTCGGCGACACGACCACGGTCCTCGCCCAGGCACAACGCATTGCGCAGGAAAGCTCCCGATACAACCTGGGGACGACCGTGCGCACCTTCAACGTCCCCACCTACGCGCTGTTCTTTCTGCACCCCTCCAACACGAGCCGGTTTCGCTTCGAAAAGGCAGATGAGGGCTGCGCCGACGAGGACACCGCGTGGGACATTCGCTTCGAGGAAATCGAGTACCCGACGCTGACCCATGGCTTCGAGAACATCAGCCTGCCCACCCGCGGCCGCTTCTGTCTCGACCCGGTGTCCGGTCGGGTCATCGAGACGGAGTTCGAGCTCCATCATCCGTCGGCCGCCGGTGGACGACTGGCCACCGACGTGAAGGTCAGGGTCAGGTTTGCCCTCGAGCCCAGGTTGAACCTGTGGGTCCCGGTCGAGATGCGCGAGACGTACTCGGAGCGCGGCGGTGGAAGAACCAACAGCACGGCCAAGTACCGGAACTACCGGCAGTTCAGTGTGACGGTGATCGAGAACAGTGACGCCGGGACCGACCCGCCGGCCGAGCCTGATAGGCCGGATTGACCATCACCGCACATCACGAACGGGAGAGACCGCCCCGTCGTCGTCCGGGGTGGGCCGAGTCAGGCGACTCAGGCCAGGCGATCGTGCGATCCGAGTCGTTCGTTACCGCCAGTTGCGTGCGCCGGGATACGCGCCCGGCACGTCGATCCGCCCAGAGAACGACGGCCGGCGGCGAGGGCTACCCGTATCGCGGCCAGACGGTCTTCGAATCGCTGTTCGGTGGCGAAGAGGTGGTCGTCATCATGGAACGGGACGATGACGTCCCCCTGGTCCAGTACGACTTCCTGCTGCTTGCAACGTCGCAGACCTCGACGCTGCAAACGGAATTGGCCGCGGCGGGTCAGCGAGGGTTCGAGCTCGCGGGTCTCACCGTCGGATCGACGGCGTTCGGGGGTGACATCGAACCGTCCGAGGCAGAGGAGGTGTTCGCCCTGGGTCCGCTCGTCCGACGGACCAAGCGGGGTGTCCTCGGCGAACTCGAAGAGCGGCCCGTCGAGTTCAGCTTGACGGAAGACTTGCGAGAACAGATTCTGAGCGGCGGCAGATCCCGTCGCCTACAGAACATCTCGATCAAGCTTGATCCGGTGCACATTCAGGCCATGCGCAAGATTGCGGTCATGAAGTCGACGCCGTATCAGACACGCATCCGACAGTGGCTGGCCGAGCGGATCGATCACGATCACTGCGGGCGCATACTGGTCTCCGTCGACCGACGCCAGGAACACGCCGTCGGAGCGGTCCGGGCGATTCAGCAGGTCGCTCACGATTCGGAGATGAAGATTAATTTGGATCCGCTCTCGTTGCAGCTCCAGGTAGTCCTCGTACACCTCGGTGGCGCGCGCGTCGGGAGCCCCCGCGACCACCGGCGCGTGCGCCAGCATCTCCTCACCCGTCTGGTCGGTAAACAAGAGCAGCAGACGATCGAACCGATCCGTCAGTGTCTCGAGCCGCTCGTCGCCCGTCACCAACCGCAGATGACGCCGCTCCGCGTCGGTCGCCGGCTCGAGTCGGTACTCCCCTTCGCCCAGAAACACGGCACCGAACGTCTCGCCGTCGAACGGCGCCAGCAGGTGCAGGACCCCCGAGCGAAGGTCGATTCGATAGGCGTCTCGCACCAGCGTCAACCCGTTGACCGGGATGGTGCGTCCGTCCGGACGGGCGGCGCGGACCGCGTCGTACTCCGGCACCGTCTGGGCGCTCACTGGCACCGCAACCAGCGTCAGACTACAAACGGCAACCAGGCCGCACGGGAATCTTGTAGTGATGTGCACACCTCACCCCCATCCCGTCTATTCTATGCCCAGCGCAGATGTGCCCCGCGGCGGTCAACCGGCGGTGGCCGTGTCGACCGCCGTCTCGAAGATCTCGACCGCCTGGTCGATCTGCCCGCGGCTGATGACGAGCGGCGGACTGAACCGGATGGCGCTCTCGCCGCAGCCGAGCAGCAGCACACCGCGGTGGAACGCCTGCTCGATCACCGTGTTGCGCACCGCCGGGTCCGGCCGGCGAGTCTCGCGATCGGTCACGAAGTCGACAGCGGTCATCAGACCGAGCCCGCGGAGATCGCCGATCGCCGGCCGGCGCTCCATCACGGTCCGCAGCCGGGTCTGCAGGTGCGCGCCCATCTCGGCCGCGTGTGTCACCAGACCGCCGTCGAGCAGGTCGAGCGTCGCCAGCGCCGCGGCACAGCTGACCGGATTCCCGCCGAAGGTGGACGCGTGAGCGCCTGGGTCCCAGTGCATCAGCTCGGCCCGCGCCACGAGCGCGCCGAGCGGCAGCCCCGACGCGATCCCCTTGGCCACGGTGATCATGTCCGGCTCGACCCCGGCGTGCTCGACCGCGAACATCTTCCCGGTCCGCCCCATGCCGCTCTGCACCTCGTCGCACACCAGCAGGATGCCGTGCGTGTCGCAGATGCGCCGCAGCCCCTGCAGGAAGCTTGGTGGCGCCACCACGTAGCCGCCTTCCCCCTGCACCGGCTCGACGAAGATGGCGGCCACCTCTGTGGGCGACACCCCGCGTTGCAGCAGGACCTCCTCGATCTGCTCGAGCGAGCGCCCGCAACAGTCAGCGCCCGCGGGGACCTGGTCGCGCCGGTCACAGCGATAGCAGTACGGGTACTCGACGTGGGTCACCTCCGGCACCAGCGGCAGGAACCCGCGTCGCTGGACCGGTTTGCTCGCCGTCAGTGACAGGGCGCCCAGCGTGCGCCCGTGGAACGCGCCGTAGAAGGCGATGACGTGCGGCCGGCCGGTGTGATGCCGCGCGAGTTTGAATGCCGCCTCGATCGCCTCGGCGCCCGAGTTGCCGAACGCGACACGACACGGCCCAGACATCGGGGCGATCGCCGCGAGGCGCTCGGCCACCGCCACCTCTTCTTCGTAGTAGAAGTCGGTGCCCGACATGTGCAGATACCGGTCGACCTGCCGGTGGATCGCCTCCACGACATGCGGGTGCCGGTGCCCGGTCGAGCAGACGGCGATGCCGGCGTTCAGGTCGAGGAACCGGTTGCCGTCAGGATCGTCGACCACCACGCCGAGCCCCCGGTCGATGACGAACGGGTAGTCCCGGGTGTAGGACGGACTGAGCACCGCATGGTCCCGCTCGATGATCGCCGCGGCCCGCGGTCCGGGCAGCGCGGTCACGATCCGCGGCGCGTCAGGTTGGTCGGGAATGAGCTGGAACGGCATGTCGGCTGTGCACCCGCCTCCCTGAACAGAAGTCAGAAGTCAGAAGGTAGAAGTCAGAATGAAAGCTGTGGTGAAGTTCAGAACGCCAGTGAACCCTCCGGCGTTCTCCTGTCTCCCGTCTCCTGCCTCCTCACGAGCTTTCCGTGTCCCTCTGCGCCTTCTTCAACGCCGCTTCATTCATCGCTCCATTGTCACCTGCCCAGCCGGGATCCGTGCCGGCATTTCTGAATGCGCCGCTCCGGTTCCTGCTGACATCCGCCTGCTTGTGTCCCCATCCCTCTGTCGTACGATGACCGGACACGCTCGGAGGACACCCATGCCAGTCTCAGCATCCCGGATCGCGCCCGGGCGGTCCCGGCAGCCGCATGTCTGGCTGGGGGCCGCGTTCGTCGGCGGCGCCCGCGTCATCACCCAGCTCCCGGCGACCGCGCGGGGCGGACGGCCGCTCGTGCTGCAAGACTACGACCGCATCGAGCGCGTGGGAGACGGCGCACTGTCACCCGACCGCCAGTTCCTCATGTTCCGGCGGCAGGCCGGGCTGACTCTGGTCATCGAGGCGAGGGAGGCGGGGAGCATCCCGGCGGGCGCGGCGCGCCGGCGGGGGAAGGCCACGCAGTCGGAGGCGAAGCGAGCGGCACCCGCACTCGTCGGTCGCCGGGCACCGAACAGCGGGTCCGACCCTGAGGGATCAGGGAGGCGCCGAACTGCGCGACCTGAATCACACGGCCGATATCAGGACCACGACACCGGCGACCAGCAGCACTGCCCCGCCAAGCCGGCCAACCAGCTCGCCACGGGGCAGGACCTTCTCCGCGAGCACGAAGAGGCTGATGCCGGCGACCCAGAGCAGGTTCATCACCCCGGCGACGAACAACAACGCCATCAGGATCCAGCAGCAGCCGACGCAGTACAGGCCGTGCTCGAGCCCCATGCGCATCGCGCCGGCCCGACCCTCACGCCAGTGTCCCATGATGAACCCCAGCGGCGACCGGCAGTGGATCAGACAGGCCTGCTTGAGCGGAGTGAACTGAAAGATCCCCGCAGTCAGCAGCAGCAGACCGCCCAGCAGCGGGCTGACGCTGACCATGCCGGGTGAGAGCAGCGCCGCCGCGTGCAGCCCCCATTGGGCGACGGTGGCGACGGCGCTGAACGCCGTCCAGACCAGCAGATACCCGGTCAGAAAGAGACCGGTCGGCACCAGCGGGTCATCACGCTCGCGACGCTTCCGGTTTGCGGCCGCCATCATCAGAATGAGCGGCGAGGCCGACGGCACCATCATCGCCACCATCATGACGGCCCACATGACGAACAGCAGCGCGAGGTCGACCACCCCCCACGTCTGCATCCGTGGCATGGCCATGTCGGCGCTCATGTCGATGCCGGACATGCTGCGAGCCAGATACAGCAGGTAGACCCAGCCGAGCACCGCCACCCCGACGAGGCCGGCGGTGACGATCGCCCGGTCTCGTCGCAGGACGGTCTCGAGGGTGGTTACCGGCTCCACCTGGGTGAACCCGATCGATCCGGGGCCGGACGACCCGGGCGCGGCGAACGCGCGCTCAGGCGTTGGACCAGTCGAAGTCGTAGAGGATCCAGTTGGAGTTCTCCGAGGCGACCGAAACGCCGGCGGCCGAGACACTGAACGTGCCCACGCCGCACTGGCCTCTGGTCCAGATGAAGCCCGTGGGCAGATGCACCTCCGCGAGGTGCTCCTTGCCGGTGACCGGGTTCGTGAAGGTGTCACCGCGACCTTCGCCGATCCCGTCGATACGGAAGGTGCTCTTCGGACCACTGCCCTCGATGGTGATCCGCGCCTTCTCCAGTCCGACCACCTCGAACGTCGGCCCCAGCAGCTCCCATGGCATCCCGCCGAGCTGACCGGTGAAGATCTGGCCGAGCACCCCGGCCTGTGCGTCCGTCGTCGACGGGTCGACCACGAAGGCGCACTTGCCCCCGCCCTCATGAATCGCCTTGGGCCAGTCGATGATGGCGGCGCACGTCACCCCGGACAGATCGACGTCGCCACAGGAACCGCTGTCGATCTTAAACCCGACGAGGGCACGACAGCTGCCGTCTTTCGAGTTGGGAAATCCGCCGAAGTTGCAGCCGCAGCCGAAGTCGCAGTTGCAATATTCATAACCCTGGCCCTGCATGGCCCACCGTGTCGCTGTCATCTGGACTCTCCTGAAACGTATCTCCCCGGTCCGCGACCGTGTCGCGGCCCTCCACACCGGACGTGATGCTAGCACCAAAACGCATGTCACCGTCAGCCCACTGTCGCCCTCGGGCCGAGGCCACGAACCGCGTCGGCCGGCCCGTTGCTCGTCTGCTAGGATGGAGACCTTTCGGACAAGAACCGGATGAATGGAGGATGGAAAATGGTAGGCGTGACAAGTCTGATGCTCGTGCTCTCGATGGCGGCGGCCCAGGCGGTTCCTCCGGGCACCTACGCCAGCGGCGACGACCTCGAGAAGGCGCTGAAGGACCAGCCGGCGGCGCCGAGGGTCGTCGCCCGTATCGAGAGCACCGACCTGACGCGGGTGAACCTGATTCACCGCACCGTGCCGCAGAACGCCATCGTGCACGCCACCGGATGGGAGGTGCATCATATCGTCGATGGCAGCGGGACGATCGTGACCGGCGGTACGCTGGTCCGGTCGGTCGACGGCAGCGGCGCAAGGGTGGCCACGATCGCGGAGGGCGAGAGCCGCACGGTCAGCAGAGGCGACGTGATCGTGATCCCCGCCGGCACACCGCACTGGTACTCCCACATAGCCGGCTCGGTGACGTATCTGGAGATCCGGTACGATCCCGGAACCAACTAGGGAACCTCTATCGTGGTCGCGGCGTCTTACGCGCTATAATTTGGGGTCACCCAACCGGTACAGGTCCGGCCGCACCTTTCCGCGGCTGTTCGAGATGGAGGTCACTCAATGAAACGCACCGTTCTCATCGTCCTCGCCTTCGGCGCGCTGGCGTTCTCGTCGAGCGTGTACGCACAAACAAACGCGGAGCTCATCGAGTGGGCGCTGGCCGCAGCGCCGCGGCGGGCCCAGGAAGGCGCGACCGTCGTCAAGTGGGCCGCCGACCACACCTACACGACGATCAAGGAAGGCACCAACGAGATCGTCTGCTACAACCGTGCGGATGAACGCGACCGGCAGCCGTTCGCGGTGCAGTGCACCAACAAAATGAACCTCGACAGGGTCGCGCAGAACCGGCGGTTTCATGCGGAGAGTACCGACGCTGAGGGAGAGCGCGCGCTGGTGGCCGCCGCCGACGCGAACAGCACCCGCGTGAAGGCCGAGTTCGGCTCTGTGTGGCGCTCAATGAATGGTGCCGACCAGGCAAGTGCTCGAGTACACGCGACCATCGCCATGCCAGGGGCGACCACGGCGTCCACTGGCTTCCCTGAGAATCGCGACCATGGTGGCGCATATCTCATGGCGGCGGGCACGAGCGAGGCCCACCTCATGACACCGGGGCAGTAGAGCGCTCAACAGAGGCGGACGTACGAAGACGCCCCGGGGGGCAAGGCCGACGCCTTGCCCCGCAGGCGTGAAGGCCTGCGCCACATCGGCAACCCAGGCTCAGCCGAGCTTGGTGCGGGCGTCCTTCAACATCGCGACGAGGGCGGCCCGGACCTCCTCTGGCGTGCCGACCTGGTCGGCGAACGCCAGACGGACCGGTCGGGGTCCCTCGGCAGTCACGGCCGACATCTCGAAGCCGTACCGGTCGACGCCGGTCATGCTGGCGGCGGTGATGTCGGTCGCCTTCGAGAACGCCTTGCAGTAGAGCACCATGCCGTCGGCGTGGTCGGCGTTCATGTGGGCGATGATGCCGGCAGCCGATGCGGCAAGCGGGTCCGGTTCGGCGGTGTGCCACTCGGCCGCCTCTACCCAGGACATCCGCCCGTACCCGCCGATGTACCGGATCGACTCCACCTCCAGCCGCCAGAACGCGAAGTCACGGAAATCGGCGTAGTAGGCGGCGTTCGGGTGCGTGGCCAGGAACGCCACGCGCGCGCTGCCCCCGTCGCCGTCAACCTGTCGGCAGGGTCCGAGCAGCGTGACACGGCCGTTCGCGAGTGGGTCCTCAGAGCCGCTTTCGGCCACCAGCAGCGACGCCCGTGGGTCGCGCTGCAGGTTCCGGGTGTGCTCGGCCAGCGTACTGACGAGAAAGACCGGGTTGCCGTCGTCGAAGGCGACCGTCACGAACGAGCCGTAGGGATAGCCTTCCGGCTCAGCCGCCACCGTGCACAGGGTGCCGGTCGTCATCTGCCCCACGAGGGTTCGCGCCCGCTCGGCATGCGTGGGCGTCGGCACGTTCACGTCGTACAGCGGTTCCGGCGCGTCGCCGGACGGCCGGGCATGGGCGTCGTTGGTCTTGTCTGTCGTCATGGTCACAGCAGCACATTCAAGAGCACGCTCATTACGAACCTCCCTATCGTGAGCAACACCGCCATGATCAGGGTCGTCTTCATCGAATCGATCTCGAAGTCGTCGATGAGCTTGTCGGTCAGCCACAACATCAAGGCGTTGATGAGCAACCCTAACAGGCCGAGGCTAAGAAACATCGGGATGAACAGGATCCACCCGATCAGCGTGCCCAGAAAGAAACTGAACAGGCCGTAGACCAGCGCCACAATCACCGCGGTGCCGTACGATTTCAGGCGCACGCCAGGCAACGCTGACGCCAGCAGGAGGAGGAGCCCTCCGGTCACGAGCACATCGATGATGGGTCTCAGCAGCATCATGTCGCTAGCATATCAGCCACGGGCCACGAGTTGGCCGCGGCGGGACGCTCGGCATGACGTGGCGGCGCCTAGCCACCGGGCACCGACTGCGGTCGCTCGCCGGGGCTCGGCTGCCCGGTGTGCACCGTCTCGCGCAGCGGGATCTCGTCGAGAAACCAGGACAGCGCGAAACCGGCCAGCAGCAGTGGAATCGCCCACAGGAACACGCTATGGATCGAGAGTGAGAGCGCCTCGATGATCCCGTTCCTGATCTCCGGCGGCAACAGGCGAATCTGCGCGGGACTGCTGAGGAGCTGGCTCGCGCGGCCACCTGCCTCGGCCAGCGCGGCGGCCGGCACCAGCCGGGGCAGCTCCTCTGCCATCCGCGTGTTCAGGATCGCGCCGAAGACCGCCACCCCGAACAACCCGCCCATCGACCGGAAGAAGGTGGCGGCCGCGGTGGCGACACCCAGATCGGCGTAGGCCACCGCGTTCTGGACGGCGAGCACCAGCACCTGCATCACCATCCCGATCCCGAGCCCGAGCACCAGCATGCAGAACGAGCTTTCGAGCCGCGTGGTGTCGGGGCCCATCAAACTGAGCAGGAACATCCCGGCGGCGGCGACCGCCATGCCGGTCACCGGCCACACCTTGTAGCGACCCGTCCGGCTGATGATCCGACCCGAGGTGATCGAGGCGGTCATCAGCCCGCCCATCAGAGGCAGCATCAACAGCCCGGAGTTGGTCGCCGAGGCGCCGGTCACGATCTGGAGGAACAGCGGCAGGAAGATGATGCCGCCGAACATGCCACACCCGATCAGGAACCCGAGCCCCGCGGTCACCGAGAAGATCCGGTTGCCGAAGAGCCGGAGCGGGAGCGTCGGCTCAGGAACGCGGGACTCCCAGGCGACGAATGCCAGGGTCAGGACCACGCCCGCGAGCCCCAGGCCGATGATGACCAGTGAGCCCCAGGGATACTCGGTCCCCCCCCAGACCAACCCCAGAACCAGACAGCTCACGGCCGTGACCAGCAGCACCGCACCCTCGACATCGATCCGGTGCGCCCGTCGCATGAGGGGCGGCTTGAGCACGCTCGACGTCACGACAAGTGCCATCGCGCCGACCGGCAGGTTGATGAGAAAGACCCACCGCCACGAGACGTGGTCGACAATGAAGCCCCCGAGCAGCGGCCCGACGACGCTGGCGAACGCGAAGACGGAGCCGAGATACCCGGTATAGCGCCCGCGCTCGCGCGGCGCAACGACGTCGCCGACCACGGCAAAGGTCATCGCCATCAACCCGCCGGCACCGGCGCCCTGGATCCCGCGGCACAGGACGAGCTGCACCATCGTCTGGGCGAGCCCGGCCAGCAGGGAACCGGCCAGGAAGATGAGGATCGCGGTCTGGAACACCGCCTTGCGGCCGTAGAGGTCGCTGATCTTCCCGTAGAGCGGCGTGCTGACCGTTGAGGTGAGCAGGTAGGCGGTGACGACCCACGAATAGTGCTCGAGCCCGCCGAGCTCACCCACGATCGTGGGCAACGCGGTGGCGACGATGGTCTGGTCGAGCGCGGCGAGGAGCAACCCCGTCATCAGACCGCTGAAGACGATGAGGATCTGCCGGTGGGTCAGCGGCGCCGGCGCCGTGGGGACGCCGGCCGCCGCTGCGCCAGATGGGGCAGTGACGTCCCCGACGGTGTCACTCACGACGACCGGATGAACGCGACCGGCTTCTTCGCCATCAGCTCCGCGTAGAAGTCGTTCCCCTTGTCGTCGATGACGATGAAGGCCGGAAAATCTTCGACGCGGATCTTCCAGATCGCTTCCATCCCCTCCTCCGGATACTCGTGCACCTCGACGTGCTTGATGCTGTGGTCCGCCAGCCTGGCGGCCGGGCCGCCGATCGAGCCCAGATAGAACCCGCCGTGCTTGCGGCACGCCTCGCGCACCTGACGCGACCGGTTGCCCTTGGCCAGCATCACCAGGCTGCCGCCATGGCTCTGGAACAGGTCGACGTAAGAATCCATCCGCCCGGCGGTCGTTGGCCCGAACGACCCGGACGCCCGCCCTGCCGGCTTCTTGGCCGGGCCGGCGTAGTAGACCATGTGGTCCTTGAAGTACTGCGGCAGGTCCTCGCCCCGATCGAGCCGCTCCTTCAGCTTCGCGTGCGCGATGTCGCGGGCCACGATCATCGGCCCGCTCAGCGACAACCGGGTCGCGACCGGATACTTGCTCAGCTCGGCCAGGATCTCCCGCATCGGCCGGTTGAGGTCGATACGCACCACGTCGTCGTCGAGATCGTCGGGCGTGACGTCCGGCAGATACTGCGCCGGGTTCTCCTCGAGCTGCTCGAGAAAGACCCCGTCGCGCGTGATCTTGGCACGCGCCTGCCGGTCGGCCGAGCAGGAGACGCCCAGCCCGACCGGGCAGGACGCACCATGCCGCGGCAGCCGGATGACGCGGACGTCGTGGGCGAAGTACTTGCCGCCGAACTGCGCTCCGATCCCGATGTGCTGGGAGATCTCGAAGATCTGCTGTTCGAGCCCGACGTCGCGAAACGCACGGCCGTGCTCGTTCCCGGTCCGGGGCAGCTGGTCCAGGTAGTGAGTGCTCGCCAGCTTGACCGTCTTGAGCGTGAACTCGGCCGACGGCCCGCCGATGACCAGCGCCAGATGATAGGGCGGGCAGGCGGAGGTCCCGATCGACCGGAGCTTCTCCTCGGTGAAGGCGAGCAGCGACGCCGGGTTCAGCAGCGCCTTGGTCTCCTGGTAGAGAAACGACTTGTTGGCCGACCCGCCGCCCTTGGCGATGAACAGCAGCTCGTACTCGTCACCCGGCTCCGCGTAGATCTCGATCTGCGCCGGCAGGTTCGACCCGGTGTTCTTCTCGGTGAACATGTCGAGCGGCGCCAGCTGCGAGTACCGCAGGTTCCGCTGGTCGTAGGCGTCGTAGATGCCGTGCGAGAGCGCGACGGCGTCGTCGCCACCGGTGAAGACGTTCTCTCCCTTGTGGCCGATCACGATCGCCGTGCCGGTGTCCTGACAGCCGGGCAGCACCCGTCCGGCGGCGATGTTCGCGTTCCGCAGCAGCTCGAGCGCGACGAACTTGTCGTTGCGCGAGGCCTCCGGGTCGTCGAGGATCGACCGGAGCTGTGCCAGATGCGCGGGCCGCAGCAGATGCGACATATCGTCGAACGCGGTGTGGGCCACCAGCCGGAGCACGTCGGCATCCACCGTGAGCAGCTCGCGGCCGTCGACCGAGACCGTGGTCACTCCCTCGGTGGTCAGCTGACGATACGGCGTGTCGTCCGCACCCAATTCGAACAGCGGCTGGTAGTGAAAGTCAGTCATGACCGACCTCATCCCTTGGCGACGTTCACCGTCTGGATCTCGGTGAAGCCGAGCAGCCCCCAGGGACCGTTCTCGACCCCGATGCCGGACCACTTGGCGCCGCCGAATGGCGCGTGCGGCACCACGTTCAGGTGCTGATTGACCCACGCCGTACCGCACTCGAGCTGGCGTGCCACCGCTTCCGCCCTGGCGGTGTCGCTCGACCAGACCGACCCGCTCAGCCCGAAGTGGGTGGCGTTGGCGCGCGCGATCGCGTCGTCGACCTCTTTGTAGGGCACCACCGGCAACACCGGCCCGAACTGCTCCTCGTCGACGAGGCGTGCGCCGTCGGTAAGATCAGCGACGATGGTCGGCGCGTAGAAATAACCGCGGTCGCCAATACGCTGTCCCCCGGTCACCATGCGGGCGCCGGAGTGTCTGGCATCCTCGACCAGCTCCTGCACCCGCTCGAACTGAGGCTGGTTGTTGATCGGACCGAGCTGGCTGTCCTCGTCGAGCCCGTTCCCCACCTTCACACCACGGGCCATCTCGGCCAGGTGCGCGACCATCGACTCGTAGAGCGACTCCGGCACGTAGACCCGCTTGATCGCGCTGCAGACCTGCCCGCAATTCTCGAACGCGCCCCAGAACAGCCGCTTGGCGGTCCGCGCCACGTCGACGTCCGGCAGCACAATCGCCGGGTCGTTGCCACCGAGCTCGAGCGTGACCCGCTTCAGGTCTGGCGCCGCGGCCGCGGCGACCAGCTTGCCGGTGGCGACCGACCCGGTGAACGAGATCTTGCGGACCGTCGGGTGCGACGTCATCCAGCCCCCGAGCGCGTCGCCGCCCGACACGACGTTGAGTACGCCCGACGGCAGCACGTCCCGGAGGATCTCGCCCAGCCGTAGGGTCGCCAGCGGCGTGAACGGCGACGGCTTCAACACGATCGTGTTGCCGGCCAGCAGCGCCGGGGCGATCTTCCAGACCGCCAGCGACACCGGATAGTTCCAGGGGGTGATGGCCGCCACGACGCCGAACGGCCGGCGGCGCACCTCGACCCGCACCCGATCGTTGTCGAGCGCGACCTCCACCGGGATCTCGAGCCTGGCCGTGTAGGTGAACCACTTGGCGGCCCCGGCGATCTCCGCCGCCGCCTTGGCCAGCGGCTTGCCCTGTTCCTGGGTGAGCACCCGCGCCAGCTCATCGGCGTGGGCCGTGATCGCGTCGGCACACGCAGGGAGCAACGCCCGGCGGGCCGCCTCGTCCAGGCGCCAGGTCCGAAAGGCGGTCGCCGCCGCCTGCATCGCCGCGTCGAGCTGCTCGCGGGTGCACTCGGGGGCCTCATCGAAGATGTCGCCGGTGGCGGGATTGATCACGCCGAACGTCGACTGGGCCACTGCCGGGGCGCCGTCGATCGTCATGGCATGCGACGCGGTCTCGGTCGTGGTCATGGGGTTCCTCAGGAATATGTAACAAAGACAGCCTCTCAGTATAATCGAGAAGATTCCGGGCGGCTCCCGACCCTTCTGCGGGTTCTAGCAGGCTGTGGAACAACGCCAGCCAGGGCGCGCGGCAATGCGGGCCCCGCGGGTGCGGCGTGGGGTTCGGGGCGCAGCCCCGTCTGGGTACTCGATGAACATCTACGCGTGGATCGTGCTGGTGGCGTTGCTCGGAGAGCTCGCGCTCTCGGTCGTGACGAGCCTGTTGAACATCCAGGCGATGAGCCCGACCGTGCCGGACGAGTTCCGTCCGGCCTACGACGACGAGACCTACGCACGCTCGCAGGCGTATACCCGGACGCGCACGCGGTTCGGTCTGCTGCACGACGCCGTCAGCCTGGCCGCGCTGCTCCTGTTCTGGCAACTGGGTGGGTTCGGCTGGCTCGACCGGCTGTGCCGTGGGGCCGGGCTGGGACCGGTATCGACCGGACTGCTGTTCATCGGGGCGCTCGTGGTCGGCTCGACCGCGCTCGGTCTGCCGTTCCGGATCTACTCCACCTTCGTCATCGAGGAGCGGTTCGGGTTCAACCGCACGACCCGGCGCACGTTCGTCCTCGATCGCCTCAAGGGGCTCGCCCTGGGGGCGGTACTCGGCGGCGCGTTGCTGGCCGCGGTGCTGTTCTTCTTCGACTGGGCGGGACCGCTGGCCTGGCTCTGGTGCTGGGGCGCCGTCACCCTCTTCATGTTGACCGCCCAGTTCGTGGCACCCACCTGGATCATGCCGCTCTTCAACACCTTCAGCCCGCTCGACAGCGGCGAGCTGAAGGACGCGCTGCTCGACTACGCGCGGTCGACGCAGTTCCCGCTCGACGGCATCACCGTGATCGACGGGTCACGACGGTCGGCGAAAGCCAATGCGTTCTTCACCGGCTTCGGCAGCCACAAGCGGATTGCGCTGTTTGACACACTGGTCGAGAAGCAGACGACCCCCGAGCTGGTCGCCATCGTGGCGCACGAGGTGGGGCACTACAAGCGCCGGCACATCCTGAAGGGCCTGGCGCTCAGTCTCGCCCACACCGGTGTGTTGTTCTGGCTGCTGTCGCTGTTTCTCGATCGACAGGGACTGTTCGACGCCTTTGCCGTAGGGGAGCCGTCGGTGCATGCCGGGCTGGTGTTCTTCGGGCTGCTGTTCACACCTATCGAGCTGGTCCTGTCGGTTCTGGTCAATTCCTTCTCGCGCAAGTACGAGTTCGAGGCGGACGCGTTCGCCGCCGACACAACCGGTAGCGCGGAACCGCTCATCACAGCGCTGAAGAAGCTGTCGACCGACAGCCTGTCGAACCTCACGCCCCACCCGCTACAGGTCTTCTTGCACCATTCGCACCCGCCGGTGTTGCACCGGATCACAGCCTTGAGGGCGTTGACAGGGGGGGAGGAACCGGCCTGAAGGCGGTAAACAATTACGGATGAACCCAGCCATCAATCGCACCGTCTCGGAGTTCGTGAGACGTCAACGGGTCCGGGAGTCCGGTCGGTTGCTGCGTGAGGACGCGTTCGCTACCCGCTAACCAACGCGCAGCTCGAGAAGCTGGACCACGGACGCCCATGGTCCTGGTCTCGCTGCACCATCCCAACATTGGCTCGGCTCACCGCTCCGCCAGCTTTTTCTCCAGCTCCGCGACCTCCCGATCCCGCCGATGGTAGCCTATCACGTCAATCATCGTTTTGCCCCGAACCAGCACGTTGAGGGCTTTGTCGCGCTCGCCTTCCTCCAACCACAGCCGGGTAGACTCCAGGTACGCATCGGCTTGATGAAGCTTCATTGGTCCCGCCCCAGCAATCTCTAGTACTTTCTCGACGTCGGTCCACGCGTCAGGTAACTTCCCCTGTACCCGACGTAACGCCGCATGGGCCAACAGACCAAGGAGAAGATGATCTTCCTGTTTGGCCTTGAACAGGTCGGCTACAGCAGTGTCAATGTGGTTCATGGCCTCAGACAGATCACCCGTGTCCTTTTCTTGCAGAGCCTCAAGCAGGATGGCGCGGCCGAGCGAGAGGTGGTCGAGCGCGATGTCCCGGATCCGACCTTCCTTGATATTCCATTCCAGCGTCTGAATGGCCCGCTGTTTCACCTCTTGGTATTTCCCTTGGTCGAGCAAAAAATCACAGTATAGAAAGCCTGCCAGCACCGCGAATAGAAGCGGACGCGCAGGATCCCATTCCTCTTGAATTCGCTCAGCCTTGCGAAAGACTGCTGCTGCCTCTTCGGTTCGTCCCACTTTGTGTAATGCCTCGCCAAGGAACGCTCGATTATACGAGTGTTGAGGACCCCAGGGTCCAGAGCGATCATCGCTACGTTCGGCAAGTTCGACGCCCTTCTGAGCGTACTTGAGGGCCTCGGCAAGTTCCCCGAGCTGGAGGTAGATGGTGCTGCAGTTCGCGGCAGAGTTGGCCGCGGCTATCCAATCTTCTGCATCTTGACGAACTTCCACCGCCCTTGTCATCGGCCGGATTCCCTCCGTGATCCGGCCCAGCGCACGGAGGTCCCATCCCGCCTCATTCAGGACATAGCCCTGGCTCTTCGGAACAAGTCCCGCCACGGGTTGGTCCCAAGGTTGGTCGGAGAGCGTGAGGTCAAAAAAACAGGACACAGCCGCCAGGTCGTCGCCAATAGCCCCGATCGTGAACTGACTGTAGGCTTCGGGTCCTCTATGCATCCGGCGACGGTACACGTCATCGAGGACCTCCTGGTGTCGGCCGGCATGACATCCGTGCGCGACGACTTGGGACAGCGCCGTCATCCCTCGTAGATCCTCAGGCAGATCGGTCGTTTCTTCTCTCAGGTACTCGTACAGTCTGCGGTGTCCTTCGCGCCACGCCTCGGGAAACTTTTCCTGAACCTGATCGCTGAAATACTCGCGCACCAACGGATGGACATCGCACCTATCCGGATCGCGCACCTGGGCCTTATCGATCAGACGCGCCTTTCGTAAGCGCCCCAGCACGCGCCGCCATTGGTCGGTCGACTCCAGCTCCACCAGCGTCTTGGTCAAGTGGGCAATGGATGGAGGCTTCCGGAGGACGTCCAATAATTTGAGTGTGGCTCTTCTTCGTCGACGGCCAGTGGGGCTCTGCGAAGGAAGACGCGAGAGTTACTTGACCCGTCGAAGACGTGGCGTGGAGGGGGGTGGGAGCAGATCTTTGACCGGAGTGACGGCCCCATCGGCGTACCGCTCGGCGTGGTTCCGCTGGTACTCGCGCGCTTCGTGGTAGTCCCAATACGCATCGAAGTCGCCGCTGGCTCGTAGCGCCCGGAGCTTCAGGACCGCTTCGGCGCCGACCAGGCGCCAGCGCGCGCCGGTCAACTCCATGCGGTCTCGAACCAAGTACCGGCACGCCCCTTCGATGACTCCGGTGGCGATGGGATAGCCCGCCGCGAGGTAGCGATCGTAGTGCAGGTACGGGGCGTATTTCACTAGGTAGTCGGCGCAGGTATCGACACGCTTGCGTTCGCCGCTCGAGAAGCCGGCGATGGTCGCCGCGCGCCGCATCGCTCCGGCCACCTGACTGGCCTTACCCTCGAGAATGCTCCGCACGCGCGTCCAGGCCCAGCACTCCAGCTCGGGGCTCCCCTCTCGGTGGAACACGTGCGCGGCCTTCCAGACGTACTCGGCCACGTGGATGATGTCGATGACCACCGTGACCTCCACGTCGTGCATCGCGGTGATCTCTTCCACGAGGGCGAGCTGCGTCTCGGCGCCATCGACGAGCGCGATCCAGCGCGTGGCGTGCTCGGGGTCCTGGCGCTCCGCTTCCAGCGTCGCCTCCGCGATCACCTCCCACGGCTCCTTGTCGATGCTGGCCCAGACCCGTTTCGCCACGGGTCGAGCTCGCACGCCCCGGGGCGTGGCGCCCGGCTGTGGCGGCATCAAGCTCCGCAGGAACTCCTCGGGGCTCCGCACGAACGGCGCGACCGCGTACACGGCGGCGACGGTGGCCATTCGCTTCGAGTGCTTCTTCTCTCCCTTCTTGAGGCGCTTGAACAGTCTTGAGAGCTTCTCTTTCTTCTGTCGGCGCCGCTCGGCCGCTTTGCGCGTCGCCGCGCGCAGATCGTCGCGATGCATCACGACGCCCTTGCCATCGAAGGTGAGCACGATCACCCCACCCGTGGGTGGCGGCTGTCCATCTTCCTCACGACGTGCCTCGTAGAACGCGTCGAAGTCCTGCGCCGCTCGAACCACCAGCGCTTCCGCCTGACGCTTGGGCACTTCCGCCCCGGTCGTGCGAGCCAGATCGAACAGTGTTTCGTCGAAGGAGCGCGAGGCCGCCGCCGCCGCGACCCGGCGGCGCACCTCGAGCGAGTAGCGCTCTGGCGGCAGGTTGAGCGCGGCATCAAGCGGATGCAGGCTGTCGTGACCGGGGCTCGCGTATCCCACGCGCTCGACCTGCACCGTGCCGAAGATCGTCTCCAGGTGGCGGGCGTGCACGCGCCGCTCTGAGCGCGCGACGCCGTCGGCCCCCTCGACCGGTCCGGCGGCCTCACCCGGGCTGCGTTGCTCAAGGTGCCCTTGCAGGAGCTTGCGCATCAGCTCCTGGCCGCGTCGGTGCAACTCGCGCTCAAGATCGCTCTCGCTCATGTGCTGGGCGTCGCGCGACGAGAGGTACGCTTTGGCCTGCGCGAAGGCGGCCTCCGCCGCCGCATACGGTGCGTCGACGGGCGGACAGTCCATGCAGGCGGCACGCATCACTCAGCGCTCCCGCAACCGCCGCTGGGCATTCCGGTTCACCGGATAAATCAGGATCATCGTGGCGCCTCAAGACCCTCAGTCGCCGCCACGCTCATCGCAGAGGCGTCTCCCGTCCCACGACACCGTACCAGAACGCCGCGCCAATGTCCAGGCCCGCCGCCCGCGGGAGGGGACGGACCGAGGCCCGCCGAGGCCGGGGGCATGAAGCCGTGATGGCTGCCTCAAAAAGAGGTGCCGGGGGCGCGTGTACCAGGAACATTGACCCGACGAGGAGTCGTCCGCGCGCTCAATTGCCTATAAAATAAGCCAAAAGCCATCTACGAAGAAGAGCCGCACTCCAATAATTTGCCCTCGGCAGGCCGGTCGAACAGACCGAGCAACCGCAAGACGGCTAACTCCGGCCCCTCCCCGAGCCATGTTTCGTACGAAGCCAGCATCTGCCAGGCGTGGCCGCCATGTTCCTTGTCCTCTTCCCGCAGCGGTATCTCGCCCCGGCGGCTCACGTCGCCACCGCAAACGTCACGCAGATACGTGCCCAGCAGATTCAGCGCCAGGCCATGTCCCCCGAACTCACGCGACGCATTCTCCAGCTCATCCTGCGAGCCCTGCACGCCCAGCGCGGCGAGTAACGCCGCGCCGGCGGTCGGCGACAGCTGTTCCAGCTCGATCACCAGCGCCGTGGTCCCGCTGAAAGGTTGCAGCTCCTTGATGGACAGCCGCGTGGTCAGAATGCACAGCCCCGGATTGTCGGCGGCCAAGGCGCGAACCAGGGTCGCCAACGCCGGGTCCTTCAGATCGCCCCCGCCGCTATCGCCGTGGCCTGGTGGATGTTGAAGCGGTTCGAGCCCGTCGAGGATCAGCAGTGACCGCTCCTCTTGCACCAGCGTGACCAGCCGCTTGGCTCTGTCCTTGGCGGTACCCGCCTTTGGATCGTCGTCGCCGAACTTTGTGAGCGCTTCGTGGATGAACAGGTCGGCAGAGGTGGCGGTTTCGCGGGTGCCCTGGTTCTGGAACGACCAGCCGAAGACCCGCTCGGTTCCTCGGTAGTGCTCTTTCCCCATCGCCCCGAGCCAGCGCCTTACAAGCGCCGACTTGCCCACTCCACCCCACGCGATCAGGCTCACCACATTCGTACCGGCGTCGGCCCACGCGTCGTCCAGACGTTCAAGTTCTTGATCTCGGCCGAACAGAAACTCGCCGGTGTCAGGCAGTTGGGAGTACCAGACGCAGCGGGTTGGGGAGGACCCGCTGCGTGCCGGTGTAGCGATGTCGTTCGACATCGATGATCCCACAGCGCCAAAGCTCAACGGCGCTCCCTGACGACGGGTCTTCGGTGACCTCATCCTGACGGGTCCCGGCTCGATGCCGCCGGCACCGTCCAGGAAATCGCGCAGGGCGGAGTAACCCTCTTTGACCCTAAACAGGTAGTGCGTGTCTCCCCGGAGCGGTTCGGGGATGAAGTCTGCGTGGGCCGCGTCGCAGAGAAGAGGCACAAACTTGGAGGTGCGACTGCGACTGTCGTAAATCAGCTGGGTGATCAGCGCGCCTTCCCAATTGACGCCTTTTCCCAGGTTCTGCTCCTCATGCCCGCGGAACCTGCGGTAGTAGGTTTCGGTGCAGACAACCAGCACAAACGCGGCTCTGTCGAGCTGATCGAGCATCCAGCGCGGCCAGCCTTCAGTGGGGGTTCCGTTGACATATTGGTCAATCTGCGCATCGAACCCATCCTGACGGAGCCGCTCTGAGAGACTCAACACGAGATCACGGTGTTCAGCCGAATCATGGCTGTAGCTGATGAAAACAGGTGTGGGTTCCCGTGACATCGGTTTCATACCCCGCGGTGAAAGCCCAGCTCCATGCGACCGGCGTTGCATCCCGGCTGCCTGCGTTGCTCCTTGGTCACATACTGCCGGTATCTTCCCTCGTCACGCCTTGCCGGGGCCCGGCGCGGCGTCGATCTCGACGACCCTCGGTGCCACGCTGGGCTTTCACCACGGGCTATTGCCACTAGGGCCGTGGATGGCCGATGCGATACAGGTGATCGTGGGTGCGGATGAACAGCGAGCCGTTGGCGACCGCCATCGAGGCGAGGATGACGCCGTCGAGCCGGTTGATCGCGAGCTCGCGATACTCGGTGCCGGGCGCGACGACGGTAGTCACCCCTTCCTCGCTCTGGAAGTAGATACGTCCGTCGGCGAACACCGGTGACGCGGAGAAGTTGCCACCCAGACGTTCCCGCCAGTGCGTCTCGCCGGTCCGGGCGTCGAGACAGGTCGCCACGCCCAGATCGCTGACGATGTAGAGCTCGTCCCCGACCAGCAGCGGTGACGACGTCAACGGCACGCCCCGCCGCAGCGTCCAGGCGGTGTGGGTGGCGGTCACGTCGCCGTGGCCGTCGGCAAGCACGGCGAGCAGTGACGGCACCTGGAACCCGGTCGCGACATAGACCATCCCGTGACCAAAGACCGGCGCCGGCACATTGGAGAAGCCGTCGCCGTAGGAGACCTCCCAGATCTCCTCCCCCGACTCCGGGTCGTACGCGGTGGCCCGAAACGCGCCGATGCTGAAGAGCTGGTCACGGTCTCCGACCCGGATGACCAGGGGTGTCGAGTAGGCCTGCGAGATCGGCTGGCGACGCGGGGTGCGCCACCGCTCCTCGCCGGTCGCGGCATCGAGCGCCACGACAAAGGCGGTGTCGTAGCCGTCGACACTGAGGATCAGCCGGTCACGATACAGCACCGGCGACCCGCCGTTGCCGTGCTGGGTCACATACGGGAAACGGGTGATCCAGACGACCTCGCCGGCGGTGGTCAACGCAGCCGTGCCGTCGGCGCCGAAGTGAACATACACGCGGTCGCTCTCGACATCGATGACCGGCGTCGGCGACGCGAGACTGTTCTTGGGGTTCGGAGAGGCAGTCTGGTCGATCCTGATCACCTCGGTGTCGAGCAGCTCCCGGCCGGTCTCGACATCATACGCGAGGAGCCGCAACGAGCCGGCGCCGTCGTCGGTGGCAGTCGTCAGCCAGATACGCCCATCCGCCACCACCGGTGACGACCAGCCGCGACCCGGGACCTGGGTTTTCCAGACGACGTTGGTCGATTCGCTCCACTCGAGCGGCAGCCCGCGTTCGGACGAGTGCCCCTGCCCGGTCGGGCCACGAAACGCCGGCCAGTCCTGAGCGTGCACCGCCAGACCGGTCAGCGTCACCACCGCAAGCACGACCGCCAGTCGTTGCATTGATGTCATTCTAATCGAACCTTTCCTGGCGTCCTGCGTTCTTCTACTACAGAGGGAAGACGGTGGCAGACCACCGGGTCCACGCACGGTAGATGGCAGCTGATGTCGCGGCACTCGTCGAACGGTGTCGCCAGGGAGACGACCTGGCGTGGGAGCGGCTCGTCCGGAGCTGCCAGGGACGGGTCTACGCGCTGGCGTATCACTACCTCGGCGGCGTCGAGCAGGCCCGCGATCTGACACAAGAGGTGTTCGTGCGTGTCTATCAGCAGCTCGGGACCTACAAGGGTGACGGATTCATGGCGTGGCTGCTGCGCATCACCCGCAATCTGTGCATCGACCAGATGCGCCGTCAGCGGGCCCGTCCCCCGGCCGAGGACCTGGTGGCCGAGGACAACGAGTGGGCACTGCCGGACACGGCGCCGGATCCGGAGCAGTCGTGGCTGCGGGACGGCAAGAAACGGTTGGTCTACGACGCGCTCCGGCGCCTGAATGGACCGAGCCGGGAAATGATTCTGCTCAAGGAGATCCAGGGGCTCCAGCTCAAGGAGATCGCCGAGATGCTGGGGGTGCCGATCGGCACGGTCAAGTCGCGTTCGAACCGCGCCCGCGTCGAGCTCGCACGGCAGGTGATCGCGATCGACCCGTCCTATGCCAACCAGGCGGAATCGTAGGGATGACGTGATGGAGTGCACGCAGTTCAGCGACCGGCTCGAGGCGTTGCTCGACGGCACGCTGCCGGCCGGGGAGCAGACACGGGCAGAGGCGCACGCCGCCGCGTGCCCCCGGTGCCGCGAGCTCTACACGCTGATGCGCGGGGAGCTCGAGCGCCCGGTCGAGACACCCGGGGGTCTGACCGAGTCGATTCTGGCGCGCACCAGCGGACGAGCCTGCCCACGCGCCCAGACGCTGCTGGGCGACCATGTCGACGGCACCCTCGGAGGGCTGGACCGCGAGCTGGTCGACGCCCATCTGCAGCGGTGTGACGAGTGTGCCGCACTTGCGCGCGTGCTCAACCGTCTCGGCGAGGATTTGCCGGTGTTCGCCGAGCTGCGCCCCGATGCGGCGCTCGTCGACGACGTGCTGGCCCGGACTGTGCGCCCGGCCCGGTGGTCAGCCGTGTGGAACCGGATGCAGGATACGGCCCGCCAATGCTTCGCGCGGCCCCGGATTGCCTGGGAGGCCGGCTACGTGACGGCGATGGTCGTCTGGCTGGTGTTCGGCGCCTCGTGGTCGCCGCTGCGGGCAGCGCCGGTGCAGGCGCTGGCCCTCATGCAGCAGCGCGCGATCGACACGCGGGCGGCGGGCGCCAGCGCGATGACGGCGGTCAACCGACGCGTCGCCGCAGTGCGCCAGCGGACCATCGAGGTGACGGTGATCGGGGCCGACCGCGTCACCAGCGGGTTCTTCGCCGGTCTCTCCGACCGATATCGACACGCCGCCGAGCTGGCGCCCGATCTGGACCGGCACTGGCGGCAGTTCGCGGCGGCGGTGCTGGACCGCGACCTCTTCAGCGGCGTCGACGCACTGCGTTCACTGAGCCGGGATGCCGGAGCCATGTTGAACCGGCTGCTGTTCTCCCCGGTGACGACACCGGATTCCGGGTCAGTACCCGAGCAAAGGAGCACACCATGAACGGTTCCCAGGAACATCCCGACGTCCCGATGCAACCGCAGACACCACCCGCGGCACCCCCTCCTCCGCCGACGCAGGCCGCGCCGCCGCTGCCAGTCGCGAGCCCCGCGGTTTCCGGCGCCGCTGCCGGCCGGGTGCAGGGGCTGCAACACAAGACCCCCTTCATCGCGTGTGCGTTGTCGCTCATGCCCGGTGTCGGCCAGATCTACGTCGGGTACTACAAGCTCGGCTTCATCCACAACATCGTGTTCGCCTCCACAATCATGCTCCTCACGACCCGCCTCCCCGACCCGATGTATCCTCTGCTGGGCATCTTCCTGGCCTTTTTCTTCATCTACAACGTCGTCGACGCGGGCCGGCGGGCCATCTATTACAACCTCGCCCTCGACGGTGTGGAGGGTATCGAGCTGCCCAGCATGAATCTCTCGGTACCGAGCTTCGGCGGCTCGTTCGCCGGCGGTCTGACGCTGATGGGGGTCGGGGTCGTCCTCTTGTCGAACACCAGGTTCGGTGTCTCCCTCGACTGGATCGAGGAGTGGTGGCCCGCGGCCCCGATCCTGCTCGGCGCCTACCTGCTGGGGAAGGCGATCCAGGACCGCAGGAGCGGAGCGCCGTCCGCGGCGGGCACGGCCGACGGGGGGCCGCCTACCGACAGCCACGATTTCGACTCCTCCTCCCTCGTCTGACCGGCGGCCCTGCGGGTCGCGGCACATGACGTACACTGTTGTACGTCGTGTCTGCCACTAGACTTCTTGAACAACGTGTATCGTGACAATTGAGTCAAGTTTTGATCCTGTTTTTTTCGCTCTCACCACGACGGCCTCCGTTCAAGGAGTCTAGGCCCCCGCGTAGCCGGGATGTGAGAAAAGCTCGGCTAGCGAGGCGGAGCCGACCGGGTCGGGACGGTCTGAGGCGGAGCCTCGCTAGACGGTGTCTGCTCGTCCTCGCCCTGGCCGGGGTCGCGGTCATGCTCACCGGGGCACCTGCCCACGCCCATCCGATGGACGGCAGCAACGCCGGGTTCGTCCAGTCGGTCGACGGACCGGCGCCTGGGCCGTTCCTGTATCTGGGCGCGAAACACATGGTCACCGGCTACGACCATCTGCTCTTTCTGGTCGGGGTCATCTTCTTCCTCTACCGGTTGAAGGACGTCGTCCTCTACGTCAGCCTGTTCACGCTGGGACACAGCCTGACGTTGCTGGCTGGCGTGCTCGGCGGTGTCAGCGTGAACGCCTACGTCATCGACGCCATCATCGGGCTGTCGGTCGTCTACAAGGGGTTCGAGAACATCAACGGCTTCGAGCGGGTGTTCAAGGTCAGACCCAACACGAAGGTCGCGGTCCTGCTGTTCGGGCTGTTCCACGGGCTCGGGCTGGCGACCAAGCTGCAGGAGTTCATGGTGTCGGAGAACGGGATGGTGACCAACATCCTGAGTTTCAACGTCGGGGTCGAGATTGGCCAGCTTCTCGCGCTGACGGGGGTTGTCGCGCTGCTGACCGTCTGGCGCACACGCCCCAGCTTCCTCTCATACGCTTTCGGAGCGAATGCCGCACTGATGGTCGGTGGCTTCCTCCTCGCCGGCGTCCAGATGGTCGGGTTCGTGCTGTTCTCCTGACACATGTCCGAGCTGCCCACGCTCCCCTCCCGCCGGAAGGTGCTCGTCGCGACCGGCGTCGCGCTGCTGACCGCCGCGGCGCTCCTGTTCGGCGCGATCCTGCCGGCCGAGTACGGGATCGACCCACTGGGCACCGGCAGACTGCTCGGGCTGCTCGCGCTGGGACAGGCCCAGCCGTTCGCCACCGAGACCGGCGAGTATCGGGTCGACCGTGCCGAGCTCAAGCTATACCCGGCCGAGTGGGTGGAGTACTTCTACCGTCTCGACGAGGGCAGCAGCATGGTGTTCACCTGGGACGCGACCGGCCCGGTGACCTACAACTTCCACGCCTCACCCGACGGCGCGCCGGCCGGCTACGCCGAAAGCTTCGACGCGCAGGAGAAAGCCCAGGGACACGGCACCTATACGGCACCGTTCTCCGGCATCCACGGGTGGTACTGGGAGAACGTCGGCACCGAGGAGATCACGCTCACCCTGACGACGGCCGGGTTCTACACCAGCGTCGAGGAGGGACGCGCCCGCGTCGCCGGGTACAAGGACCTCACCGACATCCGCGGCAACAAGGTACCGAGTGTCCCGTAGCGCGCAGGCTGCCGTACTCGTCAGGCTGCTCTGTCTTCAGATTTCTGGCATCGGACTGCAGACGCTCGCTTGGTGAACGGACAGCACCAGGCAGGTTGCCCTTTCGTCATAGCTGTAGACCAACGACCCACCTTCTGGGGGCGCTCTCCCTATGGACACGCTGCTGCAGGACCTGAAATACGCGATCCGCTCACTCCGCCGCAGCCCCGGCTTCACGCTGGCCGCCGTGGCCGCCCTGACGATGGGGATCGGCGCCACCACCGCCATCTTCTCGATCGTCAACACGGTGCTGCTGACACCGGCGCCGTTTCCCGAACCGGACCGGATCGTGCTGTTCCAGCTCGCCTCTCCGCAGGGCACGAACCCGGCCGGGTCCCCGGCGAAATTCGCTCACTGGGCCCGGCAGACCGATGTAGTCCAGGATGTCGCCGCTTTCAGGAACGGTCTCGTCAACTACACCGGTGGCGACCTGCCCGAACAGCTCCGGTGGGCGCAGGTGTCGGTCGACTATTTCCGGCTCTTCGGCACGCCGATCGTCCAGGGACGCGTCTTCGCGCCTGAAGAAGATCTGCCCAATGGGCAGCAGGTGGCGCTCATCAGCGAGCAACTGTGGGAACGGCGTTTCGACCGGGACCCCTCGGTCGTGGGCCGCACTGTCTCGTTGAGCGGCGAACCCTACGTCGTGGTCGGTGTGGTGGGTGACAGCTTCAACTTCCGGGATTTCGGTCCGGCCCCCGACGTCTGGACGCCGTTTCAGCTGGACCCGAACACGGACTCCCAGGGCCACTTCTTCCGGGTGGCGGGACGGTTGAAGCCAGGGGTCGCGCTCGCCCAAGCGCAGACCGCCCTGGAGCACTCCACCGAGGCGTATCGGCAGCGATTCCCAGACGTCCTCGGCGAGGACGGTCTGTTCGGCGTCGTGCCGGTCCGGGACATGCTGGTCCGCAACGTGCGCTCGTTGCTGTGGGTGCTGATGGGCGCAGTCGGCATCGTGCTGCTGATCGCGTGCTCCAACGTCGCCAACCTGCTGCTCGTGCGTGCCACCGGCCGGAAACAGGAGATCGCCATCCGGACCGCCATCGGCGCCGGACGGGGACGCATCATCCGGCAGCTCTTGACCGAGAGCGTCCTGCCCTCAGTGGCGGGTGGCGCGCTGGGGCTCGCGCTCGGCGTCACCGGTATCCGGGCGCTGTTGTCGGTGAACACGGCCGGGTTGCCCCGGATCGGTACCGACGGTGCCCTGGTCGGCGTCGACTGGCGTGTGCTGGTCTTCGCGTTTGTCGTCTCCTTCGGCACCGGTGTGCTGTTCGGGCTGATCCCCGCGCTGCAAGGCTCGCGCGCCGACCTGAGTGGCACGCTCAAGGAGAGCGGCGGCCGGACCGGGACCGGGTTCCGTCAGAACAAGACCCGCGCCGTGCTGGTGGTCAGCGAGGTCGCACTGGCGCTGATCCTGCTGGTGGGCTCGGCGCTGCTGATCCGCAGCTCGCTGGCGCTGAACGCGGTGGATCCCGGCTTTGACGCCACCAACGTGCTGACGATGAGGATGTCGCTGACCGGACCCCGCTTCGCGACCGCCGCGGGGGTCGAGCAGCTGCTCCGTGAGGGGCTCGACCGCGTCCGCGCGCTGCCGGGTGTCGAGCACGCCGCCGCCACCTGCTGTGTGCCGTTGCAAGGTGGGTTCGGTCTGCCGTTCGTCATCGCCGGGCGACCACTCGACGACGGACCGTTCCACGGTGGCGGCGGCTGGACGACGGTGTCGGACGGGTTCTTCGAGGTGTTCCGGATCCCGACGCGCCGCGGTCGAGTCTTCACCGAGCGTGACGGCAGCGGGGCACCACCGGTCGTTGTGATCAACGAGACGATGGCTAGCCAGTTCTGGCCCGACGGCGACCCGCTGGCCGACCGGATCACGATCGGCCGCGGCCTCATGCCGGCATTCGCCGACGAGCCGGAGCGGCAGATCATTGGCGTCGTGGCCGACATCCGCGACGGCGGACTCAACACCGACCCGTCCCCCCGGATGTACGTGCCGCAAGCGCAGCTGGCGGACGCCGCGAATGCGATGAACCTCGAGCTGGCGCCGATGGGCTGGATCGTCCGGACGCAGACGAGCCCGCAGGCGCTCAGCTCCGCGATACAGGAGGAGCTGCAGCTGGCGAGCGGCCTGCCAGTGTCGGATGTGAGGACCATGGACGAGGTGGTGTCACGATCCACCTCTCGACAGCGTTTCAACATGTTGCTGATGACAGTGTTCGGTGCGGCGGCGCTGCTGCTGGCGGCGATCGGGATCTACGGCCTGATGGCGTATTCGGTCGAGCAGCGCACACAGGAGATCGGCATCCGCCTGGCGCTGGGCGCCGAGACCGGTCAGATCTGGACGATGGTGGTGCTGCAGGGGATGCGGCTGGTCATGGCCGGGGTCGTCATCGGCCTCGCATCCGCCTCGGGGCTGACACGGTTCATCGCGAGCTTCCTTTTCGAGGTCGAGGCGTGGGACCCGGCGGCGTTCATCACGGTCCCGGTGGTGCTCACCGCCGTGGCGATGGTGGCGGTGATGGTGCCGGCGCATCGCGCCAGCCGGGTCGACCCGATGGCGGCACTCCGCAACGAATAGCGGGCCGGTGCGCCACCGCACCGTTCCAGGTCGACAGCCGGACGTCTGACGCCTCACGCCCAGTGAGGTGCGCCGCGCCGCTACATGCCGGCCCGCTGCTGCTCGCGGATCGCGCGGAACTCACTGGTCGCGCTCCACTCCGGCCACTCGTCGGTGGCGGCCAGCCGCGCGCCCATGTGATACAGGAAGGTCAGATCGTCGAGCGCGCCGGACAGATCCCAGTCCGGTTTCACCTCGTCCGAGACCGCGTGGTAGTCGTTGGCGGTGTACTCTTCCCGCTTCTCGATCCCGTAGCCGGGCGGCTTGTCCAGGTAGTCGACCCCAGGGTCGGCATAGAAGGCGGGAATTCCCGCTCTGGCAAACGAGAAATGGTCCGACCGGTAGTAGAACCCCTTCTCCGGTTCCGGGTCCGGGTTGAGCACGCGCCCGAGCCGGTCGGCGATCTCGCCGGCCACGTCATCGAGCTGAGACTGCCCCATGCCGACGACCGTCAGATCGGCGGTGCGACCCCACTGGTTCAGCACATCCATGTTCAATGCCGCCACGGTCTGCGCCGCGGGGTAGAGCGGGTGCTCGCCGTAGTAGCGTGAGCCGAGCAGCCCCTGTTCCTCGGCGGTCACGGCCAGGAAGAGCACTGACCGACGCGGGGGCTCCCCCTCGGTGAAGGCGCGCGCCAGCTCGATCAGCCCGGCGGTGCCGGTCGCGTTGTCGGCGGCGCCGTTGTAGATCTGGTCACCGGTCAAACTCTCGTCCTTGCCGAGGTGGTCCCAGTGCGCCATGTAGATGACCACCTCATCCGGGGCGCCGACACCCGGCAGCCTCGCCACGACGTTCTGCGAATCGATCGTGCGCAGGGTGTTGCGTACCTGCGTGCGCCCGGTCACACCCAGCGCCACCGGCTGAAAATCGGCGTGCGCCGCCTTGGCCTTCTCGGTCTCGAAGTCGAGCCCGGCCATCTCGAACAGCGACGCCGCGGCGTCCCGCTGAATCCAGCCCTCGATTGCCGCGCGCCCCATGTTGCGGTCGTCCGACACCAGGTCGAACGACTCGCCATACGGGCTGCTCCCCACCACCTCCCAGGGATAGCCGGCGGGACCGGGCTCGTGAATCACGAGCGACCCGGCTGCACCCTTCTCGGCCGCGATCTCGTGCTTGTAGGTCCAGCGCCCGTAGTAGGTCATCGCCGGCCCGCCGAACAGGTCCTCGCTCGGTGGGTCGTTGACGAGAAAAAGCAGGATCTTGCCGGTGACGTCCACGTCCTTGAAGTCGTTCCAGTCGTACTCGGGCGCCACCGCGCCATACCCGACGAACACGAACTCGGCGTCCACGTCGACCCGCTCCACGACCCGCTTCGTGTAGGCCACGTAATCGGCCCCCGGCTCGAGCGTCCGGATGTCGTCTCCGCGGCTCACGGTCAGCGTGTCGCCGGCGGCCGGGGTGATGCCGACCAGCGGCACGTTCTGTACCCAGGTGCCGTCCGGGTTCCCCGGCGCGAGCCCGAGCGCGCTGAACTGCTCTCTCAGATAGTCGATGGTGCGGGTCTCGCCATCCGACCCCGGCGCGCGCCCCTCGAATTCGTCCGACGCCAGCCGCTCGATCTCCGCCAGCAGCGTGTCGGCACTGATCCCGGCCGCGACGGCCGGCGCGGCGTCGATGTGCGGGACATCGGCCGGGGCGTCCGGGGCGCCCTGACAGCCGACGAGCGCGAGCACACCGCACACCATGACGAACTTATGCACCATGACCTCACCCCACCTGCCAGAGCAAGAAGCTGACCGTGTCGACCATCTCCTCGATCTGCTGGGACACCGGTTGGCCGCCGGAGTGCCCGGCGTCGGTGTGATACCGGAGCAGGATCGGCGTCGCGTCGCCATGCGTCGCCTGCATCAGCGCCGCCATCTTCCGCGCATGCAGCGGCGCGACGCGGGTGTCGCCGTCACCCGTGATATAGAGCGTCGCCGGATACCGCGCCGTCTCGTCGACGTTGTGATACGGCGAGTAGGCGAGCATGTAGGCGAGCTGCTCCGGGTCCTCGCTCGACCCGTACTCGGGCACCCAGAAGCCCGCCACCAGGAACTGGTGATACCGCACCATATCCAGCAACGGGTAGGTGCACACGACGGCCCCGAACAGATCGGGCCGCTGGTTCGAGACGACGCCCACGAGGAGCCCGCCGTTGCTGCCGCCGCGGATCGCGAGATGCTCGGGGCTCGTATAGCCTTCGGCGATCAGGTGCTCTGCGGCTGCGATGAAGTCGTCGAACACATGCTGCTTGCGCTCGAGCATCCCGTCGCGATGCCACTCCTCGCCGAACTCGCCGCCGCCCCGCATGTTCGCCTCGGCGAACACGCCGCCGCTTTCCAGCCACACGGCCGCCAGCGACGAGAACGCCGGTGTCCGGCTCAGGTTGAACCCACCATAGCCGGTCAGCAGCGTCGGGTTGGTGCCGTCGAGCACGACATCGGCGCGATGGGTGATGAACATCGGCACCCGGGTGCCGTCCTTCGAAGCGAACCACGTCTGGGTCACCTCGTACCGGCCGGTGTCGATCGGCACCTCGACCTGCGCCCAGACGGTCCGCTCGCCGCTCTCGAGGTCGTAGCGGTAGATGGTGTTTGGTCGATGATAGGACTGGAAGGTGAAGAACGCCTCGTTGCTCGTCCAGCGCCCGGCACCGCCACCGACCGACCCGAGCGTCTCGAACGAGATGTCGCGCACGTACGTGCCCGATAGCTCGTAGATCGCCACATGCGGCTGGACATCCTGCAGATACGACACCGCCAGCCGTCCGCCGAGCCCGCGCGCCTCCTGGATGACCACGTCGTCGCGCTCGGGGATGATCTCGCGCCAGTGGTCGACCGCGGGGTTGGCCAAATCCGCCACCATCACCCGTTTGTTCGGCGCGTCGAGGTTCGTCGTGATCACCAACTGGTCGCCGGCGAACTCGGCCCAGGACTCGGAGACCCCGTCCTTGATGACGGTGGTGAACGGCGCCGCCGTGGTCAGATCCTTCAGGTGGATCTCGGTCGGCCCGGACGAGCCCTCAATCACATGGACCAGCAGCCAGCGGCCGTCATCGGACAACAGCGAGACCGGAATATGATGCAGCAGGTAGCCGTCGCCGAAGAGCTGGATGTCGGCGCTCGCATCGGTTCCGAGCGCATGGAACATCACCCGCGGGGTCACGTCTCCATACCGCTCGTAGTAGAACCCGGTCTTGTCCGGGGTCAGGTTGACCTGCCCATACCGCGCCGCCGGCAGCCTGTCGTCGAGGTCCGTGCCGGTGTCGACGTCGCGCAGGTGAATCGACACCTCGTCGACCCCACCGTCCCGCACCGCGTAGACCACGAGTCGGCCGTCGCGCGAGATGTCGAGGTAGCTGACGCTGGTGGTGTGGTCCGGGCTCATCGGATGCGGGTCGATCAGGACCCGGTCCTCGCCGTCGATCCCCTCCCGGACATACAGCACCGACAGGTCCGCATCGGCGCGCCGCCGGCTGGAGAAATACCGTCCACCCCGCTCGTTCGGCAGACCGATGGCTTCGACCTTCAGCACGGAGGCCACCAGTGTCTCCAGCTCGTCGCGACGCGGGAGCGGCTGCAGCAGCGTGTCCGTGTAGGCGTTCTGCGTCTCGATCCAGGCACGGGTCTCCGGTGCCTCCTGGTCCTCGAGCCAGCGATACGGATCCCGGATCTCGACGCCATGTAGCGTCTCGACGACCTCGCGTCTCTCGGTCGGTGGCGGCGACACGGTCACTCCTGGTTTCTCGACGGCACAGCCCGACAGCAGCCCGACCGCTGTCGCGATCCCCACGCCGGCCAGCCGGCGTCTTATCCCGGAGTGCCCGTGGGTTGTCGCTGTGGCGCAGGCCTGTCCGCCTCCGTTCGCTGCCGCTCGAGGTATCAGCGAACTACGGCAAGATCTCGCCGTCGCCCTGGCGAAGGCGGACAGGCCTGCGAGGCAAGGCTGAAGCCGTGCCCCACGGATGTCACACACGTGCGCTCCGGGTCTGAAGAAAGTGGGCGAAGCCATCAACGTCCTCCTGTCTCCTGACTCCTGTCTCCTGCCTCCTCACCGAGCACCCGGGCAAGCCACCGGCCGATCTCCTGCACCTCCTCGGGACAGATCTGGTGCGCCATCGGGTACTCGTGCCACTCGACATGATAGCCGGCCGCGCGCAGCAGCTCGGCACTGCCGTGCCCGATCCGGTACGGCACGACGTCATCGTGCTGGCCGTGCGCCTGCAGGATCTCGACCCGATGGTTGACCTCGCTCGCCTCGGCCGACAGGGACTCGTGCAACGGAAGATACCCCGACAAGGCCAGGATGCCGGCCAGCGGCGCCGCGTGGCGCAGCCCGGTGAACAGCGCCATCGCCGCGCCTTGGGAAAAACCGGCCAGCACGATCCGTGACGACGGCACGCCGCGGTCGACCTCGCGTGCGATGAGATCTGCGATGGCCGTCGCGGACCGGCGGATACCGGTCTCGTCCTGTCCACGCGCGTCGAGACTGACGATGTCGTACCAGGCGCGCGTCCGCATCCCCATGTTCAGCGTGACCGGAATGACCGGGGCATGCGGAAACACGTAGCGGATGGCCAGATCCGGTGAGACGCCGAGCTGCGGCGGCAACGAAGCGAAGTCGTGCCCGTCGGCGCCGAGCCCATGCATCCAGATCACGGACGCGTGCGCCGGCCGATCCGGTTCCTGTTCAACGGTCTCGAGCAGTGGTGTCGTGGTCGTCACGGTAGGAAGCTGCGTCAGGCAACGGTGATCGTGGTCGGCGGCGGGAACGACACCCAGGCAACCGCGGTCGCCGCCCTCCAGCGTCTCCTGCCTCCTGACTCCTCCGTCAATGCGTCATCGCGTGCAGGAGGACGTTGATCCCGACGGCGTAGGAGGTCACCGAGAAGCGATAGAAGAACTCGTAGTCCTCTCCTTCACGCTCCCACCCGTCGGCGATGTCGGTGTTGTGGGTCATCAGCACCATGAGCCGGCCGTGCTCGTCATAGATACCCCGCACATGGACCTCTTCGCTCAGAGCGCCACGCTCGGACGTGGTCGTCCCGCCCACACGCCGAAAGTGCTGGATCGACGGGACCTGGGGCACCTCCTCGACATCGAACATCCCATGGTGGATCGGGTCCGACATCGGGATGTCGACGATCGGGTACTGACCGGGCGGCAACACCTTGCCGATCTCACCCACCCACTGCTCCCACGCGAACGGTCCCCAGAAGTCGTCGACCCACAGGAACCCGCCCTTGCGCAAGTAGGCGCCCAGCCCGTCCCGCTCCTCTGGACTGAACCAGACGGTGCCGACATCCGACATGAACAGGAACGGATAGGTGAAGAGCTGCGGGTCCGTCAACCGGACGACGATATGATCCGGCTTGTTGTTGCGGTCGAGCCCGACCGGCGTGCGGGTCAGCTCCGACAGCCTGATCGTGAAGTTGATGTCGGCGTCCGGATAGTCGGTGTGCCACCCCTGGCCGCCCCGCTCACGATGCGTGCTCTGATAGAGCCCGCGCGTGAACGTGAAGAGACGATGGGTCGGCTCGCCGTCCGGGAACCTGGGTGGCATACGTGACCACCCCCAGCGCTGCGCGGAGGCCGCCGTCGCACCGACAAGGAGCACCGCCACGAGCGCCCACCCGAGAATCCGCCTGACCACATGCGCCCAGGTCTGTCGTGTCACGCCGCCGGGGTCGCCTTCATAAAGACAAACGCGGCGGGCACCCCGCCGCGTTCGTTCACCCGATACGTACGAGCCAAAACCCTCGAGTCAGACAGGGCGACGCCCTCCCGCTTTCTCCTGACTGCCCGCCTCCATTCGCGCCGCTGCTCGCCGTAGCCTTGGCGAAGGCGGCCTGACGTCTGCCTACCCGAGCACTCGCTCTACTGCTGTTCCGCCAGCGCCTTGAAGTATTCCTCGATCAGATCGCGGAACCCGGAGGGCACCTCCTCGCTCCCGGCCAGGAACAGGTCGTCGCTGTCGCCGTCGACCTCGCGCCGCAGCCGATACTCGAACCGCTTCAGCCCTTCGAGCACGAAGGTCTGCAGCCGCGCGATCTCCTCCACATCCTGATACACGCGAGGGTCGTCGAGCGCCTGCATCGCCTGGATGATCTCGCTGAGGTCGCCTATGTCGCCGAGGTTCTCGGCGCGCAGGAGCCGCTGCAACTCTTGCGCCTCCATCCCGCGCTCCCGGAACTCGCGCTGCCACTGCCGGATGTCCCGCGGGTCGAACACGCCGGGTCGGCGGTTGCCCGGGCCACCCCCACCGAACGGGCCGCCAAAGATGTCACCCCCGCGTCCATCCGCAAACTGACCGCCCTGCTGACCGCCACCCTGCTGGCCTTGCTGCCCCTGTTGCCCCTGCTGGCCCTCTTGGCCCTGCTGATTGGCCGCCTGCTCGCCGCCCTGCTGGATCCGCTGCTCGAGGGACTCGAGCGAGCGCATCAGGTCCCGGGTGCGATCCAGCGCCTGCTCGCGCCCCGTGCCGCGAGAATTGCCCACCGCCTCGGCGGCCTCGGCCAGCTGACGCTGGAGGTCGCCGATGTCGCCGCCGATCACCTCCTCGAACTCGCGGGCATACTCCGGCGAACGGGCCCGAATGAGGCCACGCGAATACCGGATCTTCTCCTTGAGCTTGCTCTCGCGGATGCCGTTGGCCGCTTCCTGTACCGCGCGCGACGCGTCACGCTCGTCGCGACGGAATTCGGCCGCCGTCGAGTCGAGCCCCCGCTCGAGATCGGCCACCTGCGCCTCCATCCGGTCCTTCCGCTCTATCAACCGTCGGATGCGCTCGACCCGCTCCGGGTCCGTCAGGTCGCCCAACCCGACGACCTGGTCGGCGATGTCCGCCTCTTCCGCGGCCAGATCGGCCGCCCGCCGCTGCGCATCCTCGATGTCACGCGCCAGGCGGCCGCTCTGCTCGCTCTGCAGCTGACGTTGCACCTCACGCAGCTGGTCGAGCGCCGCGCCGGCCTCGGCGAAGCCCTGGTTGTCGGCGTTGGCGGCCGCCCGCAGCATCGCGTCGGCCACCGCCTGCAGACGCCGTGCCGCCTGCATCATATCGGGCGACCCAAGCTCCCGCGCCAGCCGCTCGAGCCGTCGCGCCGCCTCTTCGGCCTCTTCGGCCAGCGCGCGCTGCGCCGCGCCGCCGCCGGCCTGCGCGGTCTGCCCGCCACGGGCCCGGCGCCGCTGCCGCTCGGCCTCCTGCTCCTGCCGGCGCGCCAGCTCCTTGAGCCGCTCCATCAGCTCGTCGATCTGGTTGTCGGAGGTCTGCTGCTGTCCGCGCTGTACTATCTCGTACTGGTTCTGGAGCTTGTCGAGCTCGAGCTCGAACAGGTCGGCCAGATCCTCGGCCGCGCTCTGTCCGCCGCCCCCGCCGCCGCCGCCGCCGCCCTGTTGGACGAGCACTTCGTCGTACGCCTCCTCGGCGCGTTGCAGCTGCTGCAGCGCTCGTTGTTCCGCCGGCAGCGCCGCATCGACGTCCTGCTCCTGCAAGGCACTCTCGGCCGCTGCCATCTCGGTCGCGGCACGCGGGAGCACCGCGAGAATCGACCGGAACGCCGGGTCGGCCGGCATCACCCGGCTGTTCATCCGGCGCAACAGCGTCTCGACCTGTTCACGCAGCCGGCCCTGCGCCAGTGTCAGGAACACGAGGTTGTCGCGATAGTCCTCGTCGCTGAAGGTGTCGCGGTCGCGGATGACGTTGAAGGTCGCCGAGACGATTTGCCGCTGCGCCTCGGACAGCGCCCGGGCAGCGCCGCCACCACCACCGCCCCCGCCGCCACCCTGTGACTGGGCGGCGCGGAAGTCACGACGGAACCTGCGGATCTGGATGAAGTAGAGGTCGCTCTTGACGACCCGGTTGACGCCTGCCTGGTTGTCCCCGGCGCTGCCGTAGTAGGAGACGAAGTCGCCCGGCTCGAGCTCGAACTCCTCGAGGAAGAACGTGTGCCCCGCCGAGATCTCCTTCAACCCGCCCGTCTCCGAGTTGAACAGGTTGATGGTCGTCTCCGGCCCGCCGTTGACTGCGTAGGTCAGCGTGAGCGACCGGACGCCGAAGTCGTCGTCGGCCCGCGCCTCGAGGAACACCTCCTCGATGGCGCTTGCCGTGGTGTCGCGCCCCGGCTTGACGAACATGACCGACGGCGGCTGGTCGGTCAGCACATCGACGGTGTACCGTGGCGACGCGTTCACCAGCTCGCCACTCGGGCCTTCCAGCTCGATCTGGTAGAACCCGTCCTCCTCGACCGTGAAGCTGGCCGTGAACGCGCCGTCGTCACGACGGATCAGGTCGGTCGCGGTCGTCTCGTCGAACACCAGCCGGCCGGCCGGCGTGCGCATCGTCGGGAACACGCGCAACCGCACCTCGGTGCCGCGCAGGACCGCGATGTCGCCGCCGTCCTGAATCAGGCGTGGCTCGAGACCGGTGTAGGCGGGGAAGTGATACTCGAACTCGAGGTGGTCGACATACGGCAGGTCGATGACGTCGAGAGTGAACGTCTCCGACTGGACGCCGACCGACTCGACGAAGTAGGTCGTCTCTTCACGCACGTCGAAGAGAAGCGTCTCGAACGCGCCGGGGGCCGCCGCCGCCCCTTCCTGGGGAATCATCGGCACCCGCTCGAACGGCGCGCTCGGGCTCGTGCGCATGAACAAGTTGACGTCGCTCGAGTCGAACCCGATCAGCTGCGCGGTGATGGTCGGGTCAGACCCCCGGGCGATCGTGTCGTCACCCGGCAACACGTTGATGTGATACGGGCTGGCCGCCGCGAGACTGCCGGTCGGGGCCAGCAGCGCGGACGCTCCGTCACGCAGATACGACGGTCCGAAGATGAACGCAAGGAGCGCCATGGCCGTCACGCCGACCAAGTAGCCGGACGAGCGCCGGATCTTTTCGCGCTCCACTGCCGCCCCCCAGTCGAGCTCGCGGCAATGCTCCACGGCGTCCTGGATAAGCCGGTGGACGAGCGCCGGTGAATAGTCGGGACTGTCGGTCCGCTCCCCCCGCTTGGTTTCCTCGAGCGCGCTCAGCACCGCAGCCTGCAGCGACGGGTCGTGCTCCTCGAGATAGAGCGCCACCCGCTCGTCCGGAATCGCGCGCGCGAGCGGCCGGACCAGGAACCAGTACACCAGCCCGCCCAGCGTCAGATAGGTCAGGACCCGGAAGGCGATGACCGACCCCGCGGAGAACTTGAAGAACTCGAGGCCATACGCGGAGATGAGGAACGCCGCGACACCGGCCGCCGCCACGACCGCGGTCCCCCGTAGCGCCACGCGCAGCCGCCAGCGGTTGCGCACGCGCCGGATCACGTCAAATAGGTCGTCGCGACTGCCCGATGACCAGGGGGTTCTCCGCATGGTTGGCCTCACTTTGGCTGGGATGATCCGATCTTATCCCATTCTTGCGCTGTCGGCTGCAGGCCTCGGCCCGCAGGCAGTGGTCAAGTTTGGGCTCTTAGTCGAAAACAGCGAACAGCGTCGCGCCCGTCACAAACGCGCCCACCAAGAACGCGCCTCCGATTTTCGCGATCCTGGCTCGACCGCTCAGCAAGCTGCGCCCCACGCACAGAAGCGCCACCGCAGGGGCGGCGTAGCACGCCAACACGAGCGGCAGGACCCAGAGGGGTGTATTCGACTGCCCGAGCCGGTCCCAATCTCGCAAGACAGAGCGAGAGACCCAGACAGGCAGAACGCCGCATACCAGCGAGACAACGATGGCGAGCCAGCCATAGGCCCGGCGTTCTGCGACGCTGGTCCACCAGCGCCATGGCGCTACGGGTCCCAGTCGAGGTGCATCATTGGCAACGATTTTTTGTTCCATGAGACTGTCCCGTCACGATCACGTATATCTGGCGTACTGCTCAAAGCATCCGAATCAGCCGCCGTCGCCTGACACTTGACCACTACCGGCCCGCAGGCTTCAGGACGGCTGAATTCCTGGAAGTCGGCGAAGCCCTCCGGCCCCTCCTGTCTCCTGTCTCCTGCCTCCTGCGTTCACTCATCCGCGTCGAGCTCGGTCCGCGACAGCCGGTTCGAGACGACGGTCTCGCTGGCCAGGAACCCGAGCGCGCCGATCAGCAGATACCACCACAATGTCTGACGCCGCTCGAGGTCCGCCGGTTGGAGCTCGCGCTCCGTCGTCACCGACCGGTCGCCCGGGACACGCCCGGTGGCGGCGGCGACCAGCTCCTGCGGGTCGACACGTTCGAGATTCGACTCGGCCAGATCGACGTTGACCGCGACCACCACCGGTGCGCTGTCGGGGGCGTCGGTGTCGCGAATCTCATAGAACCCCTGTTCGGCCAGCTCGATGAACCCGGCCCGCCCGTCGCTGCCGACGGTCAGCCGGTCCTCGGACGGGTCACGCACCACGAGATTCCCGCCGACAAGGTCGAGGTCCGCCGCGCCGGGATACTGCGCCAGGTCGAGGACCTGCCCCGCCGTCAGATAGGGCGTGGGCGGGGTGTAGGCTGCCAGATACTCCACCACCTTCTGCACGAACGGCAGATAGATCCCCTTGCGTGCGAAGTCGTTCCAGAAAGTGTCGATCGTCGAGGTCCAGATCAAGACCCGGCCCTCGCCGACGAGATGCTCCGCCATCGCCGCCGCGCCGTTGTCGAACCGGGCAAGCACCGCCGTCTCGGGCCGCGTGTCGAGCGGCCGATACCGGTAGAATCGCGGCGCCGTCAGATCGCCGCTGCGCGGCGTGCTGAACACTTCGAACACCGGGTGACTGAAGTCGACGAACCCCAGGGCGCCGCCGCGACCGTCCCGATCGGCTGGCTCGTCGAACGTGCCGGGCAGCAGATCGAGGTCGTCCCCCGGCCAGCGAACCCGTTCGCCAAGCACGACCCAGAGTCCGCCGCCCGACTCGACGAACCGCGTGATCGCGGCGCCGATCTGGCCACTGGGCAGCCCGACGTCGTTCAGCACCACCACCCTGGCCGTCGCCACGTCGGCGGCGGTCACCTGGTCCACCGAACGGACCGTGACGCTGAACGAGGGGCTCGTCCCGATCGCCAGCGCGCTGCGCAGATACAGATTCGCGTCGGCGGCACCCGCGCTGCCGACGACCAGCACCGGCACGACATCGCCCGGGGCCACCGTGAAGTGGAAGACGTTGTCGTGCGGCAACGCATCCGCCTCGGCACGCACCGAGACCGGCATGGCCGTGTCTTCCAGGGTGAACGGCGCGAACGTCACGGTGGCCGAGCTGTTGGCCTCGACCGTCACCGGCAACGACTCGAGCTCCCGACCGTTCAGCTCGAGCGACACCCGCAGGTTCTCGACCGTCTCGTTACCGCGGTTCGCCAGCCGCGCGGTGACGATGGCGCGCTCACGGCCCGAGAAGAAGTCGCGTTGCACCGAGGCCCCGGCGACGAGCATATTGGCCGTCTCGTCCTCGTCCGCCACCGATATCGCGGTCAGAACGGTCCCCGGGGGCAGCAACGTGTTCGCGGCGCTGTCGACACCGATCCGTTGAAAATCGGTGATCAGAAACGCCTCGAGCCGTGGCTGATCCGAGTCCTCGAAAATGCCCTGCGCGAGCTGCAACGCCGGGCCGTATCGCGTGGTGCCGGCGCCAAGCTCCGTTTGGTCGATCGTCGCGAGCAGGCTGGCCCGGTTCCTCGTCGACCGCGCCCCCGACTGTGCGCCGCTGTCGAAGAAAATAATCGTGGCCTGGTCGTCGGGCGCCAGATCGCGCACCACGTCCCGGGCGGCATCACGCGCGCGCTCCCACCGGTTGCCGTAGCCCATGCTGTAGGACCGGTCGACCAGGATCACGACTTCTCGCGAGCCACCCGTCACCGCCACCAGCACGGCCGACCGGAAGAAGGGTCGCGCGAAGGCAGCGATGAGCAGTGCCAGGGCGGCGCACCGCAGCAGCAACAGGAGCCAGTGGCGGACCCGCTGCCGGCGCAGCGAATGAAACGGGATCTTGCGCACGAACATCAGCGAGGGGAACTCGATGACCTCGGTGCGCTGGCGCTGG
The DNA here is from genome assembly GCA_022562495.1 of Acidobacteriota bacterium. Taxonomy (GTDB): domain Bacteria; phylum Acidobacteriota; class Vicinamibacteria; order Vicinamibacterales; family UBA8438; genus NP936. The sequence goes on from JADFPE010000004.1 coordinate 42,640, forward strand.
ATCATGTGGATCAGGATCGGCACGCCGAGTGCCACGAGCGCCGCGAAGAACAGCGGGGTCAGAAAGGACATCAGCGCGCTTTCGTCAGCTTATGACGCATGGTCAGATACTTGAACAACGCGTGGTCCAGCGGCACCGAGGTATTCAGAAACGCGTAGTCGATCCGGTTCTGGCTACAGAGCTCGGTGAGCGCCTGGATGTGGTCCTGCACCAGCTGCCGATACTGCTCACGGAGCTTGTCGGGCACCACCGGGATCTTCCGCCCGGTTTCGAGATCCTGAAAGCTGGTCGAGTCGTCGTACGGAAAATCGACCTCTGCGGGGTCGAGCACGTGAAACATGATCACGTCGCTCCCGGCGAACCGCAGCGGTTTCACCGCATCGAGAATCTTCTCCGGCTCGTCGTAGAAGTCGGAGATGATCGCCAGGATGCTCCGCCGCTTGAAGAACTCGGTGGCCTTGTGGAGCGGCGGCCCCAGCGCCCCCGGACGCCCCGGGTCCATCTGGTCGAGCGTGTGCATCGTCACGTCGAAGTGCTTCGCCGACGGCGGCACGCGCTCGACGATGTCGTCGTCGAAGGTCACGATCCCCACCCGGTCTCGCTGCTTGGTACTGATGTAGCAGAGACAGGCGGCGAGAAAGCGCCCGTAGTCGAGCTTGGTGACACCCCGGCTGCCGAAGCTCATCGACTTCGACACGTCGAAGAGCACCGAGAAATTCGTGTTGGTGTCCGCCTCGAACTGCTTGACGTAGAACCGGTCCGTCCGCGCGTACAGCCGCCAGTCGACGCGCCGAATGTCGTCGCCCGGCATGTAGGCGCGGTGCTCGGCGAAATCGATCGACACCCCGAGATAGGGCGCCTTGTGCAGCCCGGTGATGAACCCCTCGACGACCCACCGCGCGACCAGCTCCAGGTTGCCGATGCGAGCCAGTATCTGCGGGTCGATGAAACGCGCGCCGTGCGAGGGGGTCGCGACCGTGGTCATGGCCTCGGTGGCTACATCTGGGACGTCGGCACCGGCACGAGCTCGAGCAGCTGGTCGATGATCTGGTCCGTGGTGATGCCTTCCGACTCGGCGTGGAAGTTGAGCAGCAGCCGGTGCCGGAGCACCGGATGGGCCAGCGCGCGGATGTCCTCGAAGCTGACGTGATAGCGGCCCTCGGTAATCGCCCGGGCCTTGCCGCCGAGAATCAGATACTGCGCGGCGCGGACACTGGCGCCGTAGGCGATCCACTTCCGGGTGAACTCGGGCGCGCCGTCCCCTTTCAACCGGCTGGTCCGGGCGAGGCTCAGCGCGTACCGCATGACCGTCTCCGACACCGGTACCTTGCGCACGAGTCGCTGGAAGTCGACCAGGTCGGCACCGGTGACCGCATGCGTGTACTCGGGCTCGACTAACCCGGTCGTCGTCCGCACGACCTCCAGCTCTTCCTCTTCGGGCGGATGCTCGATGACGATGAAGAACATGAAGCGGTCGAGCTGCGCCTCCGGGAGCGGGTAGGTGCCCTCGAGCTCGATCGGGTTCTGGGTGGCGAAGACGAAGAACGGCTCCTCCAGGGTGTAGGTGCGCCCCTGGACCGTCACCCGGTGCTCCTGCATCGCCTCGAGCAGCGCCGACTGGGTCTTGGGCGGGGTCCGGTTGATCTCGTCGGCGAGCAGGATGTTCGTGAACACCGGCCCCGGCGCGAACACCATCTTGCGGCCGCCGGTCGCGGCGTCCTCCTGGATGATGTCGGTGCCGGTGATGTCGGACGGCATCAGGTCGGGGGTGAACTGGATGCGGGCGAACTTCAGGTCGAGCACCTGCGCCATCGTCTGGATGAGCAGGGTCTTGGCCAACCCGGGCACACCGATGATGAGACTGTTGCCGCCGACGAACAGCGTCAGCAACGTCTCGTTGATGACCTCCTGCTGCCCGATGATCCGCTTGTGTATCTCCGACAGGATCAGCTCGCGGCCGGCTCTCATGCGGTCGGCCAGCGCGATGTCGTCCTCTTTCTCCAGATCGGTCGATTCGGTCTCGAATGGGTCCACGGTTCCGCTCTCCTTACCGGTAGCCAGCGCCCTGCAGGGCCGCTGTCGTCTTCGTCTGTTCCAGGCCGGCCCCAGCGGGTCGGTCCGTCCGCGGGTCTGAAGACCCGCGGCTACCTATCATCTAGGTGTCAACGCATACAGTCGCGCACTGAACCTGAAGCTGGCGAAGCCCTCCGGCTTCATTCTGACTCCTGCCTCCTGACTTCTGACTCCTGTAGGGCGCACGTCTAGTGTGTCAGCGCATACATGATGTAGTTCACGCCCAGCTTGTACGCCTCGTTCGTCAGATCGATCGTCAGCCAGCCCATGCCGTCGAACTCCCAGTACTCGCCGATGTCGTTGTTGTAGTTCGCCACCGACAGCAACCGCCCGTTCGGGTCGTTGTCCTCGAACAAGCCGTAGAAGATCGGGATGGCTGGGGCGTACATCGGTTCGAACTCCAACGAGTCGATGTCGAAGAACGAGTGATAGACCGGATGCGTGGCGTCGAGCTCGATCCAGCGGAGGTCCGGGAATACCTTCCGCATCTGCGCTTCCAGATTGAACCAGTGCTCGTCGTGGAAGTCGTCGAAGATCAGAAATCCGCCCTTGCGCAGATAGTTGCGCAACCCGACCGTCTCCGCGTCCGACAGCGTCCAGTAGCCCGGCTCGGACATGTAGGCGAACGGGTGCATGAACAGATCCGGGTCGTCGAGCATCAGGATGGCACCACCGTCCCTCCCCATGTAGGGGTCGATGAGGGTGATGTCCTCGAGAATCCGCATCAGGTTCCGCTCGGCCGTCGGGTAGTCATGGGCCCAGGGCAGATCCGGCCGATACGCGAAGCCGCCCCCGACATACCCGAAGGCATACCGGATCCGCGCGAAGACGAACCGGCCGTCGTAGACCTCCGGCCCGGACACCGGGTCGGTGTCGGCGCGGCCCCCGACCGCCGCCGCCGCGCCACTTGCCAGCAGCACCGCGACCGCCAGGGCCGACACGCGCCGTCTCACACCGCATGTCATCGGGTCTCAGCGCGGCGGCTCGGCCGCCTCCCCTTCCTCCATCGCGCGGATCTCGCGGCTCTTGAGCGCCATCTCCACGAGCAGCGTTTCCATCTCGGCCTGGTACCGGGTCTCGTCCGTCCCGCCCCGGGTCGCCTGAAGCGCCTCGACCTGCTCCTGGATCTCGAGCCGCTCCTGATAGAGCGTGCGCAACGCCGGGTCGTCTGGCAGGCCGGCGATTCCGGTGCCGTCGCCGGCGCTGATGAACATGGTCCGCGCAAGCGCCCCATCGGTCGCCGTCACGAGTGGGTCCGGTTCCCGCGTCCCTTCCCCGTCGCCGTTGTCGTCGAGCAGCGCGTGCTCGGTCTGCAGCCGCCCGTCCGACTCGTAGACGCGCGCCACCTGCGCCACCGCATACTCGAACGCCTCGAGCACCGACACCCGTCCGTCCTTGTTCTGGTCGGAGTCCTCCTCGCCGTCGGCGAACGCTTCGACGAAGTAGCCGCCGAACACCGTCGCGTTCCACTGCCCGCCGCTGCGGGTCGCCGTCACCACCGTGCGGCCCTCGCCGGAGAGCACCTCGATGAACCCGCCGCTGGCGGTCGCCGTGTTCACGAACGCCACCTGCTGCGACCGCAACGGCTCGAGCAGCCGTGCGTAATCCTGGGCAGTCAGGTCACGCCCCGGCAGGTTGAAGCGGGACTCGCCGCTGCTGTAGGTGCCGTGGCCGATCAACAGCACGAGGACGTAATCGTTGGGGCGGGCTCGTTCGGCGATGGTGGCGAACGCCCGCTCGACGTTCTCCCGAGTCGAGCGATCATCGACCCGTGCCGGATCCACGTCGGTCTTCTCGGCCAGGTAGATCACGTTCTCGGCCGGCAGCTCGTAGCGGTCGGTCGCCGCATCGATGAGCGTCGTCGCCCACCGGTGGAACTCCTCCGCGTAGGCCGGGTCGCCGCTGAGCCCGGTGATGACCAGGATATGAGTCTGCTGCGCCACCACCGGGGCGGCCAGCAGCACCAGCAGAACAGCGAGCCACGGCACGCCACGACGGCTCATGCCAGACCCCGCGCGCGCCGATACCCCCATTCGCCGAGCACCAGCACGAACAAGAGCAACAACAGCGCCGGCATGTCCCACAGATCCCGCTCCTCGATCACCGTCACGCCGCCACCAACCGTCTGGATGTCGTCGACCAGCGAGTCCACCGTGTCGGTGGTGTAGAACCGGCCACCGGTTTCCTCGGCGACCCGCTCGAGCAGCGGCGCCCGCATCGTCGAGTCGTAGTATTCGGAGTCGCTCGGCGTGACCCGGAAGTAGGCGGTGTCGGTGCCCAGCAGCTCGCCGTCGGTCGTCGCCTCGATCCGCACCTCGTAGAGCCCCTCCTTGCGGGGCGTGAAGCTGGCGGCGTACTCGCCGTCCCGGTCGGCGGTCCAGTCCATCGGCACTTCGCTCAGCTCCCCGTCCGGGTCGGTGATCCAGGCCGACACCTGGCTGGTGTTGATCTCTTCGTAGCTGGCGTCGTTGACCTCGGCCTCGAGCGTCACCGTCTCGTCGAGCTCCACGCGGTCTTTGGGCACCTCCGCCACCACCTGGTCGGGTACGCCGTCGACCAGCCAGCGCAGCAACCGCCGCCACAGGATCTCGTGGGTCTGGTCGTCGACCGGAATGTCGGCGTGCATCTGCCACATCCAGGAGTCCTGGGCCAGGAAGGCGAGCGACTTGCCGGCGCCATAGCGCTGGAACGCCAACACCACCAGCGACTCGTCGTCGCTCGTCAGCAACGTGGTCGCGCCCGGCTTCACCTCGCGGATGGCGTTCACCAGGGTGATCGCCGGCAGCTCGAGCCACCGCGCGCTCGAGGCCTCCTCGGTGTCGGCGATCTGGGTGGACGGATGGGTCGCGCCCGCTCGCGTCGGTCGCACGACGGTCTCGATGAAGAAACTGGACTCGCCGTCGGCGGCGCTCTCGTCGAGCACCACCGGCAGCACGTCGGCCACCGGGGTCCCGGCGTAGCCGCCCTCGGCATACGTGCGATGACTGCCGAGCATGATGAGACCGCCGCCGCGCTCGCTGACGAAGTCGGAGATCATCCGCAGCTGGTCGGGGGTGAAGTAGTTCGCCTCGATGCCACCCAGGATGATGGCGCGAAAGCGGAACAGCTCCTCGCGCGTGCGGGGGAACCCGCCCAGCAGGGCCTCGCCGTCTTCGTCGTCCTCGACCAACCGCATGAACTTGTTCTCGGCGGTCCGCTGCAACACGGCGAGCTGCAGATTCTGGTCGTCGGCCACCGCCCGTCGAATGAACTTCACCTCCCAGCGGGGCTCACCCTCGAAGTAGAGGATCTTCTCGCGCGTGTCCTCCACGACGATCAGGACATGGCGCACGTTGTTCTGCGTGACCATTTCGTCCGGTTCCGGCGCAATCCGGAAGCTGAAGAGGCGTGGGCCGGCATCCGAGGCGCTGAACCGCACCCGCACGGTGGTCGGCTCGCCGTCGGCCGGCAAGATCACCTCCTGGTCGGCCACGATCCGTCCCTCGTCCTCCACCTGCAGGGTGACGGTCTTCCCACGATACCCGGTCTGCGCCACTACCACGTCGACCACCAGCGCGGCCCCCTTGAGCACCGACCGGGGCGTCTCGACGCGGCTCAACTGGATGTCACGGGAGTACTCCTCGCGCCCGAGCCCGACGGTGAAGACCGGCACGCCGGCCGCCTGCAGCGGCAACAACGCGTCCCCCAGCGGGTCGTCGGCGTTGTCGGCCCCGTCGGTGACCACCACGAGCCCCGACAGCGGGACCCCGGCCAGCTCCTCGTGGGCGCGGGTGAGCGCCTGCCCCAGGTGCGTCTGGGTGCCGCTGTAGGTGAGGTCGCTCACCGCCTCGATCCGGTCGGTCGTGGACGAGAAGCTGAAGAACCGCAAGGCGAACTTGTCGGCGAGCGCGGCCAGCAACGGGCTCTCGGGGCCGCCGAACTGCTGGGTCACGAAGTCGGCGCGGGTCTCGCCGTCACGGTCGGCGATCTGCATGCTGCGCGAGTCGTCGATCAGCACGCCGAGGAAGTTCTGCTGCGGCACGACCAGCGACAGCACCAGCACCGGGCGGAACAGACACAGCAGCAAGAGGGCCAGAATCGTGAAGCGGATGCCGGTCAGCACCGCGCGGTCGAGGGGACGGCTGTTGGCGCGGACACGCTGGTAGGTGCGGAAGGTGACGACCCCGACCACCACGATCGCCATGCCCGCCAGATACGTCGCGACCGTGGGCCGGAACGCGAGATCGCCTTCCTCGAAGACGAGCGGCCGGTACTTGAAGAGAAACTCGAACAGCGAATCGAACATAGTGAAAGACACGACCGGGCCGACAGCGACGCGAGCCAACTGGCCAGCTCACGATCACCTCGGCCCGACTCCCGGATCCAAAGGGGGCTCACGGCCCCAGGGTCACAGTGGCTGATACAGTTGGCGACGCCCGTCCGCCTGCGCCAAGGCTTCGGCGGACCAGCCAGTTTCTCCTGCCTCCTACCCCCTGCCTCCCGCCTCCTTGGGCATGCTCTAGCAGCCCGTGGTGAAAGTCCCGCTGCATTCGGCCGGCGCTGCATCCGCCCTGCCTGCGTTGTTTCTCGGTCGAATACTGCCGGTATGCTCCCTCGTCTCGCCTTGCCAGACCGGCGCATCGCCACCCTCGGTGCGACGCGCGACTTTCACCACGGACTGCTAGTGACTCATCGCGTAGACGATGATATTGACGGTGATCTCGATCGCGTAGGTCGAGTATTTCAACGGGTAGTAGGGGTGCTCGGCCCACTCCCAGGCGTCACCGATGTCGGTGTTCCAGTTGATGATGACCATCAACCGGCCGTCCTCATCGAAGATGCCGCGCACGTGCGGCACGACGCCGTCCCGCTCCCAGGTCCGTCCGCCCCGTTCGGCCCACTGCGCGTTGCCGAGGTTCGGGACCTGGATGATTTCCTCGATGTTATAGACGGTGTTGAAGACCGGATGGTCGAGAGACAACTCGACAATCTGATACTCGGGCAACACCCGCTTGATCTCAGCCTCGAAGTTCGCCCACTCCCAGGTACCCCAGAAGTCGTCGATCATCAGGAACCCGCCGGCCAGCAGATAGTCGCGGAGCCCCTTGACCTCCGCCTCCGTCATGTACATGTGCCCGACCTCGAGCGCATAGAGAAACGGGAACCTACGCAGGTCGGGGTCGTCGAGCCGGACCGCGTTTTCCCGTTCGTAGGCGTCGAGGAGGTCGATCAGCCGGCCGATGATGGTCAGGAACTGCCGGTCGGCTTTCGGGTAGTCGGTCGCCCAGGAGCCCCAGCCCCGGCGGTAGCCGCCGCCGCTGTAAATGGCGCGGGTGAAGAAGAACTCGCGGGCGTCGGCGCTCGGGTTCTTGAGCGTCGGCCTGAAGTCCTCCCGGCGGAGGATCAGCTGGCGCGGGGCGGAGGTCTCGACCGTGATCCGCTGGGCCGGCGCCGCTCGCTCGGCCGCCCACAACGCTCCCCATCCGACGCCGAGGAGCGTCGTCGCGATCACACCCGCGCGCACGAAAAACCGTGGCCGCAAGCAACTGCTCCAGGGGAAATGGCCGGTCAGGAGCCGGTCGTGTCGGCGCGCCCCGCAAGGCGGGCAAGGTCAACTGGGCGCGCTCGTGGAAGCACGGCAACCCCTGACCCTGAGGGCAGCATAGCACAAGCCGAACGCCTGCAACGACCTGACGCACTCCCCCCTCATCTGGGGGTCCCGGTCGTCTGAGGGTCGTCTTCGTGACAGCGCGAACCGGCCCGTATCGCCGCGATCAGACGCCACAGGTCGTCGTCGGGAAACTGTCCGCCGAAGCTCTGCATCCGGGTATTCGGCACCCCGTCACTGATGACCCGGAACAGGTCGGCGTCGGTGTCGCCATGCCACCACTCGCAGTCGAACAGATCGGGCGCATCGGTGCTCTCGCCCTCCTCGAGCGAGTGGCAGTAGCCGGCGCAGACCGACTCGAGCAGCTCCCGCCCCTCCTCGATCGCCGCCACGTCCCCCGCGAACCGGTTCTGGGCCGGCTGGCTGGCCCGCAAGAAGCTGCTCGCAGCGACGACGAGCAGCAGCACGAACAGTAGACATCTCCCAGGGCTGACATCGTAGCGTTTGAAGAACGTGTTCATGACACGCGGAGATGTCTGCCCCTGCGTAGCGGGACTGTAAAAAACGCGTCTGCTGGCAAGGCTGCCCCGTCTTCGCATGTCGGTGTGACGCGCAGCTTCGGTAGCAGCCTCACGATTCCTCCAGCTTGAACACCAGCAAGGAGCTGCCGAGCGGCACCGACGGCGGGTTCCCGCTGGCCTGCTGGACCACTCCGCCGCCGCCCGAGCCGACCGCCAGATAGACCGTGCCGTCGAGCTCGTAGGCGATCGGATGGCTCCGGATGCCGGACCCGGTCTGGACCCGCCACACCTCCTCGCCGGTCCGGGCATCGAAACCGAGGATCTCGCCGCTCGCGTTGCCGGTGATGACCAACCCGCCGGCGGTGCTCAGCACCCCCGCCATCATCGGGTAGGGGTCGCGATACTGCCAGCGGATCTCCCCGGTTGCCAGGTCGATGGCGCTGAGGTGTCCGTAGGCGTTGCCGTCGTTCCGGTCCACCTGCACCGGCGACCCGCCGAAGAACGGGATACCGGGGCGGAAGACCGCGGGCCGCTTGCGAAACATCATGCAGCTCTCGATGACCGGCACGAATGCCAGCCCCAGATCCGGGTTGACCGCGCCGGCGTAGGCGGCGTTGTTGCCACCGGCCAGACCGGGGCACACCCGCACCTCGGGGTTCTCGGCCGGCATCATCGCCGGGTCGACCGTCGACCGGCCATCGGCGCCGACCGTGCCCCAGTTCACCTGGTCCGCATACTGCGTGGCCCGCAGGAATCGGCCGTCACGCCGGTCCAGGAGATACAGATAGCCGTTGCGGTTCGCCTGCGCCAGCGCCGGCACCTGCTGGCCATCGATCTCGACGTCAACGAGCCAGATCTCCGAGTTGCCGTCGTAGTCCCAGACATCGTGCTGCGTGAACTGGAAGTGCCACTTGCGCGCGCCGGTGGACGGGTCGACTGCGATGACCGAATCGCTGTAGAGGTTGTCCCCCAGGCGGTCGTCGCCGTTCCAGTCCGGGCTCGGGTTCCCGGTGGTCCAGAACAGGGTGTCGGTGTCGGGGTCGTAGCTCCCGGTCGACCACGTGGCCGCGCCACCGTGGAGATACGACTCGGCGGCCCAGGTCTCGACGCCCGGCTCTCCCGCCGCCGGCACGGTGTAGTGCCGCCAGCGCCGGTCGCCGGTCGCCACGTCGTAGCCATCGAAGTACCCACGCACCCCGTACTCGCCGCCCCCGACGCCGATTACTGCAATGTCGCCAACCACCAGCGGCGCCGAGGTGGCGCTGAAACCCTGGGTATAGTCATCGATCGTCGTCTCCCAGACGATCTCGCCGGTCTTGCGGTCGAGCGCGACCATCTTCGCGTCGAGCGTTGCCATCAGGACCACGTCGCCGGCGATCGCCACGCCCCGGTTGGCCGGGCCGCAGCAGATGCGCAGGTCGTCGGGCAGCGGATGGTCGTACCGCCAGTACAGCTCGCCGGTCTGTGCGTCGAGCGCCAGCAGCCGGTTGCGCGCCGACGTCAGATAGAGGATGCCGTCGTAGACGACCGGCGACGCCTCGAGCTGCCCTGGGACGCCGGTCTGTGCCATCCAGGCCAGTTTCAGGTCGCCGACCGAGGCCGGCGTGAGACGCTCGATCGGGCTGTGTCGCCAGCTGGCGTAGTTGCCGCCGTAGTGCAGCCACTCGGCGGGGTTGGTCGGCGCGTCCCGCAAGGCCTGATCGTCGACCGGGCCCTCGCCGCGCCCGATGTCGGCGTCAGTGGTCCAGTGGTTGCGGTTGCGCCGCTGCGCCTGGACCGACCCGGCGGCGACGACCAGCAGCACGGCGACCGCCATCGCCGACGCAGGTGTCAGAAATCGTCGTAGAGGTCTCGTTGTCATTGGGAGGATCTTACTGCAGTGAAGGTCGGCGAAGGTCTGCGACCGCCGGTCGGCTTTGGGCTGTGGGCTCTAGGCTTTGGGCGCTCTGGCACCGTCGTTGTCCCACTCGTCGTGACCAGCGCCTCTCGCCAATCAGCACGCTCGGCGCCTGTCCTCACTCTGCCGACAGCACGCTCAGGCCGGCGGGCTCGAAGCGGCTGAAATCGGCGGCGTTGCAGGTGGCGATGGTCGCATCCGTTTCGACCGCGGTTGCCGCGATCATGCAGTCGACCAGAGACCCACGCCGACGCGCACACTGGTTGAAGAGCGCAGCGGCCGTTCGAGCGTACCGGGCAAGAAACGGCACCGGCTCGCCGACCAGCCGCACGGCGACATCGAGCGTCGACTCTTCGACCGTCCCGCAACAGAACTCCGCCCGGCAGATCGCGCTCATCGACAGCTCTTTCCCATCCCGGATCAACGCGCGCAGGCGCCGGTCCTCGAGCCGGCGAACCGTGTCGACATCGAGGGCGTAGGTCCCCCGAATGGTCATGGTTGCCATAAACATTTATGGCACGGCCATAACACCCACTCGTTAATCGATGGGCGACGGGGTCGGCTCAGCGCTCCGGCGGCACCAGCCGCCCGTCGCGCACCCAGACGTCGTCGCCGACCGTCACGGTCGTGCCGGTGAAGAAGTTCCAGCGGACGTAGCCGCCGCCGACGTTGCCCCCCAGCTCCGAGTTGTCGCCCAGCGAGAGACGCACGACACCGGCGCCGTAGCCGTAGTAGGGAATCCAGGGGCTCCGCTCGGGGACCGCGAGCAGCGGGTTGAACCCGAGCGCGAACTCGCGGAACGCGCGGGCTTCCTCGGGCACGCCCGCCAGCTCCGCCTCGGCGGCCGCCTGCCCTGTCCTGGCAGTGACGCCGACCACGCGACCGCGCTCGATCCGGATGGTCAGGCCATCGACGGGACGACCATCCCACTGGGAGAGGGGAAACACGATCGTGCCCTCGACGCTCTCTTCGATCGGGGCGACCCGGATGGCGCCCGCCGGCAGCTCGATCTCCCGGTCGATCAGGATGACGCCACCCTCGGCGCGCGCCGCTGAGGCGTCGCCGTCCTGGAAGTTCACCGGCCGGTCTCCGATCCGGAACCGCAGGTCGGTGCCGAGGGGCGACGTCACCCGGATCTCCCGACCCCGCATCGCCGACGCGAACCGCCGCTGGGCCGCCGCGAGGGCCGCGTAGTCGGTCTCGAGCAACGCCCGCTGGTAGGTGGCGTCGATCACATGACGTGGCGGCAGCGGCTGACCCGGCAACGGGAAGGCGCTGCCGTTCTCGACCCAGTGGAAGTGCACGGTCCGGCCGTGCCCGGCTCGAAGCAGGTCCTGCAGCGCGGCATAGGCGGGATGCCCGGGTGTCGCGCCCGGCAGCATGATCGCGACATCCACCTCGGCCAGCATCGACCGATAGGCCTCGCGCGAGGGCGCGGCGCCGGCCGTCAACACACCGGTGTCCCAGTGCTCGGGAAACGGTTCCTTCAACACGTCGATGACGCCGATGTCGACACCTCCCGCCCGCATCACGGCGTACCGCAGGTGGGGAATGAGGTCGTCGAACATCCCGGGGGCCGCGACCAGCAACACGCGCTCGCCCGGCTCGAGCGCCAGCTGCGTGACGAGCCGGTCGGCCATCGCCGGCCAGTCGAGCGTCAGCTGGGGCTGCGCGGCGGCCAGCGTCGGGATGGCCAGCACGACGACGAGACCCGACACCGCGATCGCTTTGCGTGTCATTGCCGCTCCTCCACACGTTAGTTGTTCGGAATTCGCATCATAGCAGTCCATGGGGAAAGTCCCGCTGCGACCAACGCGGGCCTTGCACCACGGACGGCTAGCGACACCCCTCCTCAAACCACCCGACGATCATTGCCTCCGCGTCGCTACGCGGGGGTGTCCACGTGAGGGAATACCCGATCTTCTATGATGGGTCGAGATGCCGTTCCGCGACCGACCCCCCATGAGACCTGGTCTCGAACGCCGGTGGCTGCTGGTCATGGTGCTCGTCGCGCTGTGGGGATCCGCAGCGACCGCGCAAGCGCAGGCCACCGGTCCCTTCACGATGCCGGCCGTCAAGACGGCCTCGCCGCCCACCATCGACGGTGTGATCGACGTCGACGAGTGGCGGGAGGCGGCGCGTGTGGCCGACTTCATCCAGTATGAGCCGAACCGTGGAGAACCGGCCGAGCTCGAGACGGAGGTCCTGGTGCTCTACGACGATGCGCAGCTCTATGTCGCCTTCCGGGCGTACGACCCGGAGCCGCTGCTGGCGCAGATGACACAGCGCGATGCGCAGCTCTGGAACGACGACTCGGTGCAGATCTACATCGACACGTTCCATGATGGCCGCTCCGGCTACTTCTTCATGACCAACGTGCTGGGCACCCAGCTCGACGGGCGGCTGGCCGAAGACGGGACCAGCAACGACCAGACCTGGGACGCGCCATGGGTCTCGGCAACCCAACTGACCGACTTCGGGTACACCGTCGAGATATCCATCCCGTTCAACGCGCTGCAATACGCCGCCGGCGACGACACGACCTGGGGCATCAACTTCGCGCGCAGCCGCCGCCGGACACTGGAACGCAGCTACTGGTCCGGACCGGTCGACCACTGGGGCCGGATGTCGCAGGCCGGCGATCTCGTCGGTCTGGACGTGCCGCCGCCGGCGCGGCGGCACCAGGTGATTCCGTATGCGCTGTCCGAAGCGCAGGAGGGCCGCGCGCCGGAGGCGTCGTTCGGGCTCGATGTCCGCTACGCCCTCACCCCGCAGACCTCGGCGTACGCCACGCTGAACCCCGACTTCGCGACGATCGAGGCGGACCAGGAAGAGATCAACCTGACGCGGTTCGAGCTGAACCTGACCGAGAAGCGGCAGTTCTTTCTCGAAGGGCAGGAGCTGTTCAACCAGCGGATCCAGACGTTCTACTCGCGCCGCATCGGCGACATCTCGGGCGGCGCCAAGATACTGGGCAAGCAAGGGGCGTGGAGCTTCGCAGCGCTGTCCACCCAGGGCGACCTGCCGGGCTCGGGCGACGGGACGAGCTACACGGTGGCACGGGTGCGCCGTGATGTGGCGTCACGTTCGAACATCGGCTTCCTGCTGGCCGACCGCTCGCACGACGGTCGCCACCAGGGGTCGGCCGAGATCGACGCGAACCTCTTCTTCACCGAGACCTTCGGGTTCACCGGGCAGTTCGTCAAGAGCTACGGCGAGTACGGACGCGGCACTGTCGCGTTCTTCGTCCGGCCGTCCTACGACTCGGCCACCGGCCACGCGCACGTGCGTTACACGCATCTGGGCGACCGGTTCGCTGACAACGTCAACGTCATCGGCTTCATTCGCGATGATGACCGTCGTGAGCTGGACGGCGCGGTCGAGAAGACGTTCTGGGTACGGAGCGGCGCCATCGAACGTGTGAACTACGTGTCCGAGAACAACATCTACTGGGGACAGACGGCGGTGCTGCGCAGTTGGGTCACCGACCAGTCGGTGAGCGTCGACTGGCGCAATCGCTGGACGACGGGGTTCAGCCACATCGAGGAGTTCAAGCGGTTCGAGAAGGACTTCCGGAACCGGCAGACGGAGCTGGAGCTCGGCTACAACACGCGGTCCTACGAGTCGGTGCGGGGTGGCTTCGCGTTCGGCCGGAACTTCGACGCCGACTTCCAGCTCTGGACCGCCGCCGCGACCTACACGGTGACCGAGAAGCTCTCGGCCGAGTACGAGCTGCAGCGGCTGGAGCTCGACCCGGACCCGGAGAACGAGAGCACCTGGATCCACGTCATCCGCGCCAACCAGTTCTTCACCCCGGACCTGTTTCTGCGTGTCTTCTTCCAGACCAATTCGACGATCGACCGGCGGAACGTGCAGGCGGTCTTCGTCTACCGGTATCTGCCGCCGTTCGGCACACTGCAGATCGCCTACCAGCGCGGGACGGCGGAGTTCGGTGCACGGTCGAACCAGGGGCACACGGTGTTTGTCAAGCTGACGACCGTCTTATGACGGGCACCCTGACGGTCGGGATTAGGCGGCAGGAGGAAGAAGCCAAACGGGAAGCTACACGGCACCGGGTCAGCGCGGGCGCGTCCTGGTGAAGCCGAAGTTGGCGAAGCGATCCGGCTCTCTCCTGACTTCTGCCTTCTGACTCCTCAGAGCATTCGCTCACTCGACGAAGCGGACCTCGAACATCTTCGGCCACCATTTGCCGGTGATGTAGAAGGTCTCGGCGGTCGGGTCGTAGGCAATACCGTTCAGCACCTCGGCGCCGGTCCGGTCTGCGCCCTGCAGCAGGCCGGTCGCGTCGATGTAGTCGGTCACCCGGCCGGTCTCGGGATCGATGCGAACCAGGAAGTCCTCCTCCCAGACGTTGGCGTAGACCACCCCGTCGACACACTCCAGCTCGTTCAACCGATGCAGCGGCTGCCCGCGCAGACGCACGCGTTGTTCGCCGATCTGCTCGAACGTGTCCGGGTCGCGGAACGTGAGCAGGTCGCTGCCGTCGCTCATCACGAGCCGGTCGCCGTCATAGCAGAGCCCCCACCCCTCGCCAGAATACCGGAAGGTCTCCCCCAACTCGAACGAGTCGCGGTCATAGGTAAAGGCGCGCTCAGCCGTCCAGGTGAGCATGATGAGGCGACGGTCGACAAGCGCCAGTCCCTCGCCGAAGTACTGCTCGGGCACGTCGATACGCTGCTCCACCCGGCCGGTCTGCGGGTCGAGCCGCCGGAGGGTGGACGCCCCATAGCGCCCGGTGCTCTCGAACAACTGGTCGTTCCACCAGACGAGCCCCTGGATATACGCATCCCGTTCATGCGTGAGCTCGCGCAGCACGTCGACCCGGAGCGTCCGCACCACCCCCTGCGACTCGGCCACCACCGCAGCCGACGCCGCGCGTGCAGGAGATGCCTGCGAGGCGGGGGCGGAGCGCAGCGTCCAGAGACCGACGAGGACGGCAACAGCGAGCACCGCCACGGCCCAGACGCGCGGCGACCGACCCAGAGTGCTCCGCGACGCAGGTGTTGCGGTCCGTTGCTTGGTGCCCTTGGTCCGTCGCCTGCGCCCCACGGTCTTTCCAGCCTCTGACAGAGGAACCTCGATTATACGACGCCACCCTCCGCCTTCGCGTCGCTGTCGATCGACCTTCCGTCTCCTCCGACATGCCCGAGGCCAGGTAGTCGAGAACGTCGGAGACCGTGATG
The DNA here is from genome assembly GCA_022562495.1 of Acidobacteriota bacterium. Classification (GTDB taxonomy): domain Bacteria; phylum Acidobacteriota; class Vicinamibacteria; order Vicinamibacterales; family UBA8438; genus NP936. The sequence continues at coordinate 57,922 of JADFPE010000004.1, forward strand.
CGCAAGCCACAGATGCAAGGCAGGATACGGTGCGCGACCCGAGAATCAAGCCGGAAAAAGTCGATACCTGGAGCCACCTGCGGCGCTTCTTTCTCGCCGAGACCGGACTTTCTCAATTGACAGCGCGACATTACAATGGTATGCATGATGGTATGTCTAAGATGACTCATCGCACGACCTTCGCTCTGGATCATGAGACCGCGACCCGACTGAGGCGGCTGGCGGCCGCCTGGCAGGTTTCGCAGGCCGAGGTTGTCAGGAGGTCCGTGGCCATCGCCGAAGAGAGCGTGGGCGGGAGTGACAACGCGGCATCGCTACTGCAGACTCTGCATACATCAGGGAAGGGCCTCGTGCGCGAAAAGGCTCAGGGCTATCTGGCCACGCTCCGGTCGGACCGCCAGGACTGGCGGAGGAACGGGTGATCTGTCTCGACACGAATTATCTGATCATGGCGCTTGTGGCCGGCAGTCGCGAAGCCGAGCGATTGATCGACTGGGCGGAGTCCGGCAAGCGTCTGTATGTTCCGGCGATCGTGTGGTATGAATTCCTCTGTGGTCCGGTCGACGCACAACATGTGTCAACGATGCGGGCGGTCCTTCACGAAATCTTACCCTTCGATGACGCACAAGCTGAAGAGGCTGCACGGCTCTTCAACGCCACTGGCCGCCGGCGCACACTCCGGGTCGACGCCATGGTCGCCGCTGCCGCGACATCACGCGAATCGCCACTGGCCTCCCGCAACTCCGCCGACTTCGAAGTCTTCACGCCATTCGGGTTGCAGTTGACCTAACAAGAAGGTTCGGTGCTTGCGCCGTCCACTGTTGGTGGTGTGAGCGTATCCCCTTGCAAGGAATGCGGTTACGCCACATTCTGGACACAGCACAGGTCACAAGCGCTATATCGGCTGTAATTTAGTGCACCGTAACGTCTTAGCGTCACACGACCAACACTTAGTGGCGCAAGCACCAGGCTGGTCATGATGTAGCACCTGGTGGCACATGAGGTGCCGGCCACGGCTCGGCTCGTGCACCCAGCTACCGGCCGAATGGCGGTCGCCCGACACGGGGCGGGCACTATAATGAGCGGCGACCGGGAGACGACCATGAAGCAAAGACTCATCCTGCTGACCATCTTCGGCGCCTTGCTCGCGGGGTGCGCGGCGGAACCCGAGCCCGAGCCGATCACCATCACCAACGGCCAGGGTGAGATCGCGGGCGAGGTGACCACCGACAGCGTGATCCTGCACTCGCGGCTGACCACCGAGGCGGTCATCGTCGACGGCGACGTCCCGGGGGCCCCGGGCGTGGCGCGGTTCGAGCTGGCGAGCTCGGAGAGCTTCGCCGATGCCATGGAGTCGCCGTGGCTCGAGGCCACGGCCGAGCGGGACTTCATCGTCCAGACGAAAATGGACGGGCTGAGAGCGGGCACGCGCTACTACTATCGCCTTCGGTACGGCCCGGGCCAGGACAACACCCGTGTCGGTCCGACCCGATCGTTCAGCACCCTGCCCGGCGCCGATGGTGCGACGGAGGTGACCTTCGTCGTCGTCACCGGCATGAACTACGCCCGGTTCTACGGAGACGGTCCGCGCGCCGGCTCGCCCGAGGACAAGCTGCTGGGCTACCCGGCGCTCGAGACGATTCTCGACAAGCGACCGGCGTTCTTCGTCGCCACCGGCGACAGCGTCTACTATGACGTGCCATTCGGACGGTTCGAGCGCACGCAAGCCTTCATGCGACAGAAGTGGCACGAACAGCTGGTGCAACCGCGAATGATCGATCTGTTCGCCGCGGTACCCACCTACTGGGAGAAGGACGACCACGACTACCGCTACAACGATACCGACAACACGGTCGACACCGAGCCCGATCCCTCCCCCGCGCTGGGGGCCGCGACGTTCCTGGAGCAGGTGCCGGTGGTCGACCCGAACGATCCGAACCCGCTCACCTACCGCACACATCGCGTGTCACGGGATCTGCAGATCTGGCTCACCGAGGGGCGCGACTACCGCAGCCCCAATATGATGCCGCAGGGACCGGACAAGACGCTGTGGGGCGCCGAGCAGCTCGCCTGGCTGCAGCGGACGCTGCTCGAGAGCGACGCCACCTTCAAGATCCTGATCTCGCCGACCCCGATGATCGGTCCGGACGACGCCAACCAGGCAGGCCGGCAGGCCGCGGGCCACGACCCCTTGAAGCGGGACAACCACTCGAATCCACAAGGTTTTCAGTTCGAGCGGGACACCTTCTTCGACTGGCTGGAGGAACACGACTTTCTCAACAACGACTTCTACATCATCACCGGCGACCGGCACTGGCAATACCACTCGATCCACCCGCGCGGCTTCGAGGAGTTCTCGACCGGTGCGCTGGTCGACGCCAACGCCCGGCTGGGCCGGTACCCGGGCGACCCAGACTCGAACGACCCGGACGCGCTGATCGAGCAGCCGTTCACGTCGCCCGAACCGACCGGGGGCTTTCTGGAGGTCACCGTGACCCCCGGAGACGAGCCGGTCGCCGCCTTCCGATGGTTCGATGAACACGGCACGCTGACCTACGAGACGATTCGCACCGCCGGCACCTAGAATATCGTCTGGTCGTTAGGCGTCAGACTCTCCCAATGATCCTGATACAGATCATCGACCTCTACTCACTGATCGTGTTTGTCGCGATTGTCATGTCGTGGATGCAGCTGTCGCCCTCGAACCCGATCGCGCGGTTCGTCCACGCGCTCACCGAACCGGTGCTGGGCCCGCTCCGCCGCGCCCTGCCCTCGATGGGCGGTCTCGACTTCTCGCCGATGGTCCTGCTGATCGGGCTGCAAATGCTCAAAGGCTGGCTGTTCTAGCAGTCCGTGGTGAAAGTCCTGCGTGGCACCGAGACCGGTGCTGCGCCCGATTGGCAAGACGCGCCGAGGGAGCATACAGGCAGTATTCGACCGAGAAGCAACGCAGCCAGGCGGGATGCAGCGCCGGTCGAATGCAGCTGGACTTTCACCACGGGCTGCTAGACCGGCTGGAAAGAACCGATAGCCGGCTTGGTGGCTTCAGGTTGCGGGCTGCGGGTGCGCGTCTGGAACGCAACCCTCACGACAGCCCTGAAGGGCCTTGCGACCACAGAAGCCCACAGATCACGGTGGCCCAGGGCCTTTACTCACGGCTGCCCGCCACAAGCCAGCAGCCCGTCCCTGCCGTCCCACCCCGATTCCGGTGATCGGCAATAATGGATCGCTATGGCAGATGCGCAGCCGGCACCCGCTGTTGAACCAAAGCCCGCACCGGAA
>JADFPE010000101.1 GCA_022562495.1 Acidobacteriota bacterium
GCGCGTGACGACGTTACTGAAAAAGCTTCTGGGAATACAGCACCTGCTGGTCACGGGCTTCGCGCTGGAGGATGGCGCGCTGGTGATCGAGGTGCGCCCGTCGTGGCGAGCGCCACGCTGTTCGGGCTGCAAGAAACGACGTGGCCGCTACGACACGCTGCCGGCCCGACGCTGGCGACACCTCGATTTTGGCGGCGTGCGGGTGTACGTCCGGTATGGGCTGCGGCGGGTGTGATCAGCGACAATTAGAATTCCCGCCTGGCGACAATTAGAAAGTCCGGTGTGTCGACGGTCGGACAACAATCCAAACTCTGGTAACGAAAGGAGTTTGGATTGGTTACGAACCGTCAGGTGAGGACGCTGATGACGTTACTGAATCAAGAGGCCACGCTGTCCACGGCGGCAGCGAAGGCTGGGATGGACGAGCGGACGGCTCGGAAGTACCGGCGGTTGGGCAAGCTGCCCAGCGAGGTGCGGCGGCTGCACGACTGGCAGACACGGCCGGATCCGTTCGCGGAGGTGTGGGACGACGTACGGGCTAAGCTGGAGGCGACGCCGGGGCTGCAGGCCCAGACGCTGTTTGCGGACTTGCAACGCCGGCAGCCGGGTCGCTTTCAGGACGGTCAGCTCCGCACGCTGCAGCGACGCGTCAAGCGCTGGCGCGCGCTGGCGGGGCGCCCGAAGGAGGTGTTCTTCGAGCAGCGGTATGAGCCGGGCGCCCTGGGGCAATCGGATTTCACCTACATGACCGCCCTGGAGATCCGGATCCAGGGCCAGCCGTTCGATCACTTGCTGTACCACTTTGTGTTGCCGTATTCGAACTGGGAGTGGGGGACGGTGTGCTTCACCGAGAGCTTCGAGAGCCTGAGTGCGGGTCTGCAAATGGCCCTGTGGAAGCTCGGCGGCGCCCCGCACGCGCATCGGACGGATCGTCTGAGCGCCGCGGTACACCAGGAGATTCACCCCGAGGTGTTCACCCGGCGGTATCAGGCGCTGCTGGCGCACTATCGGATGGACGGTCGTCGGATCCAGGCGTCGCAGCCCCATGAGAACGGCGACATCGAGCAGCGGCATCACCGGATCAAGGAGGCGATCGACCAAGCGCTGCTGCTGGGCGGCAGCCGTGACTTCGCCACGCGCCAGGCGTACGAGGCGTTTCTGGAGCAGACGTTCGAGACCCTCAATGCCGGGCGCCGCACGCGTCTCCAGGAGGAACTGCCGCACCTGCGGCGCTTGCCGCAAGGCCGGCAGGACGCGTGGAAACGGGTGGACGTGCGGGTCACCGGCGGCAGCCTGATCCGGGTCGCGGGGAATCGCTACTCCGTGGACAGCCGCTTGATCGGCGAGCGCGTCCAGGTGCGCGTGTGCGCCGATGAGCTGCAGGTGTGGTACGCGCAACGCCACGTCGAGACGGTGCCGCGCCTCCGTGGCTCGGGCACGCACCGGATCCAGTATCGGCACATCATCGATTGGCTGGTGCGGAAGCCGGGCGCCTTCGAGCACTACCGGTACCGCGACGAGCTGTTTCCCACGACGCAGTTCCGCATGGCCTACGATGCCCTGCGCCAGACCGTCACCCTCGCGCGGGCCAGCCATGCCTATCTGCAGATCCTGCACCTGGCCGCCCAGGGGAGTGAAGCGGCCGTGGACACCGCCTTGGGCCACCTGCTCCGCGCCGGCGCCGTACCCACCGTCGAGGCCGTGAAAGCGCACCTCGCGCCGGACACGCCGCCGGTGCTTGAGGTGGAGATCCCGGCGGTCGCGCTCACCGCCTATGACCAGCTCTTGGAGGCGGTGGAGGAGGGGGCATGGTAGCGAATCCGACGCGCGAGCTGGAGCAGCATCTGAAGGAGCTGCATCTGCCAACGATGCGGCAGTGCTACGGCGAGCAGGCGACGGTGGCCACCCACGACTCGTGGACCTATGAGCAGTATCTGCACGAGGTGGTGGCGCTGGAGGTCGACGCGCGGCGGCAGAACCGCGTCGCGCGCTATCTCCGCGAGTCCCGGCTCCCCCCGGAGAAAAGCTGGGACGCGTTCAACCGCAAGCGCTTGCCCCGGAAGATCGACGTGCAACTCAACGCCCTGCGCGACGGGGCGTTCATCGACCGCCATGAGAACGTCCTCGCGTTCGGCAATCCGGGGAGCGGGAAGACGCACCTCTTGTGCGCCCTCGGCCAGGAGCTCATCCATCGTGGGCATCGGGTGCTCTTTGCGACCTGCAGCCTCTTGGTCCAGGAGCTCTTGGTGGCCAAGCGCGAGTTGCGGTTGGCCCGGTTCCTGAAACGGCTCAGCAAGTTCCGGCCGCTCATCATCGACGACCTCGGCTACGTCCAGCAGGACCGCGAGGAGATGGAGGTGCTGTTCACGTTGTTGGCGGACCGCTACGAGCGCGGGAGCGTCATGCTCACGAGCAATCTGCCGTTCTCGAAATGGGAGCAGATCTTCAAGGATCCCATGACCACCGCCGCAGCCATCGACCGACTCGTCCATCACAGCATCATTCTGGAACTGAACGTGCCGAGCTATCGACTCGAGCACTCCAAGAAGACCCAGGTGAAGGCCGCCACAGCGGTCGCGACGAGGCCGAACGCATGATCCCGCGCCCAGGCGGGAAAACCGACCCGCGAGGATGCCCCAGGAGACGAGTTTTCAAGCCGGGCCATACCCCAGCACCCCCCTGTTCGGGAGGATCGAGGGCGCCCCCAGGCGGCTCGGCGCCGCGGTGGCGCCCTGCCTCCGGGAGCGGACCACGGAGGCTTCGCATCTTTTCTTCCGGGTCCGCTCCCTCCGCCAGGGCGCCACCGCACAGAGCGACTTCGTAGCCCTGACCGAGGGAGGCGGATGGATTAGTTGCCAGGAATTTTAATTGTCGTCGAGTGGAAAGAATGATTGACGCCGGTCACACCTGGCCCCGTTTGTGGTCGGAAGTGCAGAGGCGCGTCGTCGAGGAGGGGAACATCCCGCGCTGCTCGATGTGCGCCAGCAGGTCGCCCTGGGGCCGCGCCATCGACTCGAAGCGGAGCCCGTAGTGCGCGGCCTGGCGGCGGGCCAGATCCTTGGTGCCAGGCCATTCGACGCGCCCCAGGTCGGCGTGGACCACGACGAGGCGGTCGCGCACGCCCTCGAGGTCGGCGCGTCGCACAAGCTCGGTGAAGATCGCCTGCGAGTCCTTCCCGGCCGAGCTGTTCACGAGGATGATGTCGTACCAGGTCAGGTCGTGTGGACGCTCGCCGCACGGGCTGTGGAACGCCTGGGACAGCGTGCCGGGTTCATGGACGGCGCTCTGCAGCAGGTCTGCAAAGCCCTTCGGTGATGGGGTTGCCATCGTGACCTCCTTGGTCGGAGGCCAACGGACTGCGGGATAATGCTGGCAGGCCGTCAGCCGCCTGGTTCGGTTGACGTGTCTAGGGCCGTCGGGCTGTTCATGCAGTCCGGCGGTCCGCTTCTACGAGCGACGACGGTCTATCGGGTCTGTCTCCCTCCCTTCCTCTTGGCTCGCTTCTTGGGCTTCAGGATGCCCTCGGATTCGAGCCACATCCGGATGGCTCGCCGAACCTGCTCACTCTTGGGAATGCCACGCTCGGCCTTGAGGGTCGTGAGCCCGTCGGCCAACTCTGCGTCGAGGTCGAAGGCGTGTAGATGTCGAGCCACTGTAGTATAGAACGATATAGCTTAATATAGTGTTTGTCAAGCGGCGGGTGTCTGCCCTGCCGATCTCTCTTCTGCTGTGTGATCGAGCTTGGCGTTGAGGTATTTCGAGCCACGTCGTGGGCCGCTGGTCAACCAGTCCGCGACCGCGCGGCCTACGCGTCAGGCCGATGCCCTGCCCGATGACAGTAGGCACGGCAGGACCGGGCCCAGCACCAGGCGCGAGCACCAGGCGCGGGCACCAGGCTCCGAGCACCCGGCCCGAGCATCAGGCGCGGGCACTCGGACGCGACCTGCCGACCTTCCGCCGTCGCACCTTCGAACGTGGCAATGTGAAGAGGGGGGGGGAGGGGGTTCGCCGGTGACCTCAGCGCGCTAGCACTACTATGCTTTTGTGCACCGATCCCCCCTTGACCGACGACAGGTGTCCAGGTCGGATCGCGCGCGCACGATGGTGCGTCGAACTGTCGACAGCTGTTAGGGGATGGCCACCCTGGGCGGCTCGCCACGGATCACGATCGCCGCGTTCGCCCCTTCGGTCTTGCCCGCAGGTTGCGCCGCTGCCGACGTTTGAGTTCTCGGTTCCGACACCGTTTGGAGCAGTACTGGGCGGCGTGGGCGCCGGAGATAAACAGCCTCGGACACACCGCGCACTGTCGCGCCGACCGATGCTCGGACTCGTCGTGGGCGATCATGGCCGCGAACATCCCCAGCAACGACGGAGCGACCCAGTGTTGCTGCGGAGTTGCGGCGTCTTCTCTACGCAATACGGGGGATACCGTTGAGAGGAGTGTGTGTAGGGCTTCGTTGGCCATCATCTGTTGCTTAAATGCGTCGAACCCTTCCGGCAGGAGCGACGGGCGATCTACGCCCCCCCACCCTCGGCACTTTATTTTCAGTGGGTTACGGGTTTGGTCGGATGACCGAGTCTTGCAGGCTGCGCAAAAATGGGGTTCTACCCCACGGAGGCCCCGGAACGCGTCTGTGGCGGGTATGCTGACCCGCGCGAGCTGCTTGGCGCTCGCCGACGGCTTCACTACGTTGACAGTGCTGTGTGCGGCCCTCAACGCAAATCGACTGGGTGCCGGATGGACCATGCTCGTCGCTCGTCGACGCCCTCGCGGCGATGACCCGGATCGCCAACATCACACGGCGAATCTCGCAGCGTTCGCACGTTCGCCAGAATTTCGTAAATCTCTCGAGAAAAAAGGGTTACGGCGTGTTGTCTCTTGACTTGCCAGACATTTGACATTAGGCTATGGCCGACCGGGGAATCTGTAGACTTTCTACGAGGCCAGTGTCGCCATGCCACGCCTGAGACACAGGACGCTCAAGACCTTCCCGAATCAGGCAGTGCTGTCGGTTGGGTTGGCAGTGACCGTCTCCCTGTGCCTGCAGGCGGAATCGTCCGCACAGCAAACGATTCCACAGGCGGTGAGCGCCCAATCATCGTCCTCAGCGGGTGCGCCCCCATCCGCGCTGCACGCCCGCCAGTTGATTGATCGCTACTGCGTGACCTGCCACAACGAACGGCTCGAGACCGCGGGTCTGAGGCTGGATCGGATCGACGTTGCCAACGTGGCCGAGGGCGCAGAGATCTGGGAAAAGGTGGTGCGGAAGCTTCGCACGGGCACCATGCCGCCGTCTACCAGGCCACAGCCTCCTGTTGGAGACCGAGCAGCCTTGGTGTCGTGGCTGGAAACGTCGCTCGACCAGGCCGCAGCCGCGCATCCGAATCCGGGCCGCACCGAGACCTTGCGGCGTCTCAATCGGACCGAATACCAGAACTCCATCAGGGACCTGCTGGCGCTCGATATCGACGCCACCGCGCTGTTGCCCCCCGATGACAGCGGCTACGGTTTCGACAATGTCAACGTCGGCGACCTCTCCCCGGCGCTGCTGGACCGATACATCTCCGCGGCGCGGAAGATCAGCCGGCTGGCGGTCGGCAGCACGCAGACGTCACTGCAGAGCGATGTCATTCGCGTGCCACCCGACACCACGCAGGAAGAGCATGTGGCCGGCCTGCCGATGGGTACGCGTGGCGGGATCTCGGTCTCGTACACCTTCGCGCAGGACGGCGAGTACGACATTCAGATACGGCTCGCGCGCAATCGTACCGGGAACATCGGGGGCCTCAGGCGCCGGGGGGGTCTGCACACGGTGCAGTTGCTCCTGGACCGGATGCCGGTCGCGACGTTTACGGTCGAGCGGCCCGACGGAGGCGACGATGCGCTCGCCGATAGCCACCTGAAGCTTCGGGTGAGGGTGACGGCTGGTCCGCACGATGTGGGGGCCACGTTCCTCAAGAAGGCCTCGTCGCTGCTCGAAACCGAGCGCCAGCCCCTGCTATCGCACTTCAACGAGCAGCGTCATCCGCGTCTGACGCCGGCCATCTATCAGGTGACCATCACGGGACCGTATGCGCCGCAGGGGGCCGGCGACACGCCGAGCCGCCGCCGCATCTTCGTCTGCACGCCGACCGGGGCCGGCCCGCCACAGGAAGACGAGGCGTGCGCCGAGGAGATTCTTTCTACGCTCATGCGCCGGGCCTATCGTCGGCCGATTTCCGCGGCGGATGTCGAAGGGCCGATGGCCTTCTACCGGGAAGGACGGTCCGACGGAGATTTCGACGCCGGCATCGGGCGCGCGTTGACCGCCGTGCTCGTCAACCCCAAGTTCCTGTTCCGCGTGGAGCTCGAACCGGATCAGGGAGCCTCTGGCGCCGCCTACCGTATCAGCGATCTCGAGCTGGCCTCCCGCCTGTCGTTCTTCCTGTGGAGCAGCCTGCCCGATGACGAGCTGCTCGACGTGGCCATCCGGGGCGAGCTCGGCCGGCCCGGCGAGCTCGAGCGCCAGGCCCGCAGAATGCTCGCCGATTCGCGCTCGCACAATTTTGCGAGCAACTTTGCCGGACAGTGGCTCCAGCTGCGTAATCTCGCGGCGGTCAGTCCGAGCCCCCGTCTGTACCCGGACTTCGACGACAATTTGCGTCAGGCGTTCCGGCAGGAGACCGAGCTCTTCTTCGACAGCGTGCTGCGCGAAGACCGCAGCGTGCTCGAGCTGCTCGAGGCGGATTACACTTTCTTGAACGAGCGCCTGGCCAAGCACTACGGCATTCCTGGCGTCTACGGCAGCCGCTTCCGGCGCGTGGCGCTCCCAGAAGACAGCAAGCGTGGCGGACTGCTGCGGCAGGGGAGCATCCTCGCCGTCACCTCCTATGCGACGCGGACCTCTCCGGTCATTCGCGGGAAGTGGGTCCTGGATAACATTCTCGGCGCGCCACCTCCACCACCGCCGGCGAATGTGCCGGTGCTCGAAGAGAATTCGGTGAGGGCCGGGCTCCCGATGCGCGAGCGGCTGAGGCAGCATCGCAGCAACCCGGTGTGCGCCAGCTGTCATAGGACGATCGACCCGGTCGGGTTCGCATTGGAGAACTTCGATGCCGTGGGGCGCTGGCGGGACCATGCGGGCGACAGCGGCCCGATGGACGCGTCCGGGGGGCTGCCCGGCGTCGGCGAATTCGAGGGGGTGGACGGCCTCGAAGCAGCGATATTGAGCCGTCCGGAGCTGTTTGTGGGCCGGGTGACTGAAAAGTTGCTGACGTTCGCGCTGGGACGGGGCGTCGAGTTCTACGACGCGCCCGCGATTCGCACGATTCTGCGCGACATCGAGCCGGACGGATACCGCTTCTCGTCGCTGATCCTGGGCATAGTCAAGAGCGTACCGTTTCAGATGAGGAACTCGACATGATCATCACGAAGAAGGCGCTCCCGAGGCGCACGTTTCTGAAGGGGATGCAGGCCACCCTGGCGCTGCCACTGCTCGACGCGATGATTCCCGCGATGACCGCCCTGGCCCAGACGCCGGCCAAAGCGGTGCGCAGGCTCGGCTTCGTCTTCATCCCGATGGGGTGCGACCATGCCCGCTGGACACCTGAGGGCACGGGCGGGCTCGATCAGTTGTCACCGATACTCAGCCCGCTCGAGCCGGTGAAGGAGCAACTGACGGTTGTCACCAACATGGAGTTGCAGAACTCCTATCCGGGCACGCACGACACGTCGAACTCCGGATTCCTGAGCGCGGCCTTTGCCAAGCATACCGAGAGCTCGGACTATTTCCTGGGGACGACCGCCGACCAGGTCGCGGCAAAGCAGATGGGTCAGGACACGCAACTGCGGTCGCTCGAGTTGTCGATGGACCTGAACCCGCTCGCCGGGGTGTGCAACAACGGATATGCCTGCGTCTATACGAATTGCCTCTCCTGGTCGTCACCGACGACGCCGCTGCCCTCCGAAGCGCATCCGCGCCTCGTGTTCGAGCGCCTCTTCGGCGAGGGCGGCAGTCTCGCCGAGCGCCGTGCGGCGCTCGAAAGCCGGGCCAGCTTGCTCGATGTGTTCAACGACGACATCGCGCGCCTCAAGGGGGTGGTGGGGACCGCCGACCGCGCCCGCGTCGACCAGTATCTCGACAGCATCCGTGAGGTCGAGCGCCAGATTCAGCGTGCAGAAGCCGCGGTCTCGGACAATCTCTTGCCCGATCTGGACCGTCCGGTGGGGGTTCCGCAGTCGTTCGGCGACCACGCAACGCTGATGTTCGACCTGCAGGTTCTGGCGTTTCAGGCGGATATCACCAGGGTCATCACCTTCCAGCTCACGCGCGAGCTCAGCAATCGCACCTATCCGGAAATCGGTGTGCCCGACCCACACCATCCCACCAGTCACCACGGTGGCGATCCGGAAAAGCTCGCGAAGATCGCCAAGATCAATACATTCCATGTGTCGCTGTTCGCCGACTTCCTGCAGAAGCTGAAGGCCACGCCGGAGGGCGACGGCACGCTGCTCGACAACACGGTCTACCTGTATGGCAGCGGGATGGGCAACTCCAGTCTGCACGACCATGTGAACCTGCCGATTCTGGTGGCGGGCGGCGCCGCGACCGGCATGAAGGGTGGGCGGCACATCAGATACGAGCATGGGACGTCGCTGGGCAATCTCCATCTCACGCTGCTCGACAGGGTGGGCGTCCGTCTGGATACGTTCGGTGACAGCGACGGTCAGGTCGAAGACCTCTTCCATCCGGTGGCCCTATAACGCGGGCGCTCATGGTGGTGGCGACGATTCGGTAACAAGGGCCTTCAGGCCCGCCGGGTGTGCGGACCAAGTAGGAGACACGTCAGATGGAAGTGAGACGAATCGCCAGACTGTCGATTGTGCTGCTCGGTGTGGCCGGTGTCGCCGGGGCGGCCACGGGAGCTGACGACCCGACACTCGCAGACGCGGCCGAGCGGGGAAACGGCGCGCTCGTGCGCACCCTGCTCGAGGGCGGTGCCAACGTCAACGTCCCGCAGGTCGATGGCATGACCGCTCTGCACTGGGCGGTGTATCACGACGACGCGGAGACGGCAGGGCTGCTGGTGCGGTCGGGCGCCGCCGTCAATGCGGAGAACCGCTACGGCGTGCCGCCGCTGTCGGTGGCCGCGACAAACGGAAGTGCGGACATCGTCACGCTCCTGCTGGACGCCGGCGCCAATGCGCGTGCGGTTCTGCGCGGCGGCGAAACCGTCCTCATGACCGCGGCACGGACGGGCAGCCTCGGCGCGGTGCGAGCGCTCCTGGCCAAGGGCGCCGACCCCAACGCGCGTGAGGAGCGCGAACAGACGGCCCTCATGTGGGCCGCGGCCGAGGGGCACGCGGCGGTCACCCATGCCCTCCTCGAAGTCGGCGCCGAGATGCACGCGACGCTCGAGTCCGGGTTTACGCCGATGTTCTTCGCGGTGCGGGAGGGCCACATCGACGTTGTGCAGACGCTGCTGGAAGCCGGGGCGGATGTGCAGGAGCTGCTGCAGCGTGTGAAGGATGGGCCCGATCGCGCGGTCAACAACGCGAGCTATCGGCCAGTGGACGACGGCATCAGCCCGTTGCTGATGGCGGTCCGTAACGGTCACTTCGAGCTCGCCGTGGCCCTGGTGCACGCCGGGGCCGACCCGAACGACCAGCACAGCGGGTTCACCCCGCTGCACACGATGAGCTGGGTGCGGAAGCCGGATGAGAGCGACAGGGGAGACCCGGCCCCGATCGGGTCGGGCAACCTGACCAGCCTCGGGTTCGTGCGGGCACTGGTGGCGATGGGAGCGGACGTGAACCTGCGTCTCGAGGAAGGCGCGCCTCGCCAGCCGAATTCGGCGTCTCGCACCAACTCGGGCGGCGCCACGCCGTTCCTCCTGGCGGCCGACCGTGCGGACGCCGCCTTGATGCAGCTGTTGCTCGAGTTGGGCGCCGACCCGCTCATTCCGAATCTCGACCACACCACGCCCCTGATGGCGGCGGCCGGTCTCGGCACGGCGGCCCCCGAGGAAGAGGCCGGCACAGAGCCCGAAGCGCTGATCGCCACGCAGTTGCTGCTGGATCTGGGCGCGGACGTCAATACGGTGAACGTCGACGGTGACACCGCAATGCACGGCGCGGCCTATGGCAGCTTCCCCACGGTCGTACAACTGCTCGCGGATCACGGGGCCGACATCGCCATCTGGAATCAGAAGAACAAACAGGACCGGACGCCGTTGTTCATCGCCGAGGGCCACCGCGGGGGACTGCCCAGACTGTCCCGCGCGACCATCGAGGCGATCACGGTGCTCATGGATGGCGCCGGTGTTTCCACCGGCGGTGAACGACCGCCGATCGTCGACCAGTACGCACCAAAGCCGGCCGAGCCCCCGAAGACACCACAAAAGCCGTAGCGCGTGAGCCTGGCCCCCCGGCAGGCTTCGCAGGGGAGCAGCACGGATGTCAGCCCGAGCGCTGGTCAGCCCCGGACCAGGTGTGGCAGCTGGTCGACGTGCCTGTCCCGTGCGTGTAGGGCCAGAGTGTGCCGCAGGGTCAGCACCGCCATCCACCAAAGCAGTGGTCGGAATCGGTGACCCCTGTTTCCGGAGCTGTCGGAACACCGCCGCGTCGTGCTGAGTCGTCTGGTCGTTGGCGAACAGCACGCGCACGCCCTCCTTCCGCAGGAAACGCCGGAGGATCGGGCGCATTGCGGTCACACCATCGCAGCGATAGAATCGCCCCGTGCTGTACCCCAACCGTCATCACAGCCGGGAGGCCGGACATGTCCAACCTGCCCCACGTTCAGCAGGCTCAGATCGCGCGCCGGGATTTCGTGCAGCGGGTTGCGCTGGCCGGCGGAGGTCTGGCGTTTGCCGGCGCCGCAGGCTGCGGCGCCGCCGAGACCGGGCTGTTGGGAGCGGTCCAGCTCGCCGAAGAGACACCGCCGGCGGTGCCGGCCGAGTTCACGCTCTTCTACGAGGACTATGGAGAGGGGGCCCCACTCGTGTTCGCGCACGGTGCCGGCGGCACCCACATGAGCTGGTGGAGACAGATTCCGACGTTCTCGCAGGAGTTCAGGTGCATCACTTACGCCCAGCGCGGGTACGGATTTTCGCCGGATGTTCCACAGGGTCCGGGGCGAGGCGCCTTCGTGGAGGACCTGCGCGGGCTGCTCGACACGCTCGGCATCGAGCGGGCGTCCCTCATCGGGCAGTCCATGGGGGGACGGAGCGTGCTCGGCTTCGCCGCGGCGTACCCGGAGCGTGTCGAGGCGCTGGTCTTGTCCGGCACGACGGGCGGGTATCGGGACGAAGAGCTCGACGCGCTGCGTGCGGCGGCGCCCGATCTTGGCTCGCGCAGCGCGTTTGCCGCCTCGTACGCCGAGCGCGACCCGGAAGGGGCGTTCCTCTACCGGATGGTTTCGAGAACGAACCAGTATCTGGATGAGACCGACGACGACGAACCCGCCGTCGAGACGCCGATCCCCGACATCGGGCGGATCGTGGAGGCCGGGGTCAGGACGCTGTTTCTGGTCGGGGAGCGCGACACGGTCGCCCCGCCAACGGTCACCAAGGCGCTGCAGGCGAAGATGACCGGCTCGACACTCGTGACCTTCCCGGAGTCCGGGCATTCCCCGTACTGGGAGGTGCACGAGGAGTTCAACCGCGTTGTGCTGGACTTTCTCCGGGCCTGACGAGGACCGCCCGCGCCGCGGGCGATAATGGTTCGGGCGGGCGCCGACACGCGCCTGCGCGACGACTCGGGGACTCGCACGAAAGGGAGGGGGCATGGGGAACAGACTCGCACTCGTCACACTGGCCGCGGTCGTCGGCGTCGTGACACTCGCCGGCCAGGAAGGCGGCGACAGCACGTATGTCCCGCAGCGCGTCAACAAGGCGATCGAGCTGCTCGAGCAGGGACAGCCGATCTACTACACCCAGGTCAACGGGGGCGGGTACGAGGACGGGAAGCGGCTCGCCCAGACCTGGGCTGACTACATCACCTACAACCTCGAGCACAGCCCGTTCGACATGACCGCGCTGCGGGCTTTCATGCAGGGGTTGGTCGACGGCGGACCCACCAGGAGCGGGCATCGCACACCGACCGTCGTCGCGGTGTTGCCGTTTGGCGGGATCAACGAGACGGTGCTGTGGTCGAACTACTGGATGGTCGAGCAGCTGCTCGGGTCGGGGGTGCACGGGGTGTTGCTCGCCCACGCGCGGTCGCCGGAGGCGGTCAAGGTGCTCGTGCAGGCCGCACGGTATCCCCATGCGCCGAAGACCGCCGGACTCGATGAAGGCCTGCGGGGCAGTGGAGGCCAGGGCTTTGCGGCACGGATCTGGGGCGTCTCAGCCGCCGAGTATCAGCGCATGGCCGACCCGTGGCCGCTCAATCCCGATGGCGAGGTGCTGATCGGTCTGAAGATCGAGGATCGACACGCGCTCGCCCAGGTCGAGGCCAGCGTCGGTGTGCCTGGCGTCGGGTTCGCCGAGTGGGGGCCGGGAGACATGAGCATGTCGTTCAACGTCACGCGGGCCGCGGCGCCGCAGGTGCTCGTCGATGCCAGGGCTCGGGTACTGGCCGCGACACAGCAGGCGGGGATCTCGTTTCTCAATCAGATGAACGCGAACAATATCGAAGCGATGATTGACGAGGGCGTGCGGATCGGGGCCAACCCCGGTCCTGAGGTGGCGGACCAGGGGCGGCGGTACACGGAACGTCGGATGCCGTGGTAGCAGGCGCCTGACCCGGGAGCGTCGGCCGTATCCGTCCGGAGCAGCATCCAGGCGGAGCTGCCGGCCGCCACGTGCCGAAATCCACGTGGCTGCTGTCTGATACCGGCCGCGGGTGATCACTCCGGCAGGGCAAATGCCCAGAAGCCCATACCGGATGCGATCGCCACATACTGTCGGCCGCCGACCATGTAGGTCATCGGCGACGCCTTCCAGTCCTGATTGGCCTGGAAGTGCCAGAGCGGCTCACCGCTGCGAGCGTCGAGCGCCGCAAACGCGCCACTGTCTTCCCCAAAGAACACCAGGTCGCCGTCTGTCGAGAGCACGCCCGAATACGTCTGCGCTTTCCCCGTCTGCGCGTAGCTCCACACGGTGCGCCCTGTCTGAATGTCCAGCGCGCGGATGAACTTCTGATTCGGCGATCCGTCCGCGAGCCGGACACTGCCGCCCAGCCAGCTACGACCGCGCTGCCAGTCGCGGTCGTCCTTGGTGTAGGTCATGCACGACTCGTGGGCAAGCAGGTAGAACAGTTTTGTCCCGGGATGGTAGCTCGTCGCCCACCAGTTGGTCGCGCCGCGAATGGCGGGGCAGACGTCCGACCCCGCTTCGGTCGGGTCGCTGCCGGGCAGCACAATGGGTCTCCCCGCGTCGTCGATGCCGTCGGCCCAGGTCTGTGTCACGAACGGCTCGCCAAGCAGGAACTCTCCATTCGTGCGGTCCAGCACGTAGAAGAACCCGTTGCGATTCCCCTGCACGAGCAACTTGCGCGGGCGGCCCCGGAACTCCTCGTCAATCAGCAACAGCGGTTCCTGCGCGTCCCAGTCGTGGGTGTCGTGCGGCGTGAACTGGAAATACCACTCGAGCGTCCCCGTCTTCGGCCGCAGTGCCAACACAGAGTTCGTGTACAGGTTGTCTCCTGGACGCCGATCGCCGTTCAGGTCCGGACAGGGGTTGCCCGTCGGCCAGTAGAGCAGATCCAACTCGGCGTCGTAGCTGCCGGTCAGCCAGGTCGCGCCACAGCCGCGCCGGAGCACGTCCGGGTCGCCCCACGTCTCCGACCCCGGCTCTTCCGGTGCGGGAATCGTCCAGAAGCGCCAGGCACGTTCACCGGTGGAGGCGTGATAGGCGTCCAAGAATCCGCGGAGTCCGGTGTCTCCGGCGCTGATGCCGGCGATCACGAGATCGTCGACGACCAACGGCGCCGCGATGGCGCCGTAGTGATCGCGGTAGTCGGCCATCTCAGCGTTCCACACCAGCTCGCCGGTGAAGCGATTGAGGGCGATGACGTGGGCGTGGTCGGTGACGGTGAACAGCAGGTCGTCACGCACCGCGACACCGCGGTTGAGCCCGATGGCCGGGTCTCCTACGAGATCCTCGGTGCGTGGCTGCGAGTAGCGCCAGATCTCACGCCCCGTCGCCGCGTCGAGGGCATACACCTGGTTCGCCGCCGTGACGTACATGACACCGGCGATGACGACTGGTGTGCCCTCGATCATTCGCATGTCGTGAAGCGGAAAGAACCACTGGGCGGTCAGCCGCTCGACATTGCCCCGGTGGATTTGATCGAGCGCGCTGTGACGATTGGCGGTGTCGCTGCCGTTGTAGGACGACCAGTCGACGTACGGCTCAATCGCCGCCTCGCGGTAGTCTTCCCCCTCCCGCCGAAGAAAGTGGAGGCGTCCGTCGGCTGTGCGGACCTGTGCGTCGAAACCGCTCTCGTTGAGGATGGTGCCGCGGACTGAGCTCCCATCGACAAGGCGGAGAGACCCCGTTCTTGGCTGTGGCGCCCGCGGGTCGCGAGCGGCGGGGGAGACGGCCGCGGCCAGTGCTTTGAGATACGCGAGGAGGGGAGTGAGCTCTTCCGCCGGCAGCTTGAACCCCGGCATGCCTTTCGAGGACACTCCCGCTGTGATGATCGCCGCGAGCTGGTCAGGCCTTCTCGCGGCGAGCGTCGGAAGGATCGAGCCGGCCCGATCGGTGCCCGCACCATCACCACCATGGCATAGCGCGCAGCGGGTCTGGTATGAGTCCTCGCCATCAGCAGCGACCAGACCCAGCGTTGAGCACAACAGGAAGACGGCCACAAGGGATGGGACTCTCATCTGACCGTCATGATACGAAGGGCGGAGCGCGAATGATAGTGAAGAAGACGAGGACGGAGGAGGAGCGCCCGCCGACACCGGTGATGCGCCTGTCTGGCACGGTGCGATGAGGGGCGCTGGTCGAATGCCGCGGGACTCTCACCACGGACTGCCTGACCTGCTACGGCACAACATGGTCTGATCCTGTCTGGGGTGGGCCCGCTGAGGGGTTGGATACGGGCGCGTCTGGGCCTACCATAGGGAGCATGTCCACTGGTGGCAGTCAGTCTGGTGAATCGATCGCGCACAGCGACGCCAATCGGGCTCGCTGGTTCTTGCTGGGATCGGTGCTGCTGACCGGGGCGCTGTACACCTTTCCCTACGGTGGGTATGTGGCTTACCCGTTGGTGCTCGTGTCGACTTACGTGCATGAAATCGCCCACGGTTTGGCCGCGACGCTGGTCGGCGGACAGTTCCACTTCTTGGTGATCCACGCCGATGGGTCGGGGCTGGCGAGCATCTCCGGCACCAACGGTCGGTTTGCCTTCGCGTTTGTTGCCGGCGCAGGCCTGGTGGGGCCAGCCGTCGGTGGCGCTGCTCTGCTCATGCTGGCCTCCCGACCGACGCTGGCCCGGGTGGGTCTGGGCGTGTTTGCGTTGCTCAGCGCCGTCGCCCTGATCTGGGTGGTGCGAAACATGTTTGGCTGGTTCTTCGTAGGATTGTTGGCCGCCGGCTGCAGTGCCGCGGCGTGGCGGGGCACCGCCCAGATCGCCCAAGCTGTGGTTGCGTTCCTCGGGGTGCAATTGGCGCTGAGCGTGTTCTCGCGGGCCGATTATCTGTTCACGGAGGTGGCCACCACCGGGAGCGGGAGCCATCCATCGGACGTCGCGAACATGGCCGAAGCGCTGTGGTTTCCATATTGGTTCTGGGGCGGCCTGTGCGCGTTGGTGTCCGTGGCGGCGCTGGGATCCGGATACTGGGTCTTTCTGTTGCTGAGCCGGACCGCAGAGCCCGGTCACAGTGCGTGAGGACAGGACCGTCAAGAGGCTCGACAGCAGGTGGCCCCGTGTCTCTCCTGTGCAAACACTGTGCAAACATTGTGGGAGGGGAACGTCACAATGCCTAACGGCTGGGGACGTGATATGGAGAAGAGGACGCCTGGGTAAAAACATCATCATCTCCTGTGACGGCACCGGTAACGAATACGCCGCACACCACAATACCAACCGGGATGCAGCGCCGGTCGAATACAGCGGACCTTTCACCACAGGCTGTTGGGTTCGGGGCTGTCTCTACGTCAGGCGCATCGGGGAACCGAGGTAGTGGTGGGCAAACTCGTCGGTACTCTGGTTCTCCTCGTATTGGGACCGACACCGTTAGCAGCCCGTGGTGAAAGTCCCCCGGCATTCGGCTGGCGCTGCATCCGCCCTGCCTGCGTTGTTCCTCGGTCGAATACTGCCCGTATGCTCCCTCGTC
>JADFPE010000323.1 GCA_022562495.1 Acidobacteriota bacterium
GTGTACTCGGCGTCGATCACGGCACCGTTGTGCTCGACCTGGAACCGGACTTCCAGCGTGTCCGGCTTCCACAGCCGCGATCCCTCGACTACGAACCCGTGCACCTGCAGCTTCTTGCCGTACCACGCGTCCGGCTCGGCCATCACTTCATCGACATGCATGTAATACTCGGTGCCCTCGGCGAGGGTCCCCCAGAGCAGACCGCCGAACGCCGCGGTCAGGACCAGGGTCGTGATGAGCGTCTTCGCGGTCTTGGCTGTCATAAGGCCTTGAATCCTCTGGGCTTGAGTCTCTTTGTCTCGAACGTCCCAAGGATACCGCGGTGGGGCCTGGGGGTCAATGTAGTCCGCTTCATGCTGCCAGCCGTTACCGCGGGTCCGTCGCCGATCCGTCGTCGTCGGATTCGGGGTTCCAGTTGGCATCCGCGCCGAGGACCAGCGACAGTCCTTCCGCGCGAGCGGCCTCGGTGACCGGTCCGGCCGCAGTGGGGTCACGCACGGCCACGAGCACCGAGTGGTCCCCCAGGGCCCTTGGCGGATCGGCCACCGCGGACGCCACCGCCTACCGCGCTCGCCGGGGTGGACCCCCGCAGCTCGATCATCTGCCCCTCCGCGGCGGCGAACACCTCGAGCGTGGATCCCGCTTGGTCAAGACGCTGCCGCGCGTCCGCGACGAGGCGGTCGATGGCATCGTCGTCGCGGTTCGGGTCGTGGTGGAAGAGCGCGAGTCGGCGCACACGCGCGGCCCGCGCGGCGTCGACCACGAACTCGACCGTGCTGTGGCCCCAGCCTTGCTTCTCCGGGTACTCTGCGGCGGTGTACTGGCAGTCGTGGATGACGAGGTCGGCGTCCTGCAAGAAGCTGACGTGATCGTCGTCCCTGCCGCCCGTTGGCGTGTAGCCCGTGAGGGCAAGCTCCGGCAGATGCGGCTCGTAGTCGGTGGCGTACACCAGCTCCGCGTCGTCGTGCAGGCGGTAGCCGAGCGTGAGGGCCGTGTGGTTCAGATAGCGGGCCGTGATCCGCACGTCGCCGATATCGAGGCTGCCGTCAACGAGATCGTGGTAGCGGACTGTCGCGGCGAACCCGTCGACCGTCACTGGAAAGTAAGGGTGCTGCATCTGGCCCGCCAAGACCTCGCGGAGCGACTGCGAGAGACCGCGCGGACCATAGATGTCCCACTCGTGGTCCGGCATGAAGAGCGGGGCAAAGAAGGGCAGACCTTGAATGTGGTCCCAGTGCGTGTGGGTGATGAGCAGATGACCGCGCGTCGGCCCATTGCCGGAGGCGACGAGCGCCTGGCCCAGGGCGTGGGCCCCGGTTCCGCAGTCGAGCACGAGGAGCGTGCCGCCGGCAGACCGCACCTCGACGCACGAGGTATTGCCTCCATAGCGGACCGTGCCCGGTCCCGGCTTGGCGATCGAGCCCCGCGTGCCCCAGAAGCGAATCTGCATCGAGAAGTCAACCCGGCCGCCTGGCCGGCGCGGGGAACAGCGCACACGAAACGTCGAGGCGGCGGCCCACCCGGGCGCGCGCTACCCGAACCGCGGATACCCGCCCGCGGGGCGGGCCGCCCTCCTGGAACAGGTCGAAGACTGCGGCCAGGGGGCCGGCGCCACCCGCCCAGCCCGCGCGCTCCGCGTCAACGATTATCGTCCAGGCGGCGACCGTGTCAACGGGAACAGTCGAGCCAGGGAGTTCCTGATCTGACCGCTCCCGAGAGCACATGATCTGTCCGGTTGTCACGGTGGCGTCATCTCGGACACGAAGAGCTTGACGAAGAGGTTCGATCGAGTATCCAGACGCGGCCTGGGCGCGGACGATGACGGTACACGAGTAGTGATGTTGACGGCGGTGAGCGGCATGGGTGTCAGGCCACTGGTGCCCGGTCTGGTCTACCGTCGGACCGCGATCGCGTCCGCTCGAGATGGCCACCGCCGAGCCACCGATGTGGTGCGCGGCGATCTGCTGCGGGCCGGCCGAGATGGGTGGCGGGCGCCCACAGAGGCGGGCTCTGGTCTGCACGACGACCGCTGGGGGAAGGAACCCCAAGCCGGCCGGCGAGGCGGTCGGGGTCGAGCCTCGGGTCCCTACCGCAGTTCCATCGCCGGACCGGGCGGCGCGTTGCTCACGGTCCAGACGTCGCCGTCGAGCACGACCTGGTCGCCGGTGAGCGAGAGGTGCTTGTCGAGCGATTCGTGAACCTGGACGAGGAGCTGACCGAGCGTGACGGTATCGCCGTCGTCCAACTCGACCCGGGTGACGACGACCCCGTTCCGGTAGGTGCCGTTGCGGCTGCCAAGGTCTCGGAGCGCGCAACCATCATCCGATACCTCGAACACGGCATGGCGTCTCGAAATGCTGACATCGTCGATCAGCAGGTCGCATTCCGGCGACCGACCCACGAGGGTCTTACCCGGGCGCAGCTGGTAGCGCTGCGGGGCGCCGTTCTCGGTGTAGCTCAGCGTGAACATCGGTACTCCGCGTCCCCGGGGTAGGCCGTGGGTCGGTATGCTATCGTAGCCTTGCGTTGCGCCCCGGATGCGAGCGTCCCGTGTCTCGCGCGGCACAGCATTCCGCCCTGGGAAGCAACTGGCTGGTTCCCCAGCCTCGAGTGCGCGGACGGCGTCCGACACCGTGAACCGACAACGAATACTGATCCTTGGTGGCGGCTTCGGCGGGGTGTACGCGGCGATGCGTCTCGAGCGCAGGCTCAGACGGCGCGACGACGTCGAGTTGTCTCTTGTCAGCCGCGATAACTACCTCGTCTTCCAGCCGCTGATCCCCGAAGTCGTGTCGTCGAGCGTCGGGCTGGTCGACACCATCGCGCCACCGCGGAGGTTGTGTCCGCGAACTCAACTGTACACCCGGGAGATCGACGCGATCGACATTCCAGCCGGCACCGTGACGCTGCGTCCGGGAGTGCGGCCGCGACCGCTCGTCCTCGAATTCGACCATCTCGTGATCGCGTTGGGCAACGTTCCCGCGCTCGGTGCGCTGCCCGGCGTGCGCGAACACGCGATGCCGTTCAAGTCGCTTGGGGACGCGCTGCACATCCGGAACCACGTCCTGAACGTGCTCGAGGAGGCGGCGATCGAGCCGGACCGGGATGCCCGGCGGGCCCTGATGACGTTCGTCGTCGCGGGCGGCGGCTTCTCCGGGGTCGAGCTGGGCGCCGAGCTGAACGATTTCGTGCGAGAGGTCGTGCGCGACGACCGCGATCGACGGTGGCGCACCGACCGCGTTCTCGTTCTCCGCGCTCGGACAGCTAGCGTCGCTGGGCCGGCGGTCGGCCGTGGCACAAGTGTTCGGGTTCAAGCTGTCCGGTATCGTCGCCTGGCTGCTCTGGCGAACGGTGTATCTGATGAAACTGCCCGGGCTCGACCGAAAGCTGCGCGTGGCGACCGATTGGGCGCTCGACCT
>JADFPE010000102.1 GCA_022562495.1 Acidobacteriota bacterium
CGTCCCGAGTGTGGCGAGGGGCGCCGGCCGAATGCGGCGGGACTGTCACCACGGGCTGCGAGCCACCATACCAGGACCGCGTACATGAGGACCCGGCCAGGACGGCCCTACCCCCTGGGCGCCATCTGGGACCGGCACGGCGTGAACTTCTCGCTCTTCTCCGGGCATGCCACCGCGGTTGATTTGTGTCTGTTCGACCGCCGGGATGCGACCGTCGAGACCCACCGGATCACGATGTCTGAGCGGACGGACCAGGTCTGGCATTGCTATCTGCCGGACATCGGTCCGGGTCAGCTGTACGGCTACCGGGTCAACGGGCCCTACGAGCCCACCGCCGGACATCGGTTCAACGCCGCCAAGCTGTTGCTCGACCCCTACGCGACGCAGATCGGCCGCACGCTGACCTGGCACGACGCACTGTGTGACGAGCCACTGCGGGACGGGAGCCACGGCAGACCGGACCCGCGCGACACGGCCCCGTGGGCCCCGTTGGGCGTGGTGGCGGATCCGGCGTTCGACTGGGGTGACGACCGGCCGCCCCAGACACGGTGGGCTGATACCGTCATCTACGAGCTACACGTCAAGGGGTTCACCTGGCGTCATCCCGAGGTCCCGGACCATCTGCGGGGCACGTATCTCGGGCTGGCGTCAGCGCCGGTGCTGCAGCATCTTCGGGCGCTGGGGGTCACGGCGGTCGAGCTGCTGCCGGTGCACCAGCATGCCAGCGAACGGGCACTGGTCGGCCGCGGGATGACCAACTACTGGGGCTACAACAGCCTGGGGTTCCTGGCGCCGGATATCCGCTACGCGACCTCCGCCGACACGGCGGTGCAGGAGTTCAAGACGATGGTTCGGCGGTTGCACGCCGCCGGGCTGGAAGTGATCCTCGACATCGTCTACAACCATACGGCCGAGGGGGACCGTCACGGGCCGACCCTGTCGTGGCGCGGGATCGACAACGCCGCCTACTACCGGCTGCGGCCGGACGACCTGGGCGCGTATCTCGACTTCACGGGATGCGGCAACACCCTCGACATGCGGCATCCGCGCGTGTTGCAACTGGTCATGGACAGTCTGAGGTACTGGGTCCGGGACATGCGTGTCGACGGGTTCCGGTTCGACCTGGCGAGCGCGCTGACGCGCGATCGGTCCACGGTGGACCTGCGCGGCGGGTTCGTCGACATCCTCCGGCGGGACCCGGTGCTGTCGCAGGTGAAGCTGATTGCCGAACCGTGGGATCTGGGACGGGGCGGCTATCAGATCGGTCGCTTTCCGGCACCGTTCCGCGAATGGAACGACCAGTTCCGGGACACCGTCCGGCGGTTCTGGCGTGGCGACGGGGGGCAGGTGGCGGGTCTGGCTACCCGGCTGGCCGGCAGCAGTGACCTCTACGCGGCCGGCGGCCGGAGCCCCACCGCGAGTGTGAACTTCCTCACCGCGCACGACGGGTTCACGCTGGCCGACCTGGTCAGCTACCGTCACAAACACAATGAGGACAACGGGGAGGCGAACCTGGACGGGGCCGACGACAACCGGAGCTGGAACTGTGGCGTCGAAGGGCCGTCGGACGACCCGGACGTGAAGGCGCTCCGGGCGCGGATGCGGCGCAGTCTGCTGGCGACACTGGCGCTGTCGCAGGGGGTGCCGATGCTGTGCGCCGGCGACGAGATGGGTCGGACCCAGTCGGGCAACAACAACGCCTACTGTCAGGACAACGAGACCAGCTGGGTCGACTGGCGACTGTCCCCCGACGCCGAGCGTTTCCTCACCTTTGTGCGCGAGCTGGTCGCGTTCCGTGGCAAGCACCCCGTGCTGCGACAACGGCGGTTCCTGCGCGGGTGTCGCATCGGGGCGGCCCACGCCACGGATCTTGCCTGGTTCGACCCCGCGGGCGGCGAGATGACCGACAAAGCCTGGCACGCTGTCGCGGGGCGTTGTCTCGGGATGCGTCTGGACGGCGACGCCATGGATAGGGACGAGGTGGACGCGCAGGGGCGGCGGGTCCTGGACGACACCCTGTTGGTCCTATTCAATGCCGGCCGCGAACCCCTCGACTTCAGTCTGCCGGCCCCGGCTGGCGGCGGGTCGTGGCGTCTTGTCTTCGATACGGCCGACGAGACCCTCGTCGGGCAGACCGTGCACGAGGGACGCTATCGGCTGCGGGACCGTACCGTGGCGGTGCTGCTGACGCCCCGGGCGCTCCGAGAGCAATGACGACAACCGGTTCCACGTTCACCACGCCATCCAGGACCACCGGGCGGCCGTCATCGTTGCACGAGCTCGCGCTGCTGTGTGGGCTCGAGACCTCCTTTACGGACGGGTGCAGCATCCATCGGCAGGCGTCCCAGCCCGCGATCATCGCGACGCTCCAGGCGTTGGCGGTGAAGCGCGAGGTCCTGACCGTGCTGGCCGGTTCGCTCGAGTCTCACCCCAATCGGCGGTCCCAGGACTTGGCTGACTGGGTGCGCCGGCATCCGCTGGCGGACACGCGAGCGTCCGGGCTGCGCGTGAACGGCGGGTGCCGGGCGCGGTGACGCGCCAGACCATCGACCCGGCCGGCGGCCGGGGGCGACCCCACGCGGCCCGGGCCGCCGCGCGGCGCTATCATCTGTCTGCGCAGTGGGTGGCGGCCCAGCAGGTCGAGCAGCTGGCGGCCCGTGTGCTGGTCAACCTCGAGGACCTCTGGCTGGAACCGGGGCCCCAGAATGTGCCGGGGACCGGACCGGAGCGGTCGAACTGGCGGCGCCGGGCCACGCATCGCCTCGAGGCGTTCTCCGCCATGCCGGCGGTGAACGACACATTACGGTGGCTGGCCCGGGCACGAACGCCGAGCCCGCCGCGGCAGCTGCGTACGGGAGACGCCGCGTCGTCGGAGCGGTCGTCATGATCGACCTCGTCCTGACCGATCCGGTCCTGACGGACCACGACCTGCACCTGCTGCGGGAGGGGCGGCACACCCGCGCCTACGAGACGCTGGGCGCCCATCCGGCGTGTGTCGACGGCGTGCACGGGGTACGATTCGCCGTCGTCGCGCCCAACGCCGAGCGCGTGTCGGTCGTGGGCGACTTCAACGCCTGGAACGCGGAGGCGCACCCGATGTGCGCGACGGGAGACAGCGGCGTGTGGCAGGTGTTCGTGCCCGATGCCGAACCGGGGTCGCTCTACAAGTATCGGATCCGACCCCGCCACAAAGACGCGGACATCGACAAGGCGGACCCGTTCGCGTTCGCGGCCGAGCTCCGGCCACGGACAGCATCACGGGTCTGGGATCTGTCTGCGTACACCTGGAGTGACGCGGGGTGGATGAGCGACCGGGCTGGCCGGCACACGCCTGGGGCGCCGATCTCGATCTACGAGGTGCACCTCGGCTCGTGGCGGCGCGCTCCGGGCGACGGCCGCTGGCTGAGTTACCGGGAGCTGGCGGTCGAGCTGACCGAGTATCTGGTGACGATGGGGTTCACCCACCTGGAGATGCTGCCGATCGTGGAACACCCGTTCGACGGGTCGTGGGGGTATCAGGCGACAGGATATTTCGCGCCGACGAGCCGGTTCGGGACGCCGGACGACTTCCGCCATCTCATCGACACGCTACATCAGGCCGGGGTCGGGGTCATCCTCGACTGGGTGCCGGGGCACTTCCCAGACGATCCGCACGGGCTGGCTGCGTTCGACGGCACGCCCCTCTACGAGCTGGCCGACCCGCGGCAGGGCCGGCATCCTGAGTGGCACACGCTGGTATTCGATCTCGGCCGGCGCGAGGTGCGCAACTTTCTCCTCAGCAGTGCCCGGTTCTGGCTCGACCGCTACCACATCGACGGGTTGCGGGTGGACGCCGTGGCGTCGATGCTCTATCTCGACTACGCGCGGGCCGCGGGCGAGTGGGTGCCCAATACGCAGGGTGGTCGGGAGAACCCCGACGCCGTGCACTTTCTGCGCACCCTCAACGAGACGATCTACCGCGACTTTCCGGATGTGATGACCATCGCCGAGGAGTCCACGACCTGGCAAGGGGTGTCGCGGTCTACCGACACCGGCGGACTCGGGTTCGGGTTCAAGTGGAACATGGGCTGGATGCATGACGCGCTGTCGTTCGTGGCGGGGGACCCGACCCACCGGTCCTCTCACCTGGACGAGTTGACCCGGAGCTTGAGCTACGCGTTCTCGGAGAACTACGTGTTGCCGCTCTCGCACGACGAGGTCGTGCACGAGAAGCACGCAATCGTCGGCAAGATGTCTGGCGACGAGTGGCAGCAGCTGGCCAGCACGCGTGTGCTCTACGGGTATCTGTACGGACATCCCGGGAAGAAGCTGCTGTTCATGGGCAACGAGATCGGCCAGCGGCACGAATGGGACCACGACGGCAGCATCGACTGGCCCCTGACCGCCCGACCGCTTCACGGGGGGCTCCAGCGCTGGGTGCGGGACCTGAACGAGATCTACCGGTCGGACCCGCGCCTGCACGCGCTCGATGCCGACCCGAACGGTTTCGTCTGGGTCGACCACACCGGCCATGCCGAGCATGACGCCGGCGTCGTCAGCTTCCTGCGACGCGACCGGCGTGACCGCGGGCCTCTGCTCTTTATCTGCAACTTCGCCGCGGTCGCGCGACATCGGTATCGTGTCGGGGTGCCGGTCGGCGGCTGGTGGGCCGAGCGGCTGAACAGCGACGCCGCCTGCTACGGCGGCAGCGGGCAGGGCAACCTGGGCGGTCTCGAGGCGGACACGGTGCCCCGCCACGGGTACCCGCAATCGCTCGAGCTGATCGTGCCGCCGCTCTGCACCCTCGTGCTCGAGCCGACCGGGCGGCGGCGGGCGCCGTGATCAGCCAGTGCGTGGGTGGCGGCGGCCGAATGGCAAGCTATCTTGCGATCAGTGCACTAGACTGCTTGAACAACGTTTATCGTGACAACCGAGTCAAGTTTTGATCGTGTGCGTTTCGCTCTCACCACGACAGTGTCCGTTCACCGTGTGTAGCCCACCCGTAGCGGGGCTGTGAGACACGCTCGGCTAGCGAGGCGGAGCCTCGCTAGACCGGCGCCCGGCTGAGTCGGTAGCCCACCCAGAGGCCGATCGCCGCCTTGATCATCTCGAGACTGGTATAGGCAGCGTGGAGGATGCCGAACGTGGCCAGGCTCGGCGGGGGCGGGTCGCGCGGCACGAAGTCGAGACCCCGACCGATCGCGATGATCGGGGGGGTCACGACGAAGGTCAGCAGGACCAGGATCGCGAGCATGACGCCCACCGGCCACTTGAGGCTGGCGCCGTCCGGGAGCCGGACGACGAGCCACATCGTGACGCCCCCGATCAGGAACTGCGCGTAGTTCCAGTACTGGAAGAACAGGCGGTTCAGCTCGGACGACACGTAGCGCAGGAAGTCGCGGGCCTCGACATCGCCGATCTGCTCGACCAGCTCGTCGAATCGCGGGTGACCGGCGTCGGCGAGCAATCGGTCGATCGTGTAGAAATTCTGCGTCGCGACGACGCTGACCGAGACGGTGCCCATCACCCAGAGACCCACACAGAACACCGCAACGCCGCGTGCCATGCAGTTGCTCCTATTGTTCACGAGCAGGGGACCACGGCCGGAAGCCGACACCACGGTATATCAGATCGGCTGTGCGGGGTTGACGATACAATCTACCGGCCGCCCGGAAGATGCTGTTCACATGGCCCAGATACTCCACTCGTGTGCTGAAGAGAGGTGTTCGATGAGAATCTTTGTTCGCATCGGTCTGGTTGGTGTGCTCGTCCTGCTCGGCGTCGGGCACCCCGTGGCCCAGACGGCGACCCTGTCCGATGACCTGCTGACCGACTGGCGACAGCAGAAACGGATGATGATGGGGATCGCCGAGGCGATGCCCGAGGAAACGTTCAGTTTCAAGCCGACAGAGGCGCAACGCACCTACGCCGAGCAGATCCTGCACATCGCGGGTGCCAACGTGTATCTCATGCAGCACCTTGGCGGTGTCGCCGCGGCGCCGGAGGTGGACACGACCGACTTCAAGGTCTTCGGGCTGTCGGCCACGTCCAAGGCGGTGGTGCTCGAGGCGCTCAGCGACGGGTATGACTACGGCATCGCCGTGCTGCAGGAGTTGTCCGACGAGCAGTTGCTGGAGACGATCGCCGGTCCAAGTTACATGGGCAACGTCACGCGCGTGAAGATGGCGTACTTCACCCTCAGCCACGCCATGGATATCTACGGCCAGATGGCGGTCTATCTGCGGCTCAACGACGTGATACCGCCCGCCAGTCGTCGTGGTGGCGTGTAGGGGAGGCGGTCATGACGAGAACGGCTCAGGCGTGGTCGGGCGGCTGGTCGGGTTGGCTGGTCGTTGTGGGCTCGCTGATCCTTACGACGACTGACTTGGCGCAGGCACAGGGCGCCGCCACACCGGAACCGCTCACGCTCAGGGGCATTGCCCGCGACACCGAGGTGTGGGTCGGCTCGGCGCCGTCACAGATACGCTGGTCACAGGATGGCGAGTCGCTCTACTTCATGTGGAATCCGGAGGCGGCCGACATCCCCGACCTCTACGTGGTGTCGCGCGACGGCGGGACACCGCAGAAGGTGCCGTCCGACGAGCTCCGGAACGTCCCCCCGCGCGGCGCCATGCGGAACCGGGACGAGACCATGGCGGTCTACGCCGCGTATGGCGACCTCTTTCTCTTCACGATCGCCGACGGCACCGTGCGCCGGTTGACCGACACCGACATCACCGAGCGCAATCCGCACTTCGTGCTCGACCAGCGGTCGGTCGCGTTCGAGCGCGATCAGAACCTGTTCATCGTCGAGCTCGACACCGGGGCGGTGCGCCAGGTCACCAATTTCCGGACCGGTCCCGACCCCGATGCCGACGCTGACCAGACCCAGCTGCAGGCGTATCTCGAGCGGCAACAGACCGAGCTCTTCGAGTACGTCCGCAAGACCGACCGGCTCGAGGAGGAACGAGACGAACGGAGGGACGCGGAGCGCGGGTTCCGGGTCGAGGCGCACTACCTGACAGCGGGGCAGCGCGTGTCCGACCTGCGCCTCGCCGAGGACGGCCGGTTCGTCACCTTCATCCTCGCGGACCGGCAGGAGTTTCAGGACGGACAGGTCGTGGAGATGCCGCGCTACGTCACGTCGAGCGGGTTTGTCGAGATGCGTCGCCTCGGCGGCGGTGGCGATGGAGGCGGAGGAGGTCGCGTCAAGGCCGGCGAGCCGGTGACGACCTATGCGCTGGGCGTGGTCGACCTGCAGGAGGACGAAATCCGTTGGATGGACCATGGCCAGGGCGAGCGCGCGGTCAGCTTCAGCTCGCCGGTCTGGTCTGACGACGGCGAGCACCTGATCGCCTGGGCCGGAGCGGTGGACCACAAGGACGCCTGGCTGCAGCTCCTGGATCTGGAGACGGGTGGGACGCGGACGATCGTGCACGAACACGACGACGCGTGGGTCCGTGGGTTCCGGACCGGGCGGCTGGCGAGGGGCGACGGGCTGGCGTACGGCTGGATGCCGGACGACGAGCGCGTCTATTTCCTGTCCGAGCGGGACGGCTACTTCCATCTGTATGTGACCGGGCTCGACGGCGGCGAGCCGACGCAACTGACGCGCGGACGGTTCGGGCTGGTCGATCTCCGGCTGTCGAAGGACCACGAGCGCTGGTATTTCATCTCCAACGAGGGGCACCCGGCCGAGAACCAGCTCTACACGATGCCCCTCGAGGGTGGCGCGCGAGCGCGGCTGACGACCGAGAGCGGCTGGTACACCTACCAGCTGTCGCCAGACGAGACGCATGTGGCGCTGTCCTACTCGAACGCGACACAGCCGGGGGAGCTCTACGTGATGCCGACCCGCGCCGGCGCCGAGGCCAGCCAGCTGTTCACGGCCACCAAGGCGGAGTTCTACCGTCACGACTGGCGCGAGAGCGAGATCGTGACCTTCGATGACGGCGAGGGGCACACCATCTACGCCGACGTCTGGGTGCCGGACCGGCCGTTACCGGGTCGGCCGGCGATCATCCGGGTGCACGGCGCCGGATGGGCGCAGGGGGTGTATCGCCGGTGGACCAACGCGCTGCCGTTCCTGCACTACCTGGTGCAGGAGGGCTACATCGTGTTGAACCTCGACTACCGCGGCAGTCGGGGATATGGGCGCGATTTCCGCACCGGGATCTACCGGCACATGGGAGAGACCGAGGTCCGGAGCGGTCTCGCCGCGGTCGAGTATCTGGTCACCGAGCAGGGCGTCGACCGGGAACGGATCGGGCTCTTCGGCGGCAGCTACGGCGGGTTCTTCACCTTGATGTCGATGTTCAAGCACCCCGGCGTGTTCAAGGCGGGGGCGGTGCGCGCCCCGGTGACCGACTGGGCGCACTACAACCATGGCTACACGACCCG
This sequence comes from Acidobacteriota bacterium, assembly GCA_022562495.1. Taxonomy (GTDB): domain Bacteria; phylum Acidobacteriota; class Vicinamibacteria; order Vicinamibacterales; family UBA8438; genus NP936. The sequence continues at coordinate 8,380 of JADFPE010000102.1, forward strand.
GATTCTCAACGCGCCGTATGACGACACCGAAGCCTACGAGCGCAGCTCACCGATCTATCTGGCCGCGGGGCTCGAGGACCATCTGCTGATCCAGCACGGGGTGCAGGACGACAACGTGCATTTCCAGGACTCGGTGCGGCTCGCGCAGCGGTTGCTGGAGCTGCGGAAAGAGCACTGGGAAATCATGATCTACCCGGTCGAGGCCCACAGCCTGCAGAACGAGGACTACAACCGCTACGACGTGATGCGCCGGCGCGTGGAGCTGTTCAACCGGGTGCTCCGCGCTCCGGCGAGCCCCCAGCGCTCCGGCGGGTAATGAGCAGGCCAGCGCTTTCCCGTCAGCTCGGTGTTGGCGCGGTGGTGGCCCTCGTGGCAGGGGACATGCTCGGAGCCGGCATCTTCTTCACGCCGGGCGAGCTGGCCGCCGTCGCGGAGCGGACGTGGCAGGTCTACGTCTTCTGGGCGTTGTGCGGGGGGGTGGTCCTGTGCGGCGTCCTGACGGTGGCTGAGCTCTGCAGCGTCCTGCCGCGCGCCGGCGCCACCTTTCACATCATCCGCGAGGCATTCGGTCCGTTCTGGGCATTTCTCAAGGTGTGGATGGACCTGTGGGTCGCCGGTCCGGGCGCCGTTGCCGGGATTGCGATCCTGTTCGGCGAGCTGCTGACCGGCGCGCTCGGCGCCGCCGCCATCGGGTCGCCGGCGCTGTGGGGCGTCTTCGCCATTGCGACCTTCGCCGGTGTCAACCTCGCCGGGTTGCGGTGGGGCGCCCGCGCCCAGATGGCGACCGCCGGGGTGAAGGTGCTCGGGCTCGGCGCGCTCGTGCTCGGCAGTCTCCTGTTGGCCGACCCCACGGTTGCCACCGCCGAGCCCGCGGCCGGCGCCGGGTCGCTCTGGTCGCTGCTGCGGCTCGTCGGTCTTGGCACGGCGGTCGTGCTGTTCAGCTACGACGGGTGGCTTGACGTCACGCACGTGGCGGGCGAGGTGGTCGACCCGGTCCGGACGCTGCCACGCGGGCTGGTGACCGGGGTCGGTGTCATCATCCTGCTCTATCTGGTCGTCAACCACGCCTTTCTGCGTGTGGTGCCCTTGGCAGCGATGCGCGATGCGCCGACGCTGGTGGCGCCGGCGGTGGCCCGCGCCGCATTCGGTCCCCGTGGTGCCGTCTTCCTCAACGCGCTGATGGCGGTCTCGATTTTCGGCGCGCTGGGGGGCGTGGTCATGACGATGCCGCGTCTGTACTACGCCGCGGCCGGCCAGTACGTTCGACAGGTCGTTGGCGGCGCGCCGGGGCGGTTCGTCCGGATGCTCGCCGGGGTGTCGCGTCGCGACGTGCCGGCCGGGGCGATCCTGTTTTGCGCGGTCTGGTCGAGCGCGGCGCTGCTGTTCTTCGGGTCGTTCAGCCGGATCGCGACCTTCTTCGTCGTCCCGGTCCAGGCGGCCAACATCCTCATGGTGGCCGCGGTCTTCCGGTTCAGACGGCGCGGGCTCGCCACCGCCGGCGGGTACCGCACACCGGGCTATCCGCTGGTCCCGCTCATCTATATCGGCGTGCTGTCGATCTTGCTGGCAAGCGCCATGGCGTTCAATCCGACCGACACGCTGATCGGCGTCGCACTGACGGCGACCGGCGTGCCGGTCCACCGCTGGATCATGGGGAGGGCATGACCCCATGACTCGATGACTCGATGACCCGCTGGGGGGTCAGGTCCGCGTATGGTGACCTCGGCGGCGCGATCGTGCACCGGCCCGGCGTCGAGCTCGACGAGGTGACACCCCAGACACTCGAAACCTTTGGCTTCGAGCGACCGGTCGACCGCGAGCGGTTCGTGGCCGAGTACGACGTCATGCTGGACGCATTGCGCGCACAGGGCGCCGAGATGCATCAACTGCGCGACCTGCTGGCTGGCGACGCTGACGCACTCGCCTATCTCGACCGCCGCCCGAACATGACCTACACGCGCGACCTGGCGATGGTCTTCCGGCGCGGTGCGGTGCTGATGGGACCCCGTCTCGTCGGGAGGCAGGGGGACCAGGAGATGCTCGCACGCGCGTTCCGCCGGCTGGGGGTCCCGATGCTCGGCCGGATCGATCCACCGGGGTATCTCGAGGGCGGCGGTGTGACGATGCTCGGGGACGACACCGCGGTCGCCGCGCTGTGCGACCGGGCCAACGCAACGGGAACCGCCGCGTTGCGCGAGCTGGTCCTGGGTCACGATGTGCGGGCCTTCCTCGAGGTGCCGCTGCCGCGGGGCCACATTCATATCGACGGCGACTTCATGGTGGTCGACGAACGCCTCTGCCTGATCCACGAGCCGACGTTCCGTGATGTGGTGTGCCGTCTGTTCGAGGCGGGCCGGAGGGAGCCGCGTCGCGTGCCGTTCTTCGAGGTGCTCGATGACCGCGGGTTTACCCGCATCCCGATCACCGAGCCCGAACGGCTCGGGGGGCATCTGAACGTGGTCGTCACGCAGCGCGGCCGTACCGCCGTCGTCCCCGGTCACGCGACCAGGCTGGTGGCTGAGCTGGAGCGGCGTGGCTGGCGGGTGTCGACCTTTCCGTCGGCCGAGATGGCCGCCGGGAACGGCGGCGTGCACTGCATGACCTGTCCCGTGCTGGTGGGGTGACGCGACACGGATCGAAGGCGGGTCGAGGACGTGGTGCCCCCGGGCTCTGGGTTCCTGGTCCCGGTCACCGGTTACCGGATCGGTCGCAGACCACCGCTTGGGTGCCGGCCACATGCACGCGGTGAGTGCGCTCGTCGTCGTTCACGGCAAGCGTCACACGATAGCCGGACAGGATGATCGGCGCATAGCTGCGGCCCGGTTCGGGGCAGCCGAGGCTCGAGTCGGGCCAGTCGACGGCGACCACGTCGTCCAACCTGACCGACTGCTCATCGACGTCAAGGTGCTCGCTCAGCGTCCGGGTCGCCAGCCGGACCGCCTCAGCTTCGGCGTCGTCCTGACCGGCGCCGGCGCTCGTTATCCCGGCCATGAGGATGAACATTCCGAGCATACCCACCTGCACGCAATGGAGTCCCATACAGGTAAGCGTAGCACAGCGTGGACTGGTAAGATCGGACCGTCTCATGTCCGCGGAGGGGCTTGAGAAGTCAGGAGGACGTCGGTCGGCTTCGCCACCTGATTGCTACAGGCAGACGTTGTGCGCGGCCTGCTAGGGGCCCGGTCAAGAATAACTTCACATTTCTGGCCGCCGATCCATCCCGTCTGGCGGCGTTACTCGTCGGTCGAATACTGCCTGTATGCTCCCTCCTCGCGCCTTGCCAGCCGGGCGCCTCGACGCCCACCAGAATGCGAACGTATTCTTGACCGGACCCAAAGGACCACCGATGACCACACACCGGAATCGCTCGCACACAGTGAGCCGCCGCAGCTTCTTGGGAGCGGTTCCCGCCCTGGCGGTCGTGCCCGGACTGTCGCCGATAACGCCATCAACAGCCCGCCTGCTCGAGCAGTCAGCTGGGGCCGGCCGACGACTCCGCATCACGGGCATGGAGCTGATCACGGTGCGCGCCACGGCCCGCACGACCTGGCTCTTCGTACGGCTGACGACGAACCAGGGGCTGACCGGTCTGGGTGAAGTGTCGCTCGGCCGCCGCTCCGAGTTTCCCGAGCTCGAGGGGTTCTTCGACCTGGTGCGTGACGAGTCGCCGTTCCGGATCGAGCAGTATCGCCAGCGCGGCTGGGCCCGCGCGTCGTCAGGTGACCGGGTACGCGCGACCGCGTTCAGCGGGCTCGAGCAGGCGCAGTGGGATCTTGCCGGCAAGGCGCTCGGCGCACCGGTCAGCGACCTGTTCGGTGGCCGGCTCAGGGACACGCTACCGGTCTACGCGAACATCAACCGGGCTACGACCGATCGCACGCCTGACGGGTTCGCCGCCACCGCGCGGGCGGCGGTCACCGAAGGGTTTGCCGCGATCAAGGCGGCGCCGTTCGACGGGTTCCCGGCCTTGACCGTGGCGGCGACCGAGATTGAGGCGGCCGCTGACCTGGGAATCGCGTGCGTGGCAGCCATGCGCGACTCGGTTGGCCCGGACGTGGCCATCAAGATCGACGCGCACAGCCGGTTCGATGTGCCGCTGTCGATCGATGTGGCGCGCCGGCTCCAGCCGCACCGCCTGTCCTGGTACGAAGAGCCGATCCCGCCGCAGCGGGTGGCTGACACGAAGACGATCCACGATGCCATCGAGCAACGGATGGCCGGCGGCGAGTTCCTGTTCGGCATGGCGGGCTTCGCCCCACTGTGCGAGCAGCGGGCGGTCGACGTCGTGATGCCAGACGTCAAGCACTGCGGCGGTCTGACCGAGGCCAGGCGGATCGCCGCCATCGCCGACCTGTACGGGGTCGCGGTGTCGCCGCACAACCCGAGTGGTCCGGTCGCCACGGCCGCCAGCGTGCAGCTCTGCGCCGCCATGTCCAACTTCGACATCCTGGAGCACCAGTGGGGCGAGGTGCCCTGGCGCGGCGACCTGCTCGACCCGCCGGAGCGCTTCGAGAACAGCCGCATCAGCGTGCCGGATGCGCCCGGGTTCGGCGTGGAGCTGAACGAGATCGTGGTGCGGGAACACGCCTGAGAGCCCGGTTGATCCGCGGTCACGGGTGTGGACAGCGGTGCTTGGAGATGTTGAGCAACATCCCGCAGGCTGCCAGCATGACCAACAGTGAAGACCCTCCCACCGAGATAAACGGCAGCGGCATGCCTGTGGTAGGAAGAAAATTCACTACCACACTCATGTTGATCAGAGCCTGCAGGACCACCATCGTCACGATGCCGACGCCCAGGTAGGTGCCGAGGGGGCTGTCGGCCTGCATGGCGATACCCAGGCCGCGCCACAGAAAGATGCCGAAGAGGGTGATCAGCGCCAGGCACCCCAACAGGCCAAGCTCTTCTCCGATGACGGCAAAAATGAAATCGGTGTGGGCTTCGGGAAGGAAATAGAGCTTTTGCGTGCTGTTGGCCAGCCCAACTCCGCTAATGCCGCCCGACCCGAGTGCGATGAGGCTCTGGTTGATCTGATAGCCGGCGCCGCTGGGATCGTGGCCAGGGTTGAAGAATTCCAGGATGCGCCGCCAGCGGTAGGGTTCGAACAGAATCATCAAGACGAAGACCGCGGCTCCTCCCGCCCCGAGAACGGCGAGATGCCGGTAGCGAAGCCCAGCCAGGAGAAGAAGTAACCCGACGACCAGTCCGATACACGCGGCCGTGCCGAGGTCGCGGCCGGCCAGCACCAGCATCATCAGCACCGCCGTGACGCCCACGCTGGGCAGGACCCCACGGCTGAACGACGAGAGGTCTGTCTGACGCCGGGCCAAGTGATAGGCCGCAAAAAGGACGGCGGTCAGTTTGGCCAGTTCGGAGGGCTGGAACTGCACGGGTCCGATGCGGATCCAGCGGGGCACTCCGTCGCCCGGCATCAGATGGGGGACAACCAGCAGAACGGCGGTGAGGGCCACCAAGGAGTAGATCAGCCAGCGCTTGGCATAGACCTGGTAGTCGATGTTCATGGCGGCCAGCAGGGCCAGCAGCCCCAGCATTGCGGCGATCATCTGGCGGAAGAGAATGCCGCTCGCCGACCCGTACCGGTCTTGGGAGACGATCGCAGAGGAGCTGAACACCATCACGAGCCCGAAACCGACCAGCAGAAGCACCACGGTGATCAAGGTCAGATCGTAGGGCAGCTGTCTTCTCATGATGCCTCGCTCGAAATGGGTCCGCAGATCTCTGGTCTGGAGTGCTGACAGTTTTCGAGTGTCCTCCAGGCATCGCAACCGGCCGACGCCCGGTAACGGGATCTGGGTCGTCTGTTCTCGTATCGGCCGTTGCCTTTGTGGCGCTTCGCCTTCGAGAGGCTGCCTCGAGCCTGCTCTCCGGACGTCCGCAGCGGGTGTCCCAAATGCCAGCGGGTCGGCCCCGACCGCATCATGCCCTGCCCCTCACCCGTCCGCATGGACGAGGTGTCCGCCCGCCTGGCCACAGTCCTCGATCTGCTGATCCTGGCGCTGCCGGAGTGGATCGTGGGGGTCGTGCTGCTTGGGGCCTTCGACCGCGAGTGGATCGCGGAGCATCACGTCGCGGACGAGTGCCGTTCCGAGTGTTTTTGTCGAGTAGTTGACATCTGCCTAAATTTGTATTTTGATATATAGAAATAATATGCGGCTAGATATGAAGCTATAGATTTCTATGTATAAAAACAGCCAGGTCTCACCCCTTACGTGGAGCGCCATGCTCCTGACGGCCTCGCTCGGGCTGGGCGTGGCGGTTCCCGCTGCCACCGCTCAGACGCGTGCCTTGCCGCTAGAGCGCGACGCGTTTGGCCAGTTGACCGAATGGGCGGCCGGTGCATGGCGGCTGGGCGATCAGTCGCCACGTGCACGCCTCCGATTGCCCGAGGTGCCGGTGCTGCGACTCGAACGCGCGGCAGTGCAGGAGCCGGCCGAGACGCCGTCGGCTCCCCTGAGCAGCTCGATCTCGGGCTACATGGACTTCCATTTCAACAACATCGAGCATCAGGACGCCACGATCGACTTTCACCGGTTCGTGCTGCTGTTCACCCACCGGTTCTCGGACCGGGTCCGGTTCGTGTCCGAGCTCGAGGTGGAACACGCGTTCGTCGAGGGGCTCGAAGAGGCGGGGGAGCTCGAGCTGGAACAGGCCTACATTGATTTCCTCGTCACCCGCACGCTGAACTTCCGCGCCGGGATGCTCCTGGTGCCGGTCGGCATCATCAACGAGCGGCACGAGCCGCCCGTGTTTCACGGCGTCGAGCGGCCGTTCGTCGATACCGTCATCGTGCCGAGCACCTGGTTCGAGGCGGGCGCGGGGGTGCACGGCGAGCTGGGTCGCGGCCTCCGCTACCGGGCCTACGTGATGGCGCCACTCGACGCCGCCGGCTTCAGCGCCGACGAGGGAGTGCGTGGCGGCCGGCAGAAAGGGTCCGAGGCGAACGTCCGGAACGTGGCCACCACCGGCCGGGTGGAGTATGTCGGCGTGGCCGGGCTGCGGGCGGGCGCCAGCTTCTGGCGCGGGAGGACAGGGTTCAGCTTTCCCCGGGTCGAGACGCAGGTCACGTTGGGAGAAGTGGACGCTCGCTACCGCGTGGGCGAGCTCGAAACGCGTGCGCAGTATGCCCATGTCTGGCTGGACGGGATGGGCGAGCTGAACCGGACGCTGCAGCGGACCATCGGCGTCAGCCCGAACGTCGCGCGGCAGATCCGTGGGTTCTATCTGGAGGCCTCCTACTTCGTCCTGCCGAATCCGGCGCCACGCGAGGCGGCGGTGTTCGTGCGCTACGAGAACTTCGACACGCAGTACAGGATGCCGGGCGGGTTCCAGCCGCTCCCGCAGTTCGACCGCGACGCCTGGGTGGTCGGGTTCTCGTATTACCCGGACCCGGACGTGGTGCTGAAGCTCGACTACTCGATTGTTCGCAACCAGAGCGAGGTGGTCGACGAGCCGAACTCGCTCAACATCGGACTGGGATGGTGGTTCTAGCGAGGCGCCGCCAAGCACCGACGAGTGTCGCGATGTCGGCTGAGGGCTGCGCCTCGCTAGATAGCTTTTCTTACAGCCCCGCTACGCGGGGGCCAACAGCCCGTGGCAGCACCGATCGAATGCAGGAGGACGTTCACGACGGCCTACTAGCAACGTTGCGCCGGGGATTGGCTTCGCATGGCTAGATAACCCTTTCTCACAGCCCCGCTAC
>JADFPE010000324.1 GCA_022562495.1 Acidobacteriota bacterium
CGTATGAGGCGATTCGGCACTGGTGTCGAACGTTCGGGCTCGACTACGCACGGCGGTTGCGGCACCGCCGGGGCCGCCAGGGCGACACCTGGCATCTGGACGAGCTGTTCGTGAAGATCCAGGGGCGGCAACAGTATCTGTGGCGGGCCGTGGACGAGGACGGCGACGTGCTCGACATCCTCGTGCAGTCGCGGCGCAATCGGCGGGCGGCCACACGGTTCTTCCGCACGCTGTTGCAACGACAAGGCCGCGAGCCGCGCCGGCTGATCACGGACACGCTGCGCAGCCACTCAGCGGCGCACCGCACCGTGATGCCGTCCGTAGTGCACAGCACCCGGCAGTACGAAAACAACCGAGTGGAGGTCTCGCATCAACCGACTCGTCAGCGCGAGCGGCAGATGCGAGGGTTCACGTCGGCCGCCCATCTACAGCGGTTCGCCTCGGTGCACGGCGTCGTCCAGCATGTCCATGGAGATAGCTCGGCGCGCTCCGCCGCGGCTCGAGCGTCGACCTACGGGGTGACGAGCCCCGCGAACTCGATGCGTATCTGCGGCCGCACTCTCAGAAGGCCGAGCATCACCACGGGTGGCTCGACGCCGAAGGTCGTCATGTCCAGTCGCAGGTCGCCTTCGATCTCGACTCCCTCTCCGGTCGGCGTCAGCGAGACCGGGAAGTTCACCGGCTGGGTGACGCCGGTGATCGTGAGCGCACCGGTCGCTTCGGCTTGTCGGCCGGACACGTCGTACAGTTCGAGTTGGAAGGTGATCTCGGCGAACTGGTCTGCCTTCATCGCCTCGAGGAGATGCTCGGTCATTTCCTCGCTCGGGCATTCGAAGTCGTTCACCGGCACGGTGAGCGTGGCCGTCTGGATGCCGGCAGCGAAGCCGGGGGCCGGCTCGGCCGAGCCCAGCGTGACTTGGACCGTCCCGCTCACCGAACAGGTCCATCCTCGAATCGTCGACGTTCCCGACACCGTGAAGTCGACGGTGGACGGCTGCGCGGCCGCCGGAAGTCCCTGCAGAAGCGCGACACCGGCACAGGCGGCGATCACCCGTGGCACGAATCCCGTCCAGACCGATATGTTGACACGTGCCATCCTACAGTCCTCCAGGGGTTGACCGTTCTACGGCCCGCAACGAGGACTTGTCCTCGTGCGGGGGCGGTTGGTCGCGGCCAGGGCGCGCACATACGCGTCCCGCAGCCGCGGCGTGGACCATGCGGGGCCCCGCGTAGCGGCCGCGGGGGGGGTCGGGCGCAGCCCCGAGTGATTACAGTCCGAAGCCGAACTGATTGTTCCGCATCATGATGGGATTCTTGCCCTCCATCACGAAGCGAGACCCGATCTGAGCGATCGCAGTGGTCCGGGTCTGCCGCATGGCGATCCGGAACTCGTCGAGCATCAAATCGATGACCTTGTCGACGCCGTCTTCTCCGAACGCGCCGAGACCCCACACATAGGGGCGACCGATCCCCACCGCATCGGCGCCCAGAGCGAGGGCCTTGAAGATGTCGGTGCCGCGGCGAACGCCGCTGTCGATCAGCACCGGGACCCGTCCCCGCACCGCGGCGACCACGCCGGGCAAGGCGTCGATCGACGACCAGAGACTGTTCACCGCGCGCCCGCCGTGGTTCGAGACGAAGATGCCGTCGGCGCCGTGCTCCACCGCCATCTCGGCATCCTCGGGCGTGACGATGCCCTTCAGGATGACCTTCATGTCGCTGGCGTCCTTGAGACGTTTGACATAGTCCCAGGTGTACGGCGGACGGGGCCCGGGGGGACCCTCCAGACCGGCGCGCATTGGCCGCTGATAGCCCTGTCTGTGTTGGTGGCAATTCTGACACAGCGGCGCAGCGGTGCCCTCGCCCGCCAGCGTGCGTCGCTGCAGCTCCCGATTGCTGCCGCCCAGCAGGTCAATGGTCCACACCAGGACGGGGCATCCCGCACTCGCCACGCGGTCGATGACCCGCTGGTTCACGTTCCAGTCAGGCACCGTGTAGATCTGAAACCAGTGCGGCTCGCCTCGCGCCTCGGCGATCGCGTCGTACGACTGCGAGCTCTGGTGCGACTGCATCTGCAGGATGCCTCTCGTGCGCGCCGCTCGGGCGGCGCCGCTCTCGCCCTGCGTGTGATAGGCCTCGAGGCTCGCCACCGGGCAGAGAAACAGCGGTGCGTCGAATCGGCTGCCAAAGAGCTCCACCGACATGTCGAGCCCGGTCGCCGGTTCTGCACCGAGTCGTCGGGGGCGAAGCATCAGCCGCTGGAACCCTTCTCTGTTCGCCTTTCTCGTCTCGTAGTCATCGACCCCCATGTGCAAGTAGTCCCAGTGCTGGGCCAGATTGTTGTCATAGGCCACACGCTCGAAGTCCCAGACGTTGACCGCCTCGTCGGGCGACTCGACGAGCTGTCCCGTCAGCTGATCTTCCAGGGCATGCTGGGGAGGCAGGGCGACCGGCTCCTGAGCTGCGCGGAGTCGAGTGTGCGCGGAAGACGGGAGCACCATCTCGGCTCCACAGTCGGAACAACGGACCCCGACGGTCGCGCGACGCGGCGCCTCGCGCGCGAGCGCCCGCTGCCAGCTCGACGGCAGGGTCGGATAGGCCAGGCCTAGCAACGGGCTGGCCGCCAGAAACTTGAAGAACTGCCGCCGACTCGCCCGGCGATCAGGGAGACGCGTGGGTGATCTTCGTCCAGTCATCCTCAACCTTCCTCGAGAGCCCGCGATTCAGTGGCGATCGCTGCGACGCGTCAGCGATGTAGACGCGACAGCGCATCTGGCGAACCATCTGGTGGCCATCGACCCCGGTGCCCAGAGTGTAGACGAACGGTCGCCGAAAGCAAGGGGCGGTACCTGATCACGTCTCACGCCAGGCGGCTATCATCGGCTGAGTCTCACGACGGATGCCTCTCGACCCTGGTCGTGCCGTTACCGTTCCGGACATCGGTGCCAGAAACAGGCGAAGTGCTCAGAGGAGCCCGCCGTCGCCAAGGCATATGGTGGGCAGCCGTCGCCGGTGGCGATCTTCTCTTGCGAGGCTGGCGCTGGACTGGCCTGCCAGCCGTGGCTCGGTGAGTACTCTTGCGAGCGAAGGCTGGTAGCGGTACGGTCAACCACATATCAGTCGTAAACCGTTGATTCAAAAAGAACAATATAATTGGCGATTGAAAGTTGCCCCCAAAGTTGCCCCCAGTTCCCCGTTCCCACCCTCATTGTCCCGGCCGGCGCCTCGCAGCGCCGTAGGCTCGAAGAGTCGTACCAATCCGACGTACCCACTCGACCGGCGCTTCGAGAAAACTGCCACCCCTGGTTCCGATCGCAGGCTCAGAAACTGCGCGGTCATGAGCCTGATCGTCTAGACAGCCCCCGGTGTCCGGGGTCGCGCCACGT
>JADFPE010000103.1 GCA_022562495.1 Acidobacteriota bacterium
GCGAGAGTGCAAAGGAACCAAGCGCGAGGCCGACGACGACGAACAGCAACACGGCCTGCTCTGCCTCGAACGCGTCACGCAGCGACCAACCGGGCGCGACCGCCCCTACCCAGATTGGCGCCAGGACAGCGATGTAGGCGACGATGAACAAGAAGGCACCGACGCCGATCGCCGGCCTCGGGTCGTGACGCGCCACCACCATCATCAGACCCCACGCGATTCCGGCGAGACCGCACGCCCACACCACGGTGACGGCGCCGAGCCCGATGAGCTGGTCGCGCGCGACCGGAAACTCCGTTGCGAACCCCGGGACGGCGTCCAGGACCGGAAGCGCGCCGCACGCCACCACGCCGATGAGCACCCCCGGTGCGGTGGCGCCGAGCCATGACGCCCATGCGGTGTCGCGCGACCGGACCGGAAGCGCCCGCATGACGCGAAGGCCCTTCCGGTCGGCCATCGTGTTGCCGACCCCCACGAATCCCGCCCAGAAGAGCATCCAGCAGAAGAAGAAATAGAGGATCCCCTTCCCTTGGATGTCCAGTAGCGGGAGGAGCGCGGACAGCAGGGGCACGACGAGCAGGATGGCCGCGAAGGTGATGGCGACCGACCGGTTCCGGTTGAGCTGGTCACCGAACAGCTGCCACATTGCCCCGCTCCTTCATCAACACGACGACACGTCTTTCGGTGTCACCAGAGACGTCGCGATCTCGCGCCTGCTTCGCACGCTCACCACTACGGGTGCGTTGGCACCCCCCGGTACGGTGTGCTGGTCAGCGCGAGTCCACGACGCAGGATGAGGTACCCGAGCGCCGCCAGGGTGGGCCCGCCCACGACCCCCAACCAGAACACCGTTGACGGGCCGACCCAACGCGCCAGAGGAAAGAGCAACGCGAAGAAGCCCGAACAGAGGCCGACCCATATTTCCGGTCGGCCGCCCCACCGCACGTGCGCGCTGCCGATGAGCGAGGACAGCCCGGCGCAGAAGGGCAGCAGCCACAGCAGCGAACCGACGACCAGCCATTGCATCGCGACCGCTACGCCAACGACGACGAGGCTGCCGGCGAGCGATGACAGGACGACCGCCGCAAGCGGCAGCGCGACCAACCGCCTGCTCGACAACGGCAACGATCGAAGGGCTCGCGCGGCCGGTCTCCACCTGATCAGCCAGGTCAGTGGCAAGAAACACTGCGCGTAAAGGATCAACACGGGGCCACTTTCGAACCGCGCGATGGTCCGATCGAACGGCAGGCGAAACAGCCACTCGGTCGGAATCGCGACCGCTCCAACAGCCACCGCGACGGCGACCATTCGCGCCACCTGTTCGAGCGCCGGCGAGGACGCCGCCAGACCGTGGCGTTCCGGCCGAAATATCCTCGCGCGCCGGCGCGCCACGGTGCCAGTGCCCGTGCGGTGCCGGCCGGCCAGCAGTCGAGGGCAGAGCAGAAAGGACGTCATGGCGAAAACAGCCCCCAGGCAGACCAACGCGGCCTGTTCGACGCTCACCAGGCTGGTGCCGCGGGGAGGACTTGCCCACGCGAGCGGCAAGATTCCGGGAGCCATGCACAGCACGATGAGGGCCCACTGTTCCAGACGGTGCGTCGCCAGCAACAGCGAAAAGACGACCGCCGTCATCCCTGAGCCCCAGACGACGGCAAGGGCAACGATCACCACTCCATCGGCGGTCACGGACGAGAACGGAGGCGATCCGAACCTCACCGCGACCACGTAGAGGAGTCCCGCGAGGACACACGCGACCGCGCCAGGCACGAGGCCGGGCGTGACGACGCCAAGCCAGAGTGCCCTGTCGGCCTCGGCCGACGCCACGGGCACTGCTCGGAGCACTCGCAAGTGTCCTCGTGCATTGGGCGTCAGCCAGATGCCTATCGAGCTGACGTTGTACGCCAGGAGGACCCACACGAAGGAGACCCAGTCCAGGTTCCGCGTCCGGCCTGGGGCGAGGAAGATCGTCAGTCCCACGCAGCAGAAGAGAAAGATGACCCCGGACGTGAGGAGGATCGCCCTGTCCCGCTCGAGCTGGTCACGCAACAGCCGCCACATCGCGTCGCTCCTTCATCAGCCCGACGAACAGATCTTCGAGCGTCACCGGTGAGGTGGCGATCTCGTTCGCCCCCCGTCCCTTCACCTGCTCCAGCGCCGGACCTTCCATGTCCATCAAGACCCGCCACCGATCGCCCTGCTGCTCCTGCACGAAGACCCCCGGAATGCCGGCCGTCGTGAACCCTGCGGCGGCGAGGAAATCCACGACCCGAAAGCGAGACACGATGTCGGCGGTCGCGCCTTCGAGCAGCAGCTTGCCGTCCTTCATGATCCCGACGTGATCGGCGAACCGTTCGATGTCGGTCAGACCGTGCGACGAGATGAGCACCGTACGGTCCTCGTCCTGCACGGCGGCCAGGAGCTCGGCGAAGATCTGCTGTTTCGAGATGACGTCGAGCCCGACCGTCGGTTCGTCGAGCAGCAGCAGGTGGGGCCGGTGGGAGAGTGCGACAATCAACGCCAGCTTGATACGCGCGCCGAACGACAGGTTGGCGATCTTCTCGCGCCATCCGACCTGCAACGTGTCGAGCAGCCGCCGGCAGTACTCGTCGTCCCAATCGGGATAGAACCCGCGGTGGAACCGGATGACCCGGTCGACGGTGCGCCATGGCTGATAGTTGAGATCGGGGCTGACGTAGCCGAGGCGGCGCTTGATGGCGACCTCGTCGCGGACGTGATCGAGCCCGAAGATGCGGATCGTGCCGGCGCCGGCGCGTCCCATGCCGAGCATCAGGTCGATGGTGGTCGTCTTGCCGACGCCGTTCGGACCGATCAGCCCGTAGATCGCACCGCGCGGCACGGTGAGATCCAACGGTCCGAGCGTGAAGCCCGAGAACGATTTCTCGAGTCCGCGGATCTGAATGGCTGGTTCGCTCATCGACTGCCTCCTTGATCTGACATGACGAGGTTCTGCACGAGCGTGAGGAGCTCGTCCGTGGTGAGGCCGGCTTCGCGCGCCTCGCGCAGGCTCTCGCGGAGCAGGTCCTCGGCACGGCCGCGCTTGACTTCCCGGCTGCGCGTGGCGCCGTCGTGGGCAACGAAGGTCCCCAACCCCTGCTTTCTGTAGATGATGCCCTCGCGCTCCAGCTCTTCGTAGGCCCGCTTGACGGTGATGACGCTCACCAGCAGCTCGGCAGCCAGTTGGCGAAACGACGGCAGCGGCGCGCCCGGTCGCAAGCGGCCTTCGCTGATCTCCCGCTTGAGCCCCTCGACGATTTGCTCGTACAGCGGGCCCCGTGCCGCGGGTGAGACTGGGGGAATAGTCAGCGACTGCCGGGTCATCGACTACTGTATATATCAAATATACACAGTCAGGGCAAGTCTTCTCCGATGCAGCCGACTGCGACGGCCGACGCCGGGCCACTACGGCTTGCTGGATCGATAGATGGGCGGCACCGACGGCCGCGGCTTGGGGGCTCGGCGCGCCGTCTCCGTGTCGCGCGGGCGGCTCAGCGCCGACAGACCCACGACGCCCGCTTCCACGATCTGCAGGGGCGTCTCGAGATCCTTGAAGAGATACGGTCCGTGATCGACCCAGAGCACCGGCGTCCCATCGGGCGCCGTGGCGACCTCGCGCCGGGCCGATTCGGAGGCGGCGCCGGTGAGCAGAATCTGACCCGGTCGGGCCAGTCCCGCGAGCCGAGCAGCCGTATCGACGGGCAGTCCGGAGAGTCGCGCCGCCCCGGCGAGATCGGCCGGGTCGCCAATCTCGGCGGCATGGATGCCGATCGCGACGCGCACGGGCGCCGGCGTGTCGAGCGCGGCCAACGCTTGCTGACAGGCCAGCGCGCAACGCACGGCGTTCGAGGGCAACTCGAAGGTGGCGAAGAATCCGTCGCCGCTGCGCTCCTGTTCGGTCCCGTCGTGGCGTGCGAGGCACTCGCGAAACACCGCATCGTGCCGCGCCACGAGGCGCGTCATCGCCGCCATGCCGAGATGCTGAGTGACACCGTCCAGCTCGTGAATACGGCTGAGCAGGATCGCCTTGAAGTCGGCGCCGGGCCTGACGGCGCGCGGCGTAGCCGCGCCGGCCTCGGAAGCGCCGGCGAGATCCTCCAACTCGATCCGCGCATCACCGATATCGCGCAGCCGTCTCCGGGCATCCTTGCGCAGACACCGGCCGAGGAGGACGCGGATCACCGGCGGCACGACGTCGGGCACGCCGGTCCAATCCGGTTCGGCATGGACGATGCGGGCAATCGTGTCGGCCGTCGTCGCCGCCGCAAACGCCGGCCGGCCCGTGACCGCCTCATACAGGCAACAGCCGAACGCCCAGATGTCCGTCCGCCGATCCACGGAATAGCCTCGCGCCTGTTCCGGGCTCATGTACGCCGGGGTGCCGAGCACAACGGCGTCGCCGGTCAGCCCGAACACCGTCGGATCGCTCGTCCCGACATCCCCGGTCGCACCCGACGCGACTCGCTCACCGCCGACCTGTTTCGCGATGCCGAAATCGAGGATCTTCACCCGGCCACCCGGCGGGGTCTTGATGTTGTCAGGCTTGAGATCACGATGGACGACCCCCCGTTCGTGCGCCGCTTCGAGGCCGTCGGCGATTTGCACGAAGATCGCCACGGCCTCGTCGATCGCAATCGGGCCGGTGCGCACGCGATCCGCCAGCGTCGGCCCCTCGACGAGCTCCATGACCAGCACCCGGCGGCCGTCGCTTTCGAGCAGCTCATAGATCGCGGCGATGTTCGGGTGGTTCAACGAGGCGAGCAGCTTGGCCTCGCGCTCGAGACGCGCGACGCGGTCGGTGTCGGCGGCCAGCGTGTCGGGCAGCACCTTCAGCGCGACGTCGCGATCGAGACGGCTGTCCCGGGCGCGGTACACCTCTCCCATGCCGCCCCGGCCGATGAAGGCCGTGACCCGGTACGCACCGATGTTCGCACCTGGCTGCAGGGTCATTCGGGCTCAGTCGAGGACCTGCTCCACCATGCGGATCACGGCGTTGACCATCTCGTCTTCGACGTCGGGCGCCCAACCGACCGGCGAGGCATACTGAATCTGGATCACCTGTGCCTGGTAGGCGTTCAGCCGCACCAGCTCGCGGGTCGGGATATAGAGGTTGTGCTCGCCCATGTAGCCGAACACCATGATCGGCATGTCGGCGCGGAACGCGTCCTTGATGCGCGCGCCGATCGGGGCGCAGATCTCCCCCTGCATCGCCACGATCGGCATCGGGCCCAGCCTGGCCACGATCACCTCGTTGTAAATGCAGGGCAGCCGGTCGTGAATCCGGTCGTCGTAGCTGTCCAGCAACTCCTCGTCGGATTGGTGAATCAAGTAGGTGTCGTCGGTACACACCATCTCGGTGGTTGTGGTCGGGAACGGGATCCCCTGCTCGTAGTAACGCAGCAGCATCCGGACCCAGTTGGTGCCGCGATACCGGTTGGGGTAGGGCACGAACCCGACGTCGGGCGGAAACT
The DNA here is from genome assembly GCA_022562495.1 of Acidobacteriota bacterium. GTDB lineage: Bacteria > Acidobacteriota > Vicinamibacteria > Vicinamibacterales > UBA8438 > NP936. Next base: position 5,487 of record JADFPE010000103.1, read on the forward strand.
CCTCGGCCAGCTTCAACGCCTCCTCGCGTGAGACCGGCGGCGCGAGCGGCAGGCCCACCACCTCGATGCTGCTCGTGATCGGCCCGCCGACGTCCTCGAGCGATCCGTTCGCGATCCGCGTCACCGCCGCGGCCAGCTCGTGCCCCAGCTCGCGTGCCCGCGCCTCGAGCAGCGCGTCATACGCCTCGGCGCCCGCCTCGCGCGCCTCGGCGATGCGGGTCTCCCAGTCGGCCGGCTGGCGCGGGAACTGGTTGCCGCCCGAAGCGTCGGCGTACATCGCCAGCACGCCAGGGAACGCCGCCTCGATCTCCTCCATGGCATACCCCGGGTGGCCGGCGTCGATCATCGACCGCGACGCCTGCGCAGGATGGGTGCCGTGGCTGAACAGCATCGCCATCGGGGCGCCCTCGTGGGTGACCTCGAGCAGCTGGATCTCGTAGTCGACCGGCGCGTTGCCGCGTGCCGTGATGAAGTAGCCGTGGCCGGAGCCGAACTCCACCTGCACCGGCCCGCGCTCGGCCGCGATCGCCTCCTGGATCAATTCGAACAGCCGCTCGGCGAGCCGGCGGCCGTAGGCGAAGTTGTCCGGGTTGATCTGGATCGGCGCGTTGTGGTTGTGCGTGGCCAGCAGAATCAGCCGCGCAGGATCGATGCCCAGCTCGGCACGCACCCGCTGCCGCAGGATGGGGGTCGCCACGTCCAGACAGTTCAGGTCGTAGGTGACGAAGACCAGCCGGCTGCCACCGTCGTTGAGCACCAGCACCCGCGCGTGAAGGTCCGCCTTGGTCCCCTGCGACATCCGGCCGTTCACCATGAGGCGCGACGCGTCGTTGGTGATCACCCCCTTGGCGGTGCCGGCAGTCATCGTCTGGGCCGACGCCGCGCCGGCCAGACCGAGGGCGCCGACGAGGACTCCCAACGTGACGAGACGGTTCATCGCGGATGTCATGGATGGTGCTCCCTCGGGATCCCGGTTTCGGAGATCGTGGTTCGCGATTCGCGACGGTGGGCGCCGCGATGGTCAGCGGGCACCACCGATACCAACCCCGGATCCCGGATCCCGAATCCCAAACAGGCTGCCATGTTCGGCCGTCTGCGAAGGGCCCGCGCAAGAATAACTTCCCATTTTCGACCGCCGATCCATCCCGTCTGGCGGCGTTGCTCGTCGGTCGACTACTGCCCGTATGCTCCCTCCTCGCGCCTAGCCAGCCGGGTGCCTCAACGCCCCACAATGGGAACTAAGGTGTCCGGCTCACCTGACCGGAGAGATACGCCAGGTTGATCAGCGCCCGGTTTACGAGCAGCTCGCCTGCCCCCACCTCGACGATTGTCGAGCTGCCGGCGCCGTAGCCCCCTTGGGCGGCCGCCTTGATGGTCGGGAAATACCCCAGGTGCCCGTTCGAATAGCCGACAAACAGCGTGTTGATCACCACGCTCTCGTCCTTGAGCCGGAGCCCGTGCTCGACAAAGAACTCGCCCGGGAACGACGCCAGTGCGAGGTCGGACCCGATCAGCAGCGTCTTGACCTCCGCCTCCCCTTCGCGGCCGAACCGCTCGACGTAGTCGCGCCGGACACCGGCGCGGATCGCCGGGTCGTCGATGTCCCACCGCGGGGAGATCTGGACGCGCTCGACACCGAGCGCAATCGAGTCAACGTCGGCGAACAGCAGCTCCTTCCGCACCCGGACCACCTCGGCGCCGATCGTCTCACCCATCGACCGCATCTGCTCGTAGGCACCATCGGCCAGCGAGGTCTTGTCCCAGAACGGGTTGATGTCGCCGGCGGCGCCCTGGAGAAACATCGCCTGGCCCCCCACCCCGCGCTCGACCACCGCCATCATCGCGCCGGGATAGTCGGCCGAGTACTCCAGGTTCTCTGGCCCGAGCACCACCGGGTGAATCGCCAGATTGACGAGCGTGGCGATCGGCTCGCCGGCCGGCGTATCGAAGGCGACCACGGCAACCGACTTGTCCACCGGACTGGTGGGGATGCCGCGTCGGTTCTCCCAGAGCATCTCGACGGTGCCGTCGGCGCGCACACGGCGTCGGTTGTGGCCCAGATCCACCCGACCCCACCCGACGCCGAGCCGGGCCGGCTGCAAGGCGCCGTGCGCCTCGACGATCGCCGCGGTGACCTTGCGACGCAGTTCCTGAATCCACGGGTTCGCCGCGCTCGGAAAGTCGGGGACGAAGGTGGGACCGGAGTGCGTGTGCGACGAGGTGAGGAAAACGTCGTCGAAGCCGAGCGCGGCCGAGACCGCGGCGCGGATGTCACGGGTCAGCGGCTTGTCGGCGTAACCGAGATCCATCGTGACCCAGGCCGCCGTCCGCTGCCCGTCGGTCAGGACGATCGCCTTCGCGTAGAGCGGATCGTGCACCCCGGTCGACACGTGCTCCCCCCGGGCGCCATAGCCATACATACGCACCCCGGGCGGCGGCGTCACATCGGCCTTCGCCACGCCGACACGGAGCTCGGCTCCGGCAGGTGCGGCCATCAGCAACACGAGCGCGGTGACAGAGACAATTCGTCGCATCAGTCTGCCTCCCCGTCCCGTCCAGGGCCCTTCGCCACCGCCGGCACGAACGCATCGATCCCGTCGGGGCGACACGGCAGCGTCCGCCCCGGCTCGGCGCTCACCTCGGCGCCCGAGGTGAAAGTCCAGCTACATTCGACAGCGCGCTGCATCCCGGAACGGCCCAAGACGCGAGAGCACCGACGATCAGTCCGGCGGCAAATCGACGGCGGTTCGATGGCGTCATTGGTGTTCTCTGACGGACGGAGTCAAGTGATTCCTGGATTATATGACCGCCACGGATGGACACATCGACCTGGACGCGATAATGTTCCTATCGAAATAGATAGGAATGACGTGGCGACCGAGAAGTTGGACCTGCTGATCCTCAAGACGCTCGCCCTGGACCCGCTCCATGGCTACGGCATCAGCCGGCGCATCGAGCAGGTCTCGCGTGGCGTCTTTCGGGTGACCCTTGGTGCCTTGTATCCCGCGCTGCAGCGCCTCGAACGGGCCGGCGCGATCAAGGCGACGTGGTCCCGGTCCGAGAACAATCGCCGCGCGCGCTACTACACGCTCACGCGAGCGGGCCGCCAGCGCCTGACGGCGGAGCAGCAGGCGTGGGATCGTGTCGCCGAAGCGATGACGCGTGTGCTGCAAGCCGACGCCGAGTAGCGCGAGACGTCTGACACGCGCACGGGGACCGTCATGAACGCACTGTGGAGTTACTGTCGCGAGTTGTTCCAGCGACGGCGGCTGGACCGCGAGTCGGTCGACGAACTCGAGCATCATGTCGAGCTGGCGGTCGCCGAGAAGGTAAGGGCCGGCGTCGACGAGCATGAGGCGCGACGCCAGGCGCGTCTCGAGATGGGCAGCATCGACCTGGTCCGCGAACAGCTCGCCGAAGGTCGCGCGGGGTTCCTCCTGGAACAGCTGGCCCGAGAAGTCGGATACGCCGGACGGGTGCTCCGCAAGGCGCCCGGCCCGACCGGGTTGTCGGTGGCGACGATCGGTGTGGGCATTGCCGTCAGCACTGTCCTGTTCGCCTTGATCGACGGCGTCGTGCTGCGTCCACTTCCCTATCCCTCGGCTGACCGACTCGTCAGCATTTTCGACACGAACTCCGAGCTCGGGGTCGACCGCGCGGGTGCCGCCAGCGGCAACATCGACGACTGGCGCCGCCATGCCTCGAGCTTCGAGGGCATCGCCGGCTACTACGCGATGGGCCGCACGCTGAGTGCCGACAACGACGCCGACGTCGTGCTGATCGCGCAGGTCAGCACCGATTTCTTTCCTCTCGTTCGCGTGACGCCCCTCCTCGGGCGGACCTTCACCGACGCCGAGACCCTCGCCGCACAGTTCAACACCGCCAACGGGCCGACGGGGTCCAATCCGGTTGTCGTCATCGGCCATGATCTCTGGCACCAGCGCTTCGGTAGCGATCCGGACATCGTCGACCGCTCGGTGATGCTCGAGCGCCAGCCATTTCGCGTCGTCGGTGTCATGCCCGCCGGGTTCGCGTTGCCCGAGGCTGGTGTACAGGCCTGGATCCCCTGGGATCTGTCCGGCGAGCGGCCCCGCGATCAGCACTACCTGGGCGCGCTGGCCCGGGTGAAACCTGGCGTTCCGGTCGGGCAGGCACAGATAGAGCTGAACAGGGTTGCCGGAGCGCTCGCACGCCAGTATCCCGATACGAACCGCGGGTGGGGTGTCCAGCTGACTCCGCTCGCGACAGCCGTGGTTGGCGACTCGGCGCGCGTGCTCTGGATTCTTTTCGCGGCCGTCGGGCTGGTGCTACTGGTCGCCTGTGCAAACGTGGCGTTGCTGTCCCTCATGCGCGGGTTGGACCGGTCGGTCGAGCATGCGGTGCGTCTGGCGCTCGGCTCGACACCGGCGCGGCTCCTGCGCCAGTCCTGGATCGAGTCTCTCGTGCTCGCATTGCTCGGTGGTGGGCTCGGTGTGGGCCTTGCGGCGGGCGGACTGCGCCTACTCCCCTGGCTCGTGCCCGACTTCCCGCGCCTCGACGAGGTGGCGATGGATGTCCGCGCGCTGTGGTTCGCGCTCGCGGTCACCACTCTTGCGGCGCTCGTGTCTGGCTTCGTCCCGGCGTGGCGCGGCGCGCGGTCTGTGCGCGGCCTCCCTTCGCTCCACGGCCTCCGCGCCACAACATCGTCTGCGCGACGGGCTGGTCATCGGTCAGGTGGCGTTGGCGCTGGTGTTGCTGTGTGGCTCGGGTCTGCTGGTACGTAGCTTCCTCGCCCTCCGCTCGGCGGACCCGGGGTTCGACCCGGGCGGCGTTCTGGTGGCTCCGATCTTCCTGGACACGGAGGCCTATGGCAGCGGGGAGCAGGCGCGCGCGTACTATGCCGCGCTGTTCGAACGGCTTGAAGCGCTGCCCGGTGTCGTGGCTGTCGGTGGCGCGACGACCCTGCCTACTAGCCCGCTCGGGCCGGATTTTGCCCGCCCTGTCTGGCCAGAGGGCGTGGCCGACGACGGTGTCCATGTCCCGGCCTCGGTCCGCATGGTCACGCCAGGGTATTTCCAGGCCCTTCGGCTCAACATCGCCGATGGTCGTGCGTTCGACGCGCGGGACCACCCAGACGCGCCCGCCGTGGTCATGGTCAGTGAAACGCTCGCCCATCGTCTTTGGCCAAGCCAACCGGCGGTGGGCAAGAGTCTCGTGGTGGACTATGGCACCGCAGGCACGTCTCCGTACGAGGTCGTCGGCGTGGTCGGGAACGTACGCTTTCGGGGACCACGCAGTGACCCACAGCCAGAAATCTATCTCCCGCACGCGCAGCGGTCGTATTTGATTCTCAACGTGGCCATACGCAGCACTCACGACCCACGGGCGCTGATCCCGGCCGTGCGCTCCGTCCTCCGGGAGATCGACCCCCAGAAGCCAGCATTCGGGCTCTACCCACTCGAGGATCTGGTTGACGCCACGATGGTTCGGGACCGGCAAGCGATGCTCACACTGCTCGCATTCGCCGCTGCCGCCGTGTTCCTCGCGATGCTGGGCGTCTACGGCGTCCTCGCAGCCCGGGTGCGCGAGCGTCAGCGGGAGATCGGCATTCGCGTGGCGCTGGGCGCTGACAGGTCACAACTGATCGGGTGGGTCGTCGGGCGTGGGCTGCGGCTGCTCACCTGGGGTGTCGCCGTCGGTCTGGTCTCCACCTGGCCGTTGACACGACTGTTGTCAGGGTTCCTCTTCGGCGTGCACCCTACCGACCCGATGACGGCGGTCACGGTGGTCGCAGTGCTGTTCGCGGTGGGGAGTGCGGCGATGCTCGTCCCGTCGTGGCGCGCGACGAAAGTCGACCCGGTAGCGGTGCTGCGACGGGGCTGAGGCGTCAGGGAACGGCGCAGACGAAATTGCTCGCGTCGTCGATGCTGCCCGAGCCGGTGTACGTCGCGACCTGCGGATCCGGACACCCGGGGGCGGCTGCGGGTCACTTCTCCGTTGTCCACACGAACCGCCGGAATCTGGTCCGGAGCGGTGCCGCCCTCGACCCAGTTCACGAGCGGCATCAGCGTATCGAAGCGGTCCGTGCCGAGCCCGCCGCGGCAAATGGAACATGCCGGGCACCATGAACAGCCGGTAGACATCGGCGGCGGTCGCCTCGCCCATCGTCGCCCGCACATCCTCGAAGTCGTTGACCCCCCTCATCGGATTCAGCGCCGTGTCGGCCCAGCCGAATCCTGGCGGCGTTACTTGTCGGTCGAATACTGCCGGTCTGCTCCCTCCTCGCGCCTTGCCAGCCGGGCGCCTCGACGCCCACGAGAATGCGCACCGATTTCTGACCGGACCCACAGACCGAGCGACCGGCCGCTAGCGGAGACGATCCAGCGGTTCCAGCCGTTGCCCGCCTCGGCGCCGAGCAGCTGCCCGGGGGAAAACCGCGTGCCGTTGCGGATCGATCCGCCATAGATCGCTTCGAGCGTCTCGATCTCGCCGGGGGTGAAGCCGGCCTCGCCGGATGGCCCTGCGCAGATTGACAGGTGCTGGGCCGGGTCGAAGTCGCAGGCGCGTGGGTCGGTGATCACGCTGTCTTCGAGCCGGGTCGAGAAAGCTCGACCCGTTCTGGGCCGCCGCCGCCGCGCCTGTCAGGATCACCCATCCGGCCGCCGCGACAACCACCCGGTCGCGGTGTGTCACGCGTGATGTCATGCCGCCGATGATAAGCTCCCGGCCCAGGCCCCCAGCCCCAGGCACCCATAACCCATCCCCGGACCCAGGATGCGACCTGGTTGATGAATGCCGGCGCAGCCCTCTTGGCTCCTCCTGTCTCCCGTCTCCTGTCTCCTTGGAAACACTCAAAGATACAACGCCCCTTCGCCCACGAGCACCGAGGCTCCGCCGACCTCCACGGACGTGATCTCCCCGTCCGTGGACGCAGAGGAGATCGCCATATGTACCCGGCTGGGACGCCCCATCTTGACCCCCTGCAGGCTGACCATCTGCGCGGTATCTTCAAACGGGATGGCGCCATGGCGCACGAGGTACGCGCCGAGCGGTCCGCTGGCCCCGCCGGTCGCCGGGTCCTCCGGGATGCCGAACGCCGGCGCGAACATGCGGCTGTAGGCGGTTGCGTCGTCGTGGCCCGTTTCGAGCGAGAAGATGAAGACCGGGAGGTCATCGAGCCGATGTCGCGCGAAGATCGGACGCATACCGGCCAGCTCGAACGTCACGGCGTCCACGGCCCGTCGTGTCTCGATCGGGACTAGCAGCACTGACAGTCCCGAAGAGACCACCTGGATCGGCAGACCCGGGGCGATGTCGCCCGGGTCGACACCAAGCGCCGCCGCAACGTCGTCCCGGTCCTCGTCCTCGATGAGGGGACCGAATTCCGGGAGCGGCTGACGCATCCAGGCGAACGCCAGCTCGTCGCCGGCCCACTCCAGCGACACCGACGTCGGACCGATGCCGAGCCCAAAGACGAGCCGGTCCCGCTCCGGTCCGATCACACCTTCATTCGCCAACGCGAACGTCGAGCCGACCGTCGGGTGGCCCGCCATCGGCAGCTCGCGCCGTGGCGTGAAGATGCGCATCCGGACGTCGGTGTCGTCGGTCTCGGGGGGCAGGATGAAGGTGGTCTCGGGGAACGCCATCTCGAGCGCGATCCGCTGCATGAGGGTCGGGTCGAGCCCGGCGGCCTCCGGAAACACCGCCAGCTGGTTGCCCGCGAGCGGGCGCCGCGTGAACACGTCATAGTGAAGGTATCGATGACCAGGCATCCATCGATGCTAGTGTACGACCCGACCTGAAGAGACGGTCTCGGCGCACGCGTGACTTTCTCGTGACATATTGACAGGACACCACGTGAGTGAGACCCCGACCACGCGAATCTTTCCGTTCCTCCGGTACGAGGACGCCCCCGCGGCCTTCGAGTGGCTTGCCCGAGCGTTCGGCTTCGAGAAACAGATGCTCGTGCCGGGCCCAGACGGTACCATCGCGCACGCACAGCTGCGCTACGGCGGCAGTCTGATCATGATCGGGTCGGCCCGCGACGACGTCATGAACCTGAAGAGCCCGGCCGCGGTGGGCGGCGCCACCCAGGGGATCTACGTCCACGTGGACGACGTGAACGCGCATCACGACCGCGCGAAGGCGGCCGGTGCCGAGATCATCATGGAGCTGGAGGACACGGAGTACGGGTCACGGGAGTACATGGCGCGCGACCTCGAGGGCCACCTCTGGAGCTTCGGGACCTATGCGCCCGACGTCGCGACCGCCGTCAAGTAGAGCCGCGGATCGCTGGCCGGGGTCAGGGGCGTTGTGCATACCGGGGCTGCAGATTCTGGTCCAGCTCGACCACGCCGCCGCCGAACCGCATGTCGGTGATCGTGACGCGGAAGCCGTCATCCTGCGGTTCGACCGTGAAGCTCGGGAGGCGGGTCCAGGTGGCGAACCCCCTCAGGTTCGGCGCCGCCAGCGCAGCGGCGGCCGCCGGGTGGTCGTCTCCGATCACCGTCCCCGGTCCATGCGGGCGCACGCGCTCGGGGGCGAGCCAGTCGAACGTCAGCCGATGATAGTGCAGGTCGTCTGCGATCAGCACGTCACGCCGGAACGGGTCGGCCGGCATCGGGCTCACCATGATCCGGTTCGGCTCGAACCCTCGGTCCCGGGCCCACCGCGCCACCTCGAGCCGTGTCAGCCACGCGCCGCCGATCATCGCGGCAACGTAGAGCCCGGCGAGCACGAGACTGATGGCCGCAACCCGCTGTAGCCGGGGTTGAAGACCGCCCCAGACACGCAGGCCGGCAACGAGCGCCAACCCGAGGCACCACAGAATGCGCAACGCGACCGGTACGCCGGGCACCGCGGTCACGAGGGTGGTGACGATCACGCCCAGTGCGATCCACGCGGCCGCCTGGAGCCGCGACCCGCTGTGTGCCAGCACCACCACGGTGCCCAGGAGCAGCCACACCCACGGGTCGACGATGAACAGCGCATCGCCGTAGAACCAGCGTCCGTCGAACGGCATCAAGAAGCGGACTCCGTAGGTGTTGAGCCAGTCGAGCGCCGGGTGGGACAGCACGGCGACGTAGGAGAGCACCACCAGCCGTCCGAACGGGACCGGTCTCGCCGCCGGCATCCGTTTGCAACGGACCCGGTCGACCTGGTGCATCACCCAGGCAAGCAGCGGCGGCAACACCGCCATCGCCAGTACGCCGTGGGTCCAGCCCCGCCGGAACCCGAGCGCGAGGTCACTGCCCAGAAAGTAGCTGGCTGCGTCGATGTCCGGTAGGTTGGCGCCGATGACGCACGTGGCGGTCCCGAGCCTCACGCGGCCGAACCGAGTCTGCGCCAGGCTGGCGCCGACGAGCGTGTGGGTCAGCGGATCCATGGGACGGAGGCGTCAGCAGGCAAAAGGAAACGGGGGCCGGACGGTGCTCACGCGGAAGGACGGACTCCGAGAAGGTGGTGAGACCGGATACCGAGTTCGGCCAGTGCTGGCGGTGCAATAGGACGTGCACCCTGCCTGCCACAGACGAGCGGGCGCACGTCCGACGTGTGCATGCGCTCTTCAGAGGTGGAGTCGGCCATCGGCCCTCCCGCTTCGGAGAGGAGCCATTGTAGCGCGTCTACGCTAGTGAAAGATCTCGCCTCGGTCTGGGAATGTCGGTTGCCGCCAGTCTTCGTCGAGGATCGACCAGAGCAACTGGTCGAGATATGTGCCGTTGCGGAAAAACGACCGCCGGAGGATCCCTTCTTGCACCGCGCCGAGCTTGCGCAGGGCGCCGTTGCCCCGACCATTCTGCACCGCCGCGCGGGCTTCCATGCGATGCACGCCGAGCGTGTCGAACGCAAAGTCGAGCACCAACCGGGCTCCTGTCTCGAACAGCCCGCTGCCCCAGAAGGACGCCCCGAGGATGAAGCCCCATTCGGCGGTCCCGAAGCCCGGCTCGAGCGAGCGGACCTGGAAGAGGCCGATGGCGTGCTCGCTGCCCTCCGGCACGACACCGAAGCAGACATAGTTGCCTGCGGCCCGCTCGCGGTGGGTCCAGGCGATGAACTTCTCGAAGCCTACCACGGTCGTCGGCGGGGGGTTGATGAAACGGGCGACCTCGTCGGTGGTGAGCATCGCGTGCAGCGAGGGCGCATCCGAGCGCCGCAGCTCGCGCAGCGTCACGCGGGCGCCGGTCAACAACGGGAGCGCCTGACGCCAATCGGTGCTGACGACGGCAGGCGTCCGCTCGGGATGCGGCGTCGCGGCGGGCTCCTCCGCCGTCCTGAGGTCTGGGCGGTCCGTGTCGGCCTGGTAGGGCATCTGTTCCATCAGAATCCCCCCTGACGAGACGCCGCCGTCTCCGTCCGAGCCTTGTCAGGAGGGTATGGCTCGCGTGTCACTAGAAGCTCCGGGCGAGGAAATTGTCGCCCCAGACGATGTTGTCGCCCCAGACGATGTTGTCGCCCCAGACGAAGTTGTCGCCCCAGACGATGTTGTCGCTCCAGA
>JADFPE010000325.1 GCA_022562495.1 Acidobacteriota bacterium
GTGCCGAGAGCGGGAGCGTGCGCATGTCCTCATCGGTTCGCTGGTCGAACTCCGTCCGCGAGCGGCCGCTCGGTGTGGATGATGGTGACCGGGCACATCGTCTGCCGAGAAAAGTAGAAGGACGGCGACCCACGGCGCCTATGCCACGCGAGACGAGCCCCTCAGCGTGATGGTTGTCACGAATAGTGAGCGCCTGGTCGTCGTGGAGCACAGTATGGTCGGCCGTCTGGAAAATCTGGACGTTCTGGTTGTAGCCGCCGGACACGATCGGTGGACCGGAGTTGAACCCGGTGATACAGCGCTCGGTCAACATGCGACGGGAATAGACGGGCCTGAAGGTCCTTCTGGCTACGACGGGAGCCCGGTGACCAGAGACACCCGCGCGGCGGGAAGCGTGTCCCGCGGGGATGCTCCTACTCCTCGGCGATGGCGTAGAGATACCGGTAGCCGCGCAGGTAGATCTCATCACCCACGATCGCCGGCGACGCATCGAACCCGTCGTCGAGCGTGTTCGAGGCAAGTACCTCGTACTCGTCGCCCTGTCTGATGACCAGCGTCGTGCCGTCGCGACCCGTGATGTAGACGCGGCCCGCGGCGCCGACCGGCGAGGCGAAGACGTTCGGGACCCCCTGGAGCCGCTGCCGCTGATAGTGCGGCTGGCCCGTCAGCGGGTCGAAGACGGACAGGATGCCGTCGTTGCTCTTGATGACATAGAGCGCGTCGTCATATAGCAGCGGCGACGGCACATACGGCGTATCGCGGTCGAGCTGCCAGAGGATGGCGTCGGTGGCGGCGATGTCACCGTTGGCGTCGGCCAGCCGGATGGCCTGCAGGTTGTTGCCGCGGTAGCCGCCCATCACGTAGACGATGCCATCGGCGTGGACCGGCGACGGGATCGCGTTCATCGTCGTGCCGCGGCTCTGCCAGACGATCTCTCCGGTCTCGAGGTCGTAGCTGTAGACGCGGTCCATCGCGGGGGTAATCACCTGCGCGCGCCCCTCGTGCTCGACGATGAGCGGGGTGGCCCAGGTGTCGATCTCGTCCCGGTTCGCTCGCCAGCGCTCCGCACCGGTCCGCGTGTCGAGCGCCACGATGAACGACTGCCCGCCGAGGTGGTCCCAGGTCACCACCAGCGTGTCGCCGTGCAACGCCGGCGTCGTGCCCTCGCCGAAGGCGTTCCGCATGAAACGCGTGCCGAGATCGATCTCCCACTGCAGGGTGCCGTCCATGTCGTAGGCATAGAGGCCCCAGGACCCGAAGAAGGCGAAGAGATACTCGCCGTCGGTGACCGCCGACCCGGACGCGTAGGTGCCGTTCGGCTCCTGATGGCCCTCGTGCGGCACGGCTTCGCGGGCGACCCGCTCCCAGACGACGTCCCCGCTCTGACGGTCGATCGCCATCACGATGAAACGATGCATCGCGATCGCCGGCCGGGCACGCCCGCGGCCCCGCCGGCGAGTGCCCCGGCTCTGGCCGGCCGGCGGCGGTTGAAGGGCATCCGCGGCGGTGGCCTGCGGTACCGGGTCGCCGAGGGGCACGGCAGTGAGCAGGAAGACCTTGTCACCCCAGACGATCGGCGATGCCGAGCCCCGACCGGGGATCTCCACCTTCCAGCGGATGTTCTTCGTCTCGCTCCACTCGGTCGGCGGGTTGCCGTGGCGCGCAACACCGGTCGCGTCCGGCCCGCGCCACTGCCCCCAGAAGCGCTCCGCGTCCGAGGACTGCGCCGCCATCGGCATGGCCCAGCCCAGGGCGAGACAGGTCACCCCGATTGTCGTCAACCGTCCGCTCATCGAGTGCTCCCCGTCCAGGTCCCGGGGCGGGTCTGAAGACCCGCCGCTACGCTCCTAATGTACGACGCCGCGCGCGGCCAGCACCGTCGCAACCGTCGGCCGGTCGGCGGGGCCGCTGCCGACATGATGGAGCCGCACCACGCCGGCCGGGTCGATCAGCACGTTGCCACCCTGTTGGGCGGTGTCGGCACGTGGAATCCGCGGAAACCGCCCCCGGAGCGCCTCACGGCCATAGGCTCGCATGGTGGCGAACCCCCAGAGGTGCCGGAGTCGGGCCGCATGCATGTCGTACGCCCGGTAGAGCTGCCGGTCGGTGTCCACGAGGAGCGGCCAGATCAACCCGGTCTCGTCCAGATACTCCCGGGCCTCCCTCCGTCCCTCGAAGGTCACCACCAGCGTCTGGATCTCAAGCCGATCCAGCTCCTCGCGCGCCTGCTGCAACTGCAACAAGTGTCGGCGGCACGGCAGTCAGAACAGGTGCCGGTGGAACATCAGCAGCAGCCACCGGTCCCGGTAGTCTTCGAGGCGATGCTCCAGACCGTGGGCATCCCGCAAGGCGAACGGGGCCGCCGGCCGGCCGACGCGCCGTGTCATATCCCGGGTCCGTGATTCCTGCCGGCGAGAAAGTCCAGCGGCCGGCGCTACTGCTTGGCGTATTTGGTCAGCATTCGGCCCGCGACTTCGCCGTGGTAGATGTTGCCCATCGCGTCAATCGCGATGCCTTCGCCGTTGCGGTCTTCGATCCGCGTGTGGATTGACCCGTCCTTCGCGCTGCCGATCAGTATCGCTTCTTCCTGCTGGTAGTCGGTGACATAGATCGTGTCGTCGTCGGTGATGAAGATGCCGCTCACCATGCCGAACTGCGTCCACTCCTCGAGCAAGCGGCCGTCCAGGTCGAAGATCTGGATCCGCCCGTTCATGCGGTCGCCGACGAACAGACGGCCCTGGGAATCGATGGCGATCGAATGCGGCAGGTTGAACTCGCCGGGACCCGGACCGCCGGTGCCCCACGCCTTGATGAAGGTGCCGTCCTTCGAGAACTTCACCATCCGGTTGTTCCCGTGACCGTCGGACACGAAGATGTCGCCGTTGTCGGCGATCGCGATGTCGGTCGGGCCGTCAAACGTGTCCGGCCCGACACCGGCGACCCCGGCGGTGCCGAGTCGCATCAGCACCTCGCCCTCGGGGCTGAACTTGAACACCTGATGCCCGATCCCGTCACGGCCCTGCCCGTCGCTGGCCCACACAAACCCGTCGTCGTCTACGTGAAACCCGTGCGGCCAGGCGAACATGCCGTCACCGAAGCTGGTCACGACGTTGCCCGACATGTCGAACTTCAGGATCGGCGGCTCCGAGCGGTGGAGCACCCACATGAACTGACCCGTGGGGTCCGGATCGACCGAGATCACCTGTCCCCACTCGACACCGGCCGGCAGCTTCGCCCAGCCGTCGACGATGGCGTACGGATTCGATGAGTTCTGGGCGACGGCTTGTTCGGTCGAAGCAATCAGAGCGATGCCGAGCAACGCGGGAATCCACACAACGGGTCTGGAATTCGACATGA
>JADFPE010000005.1 GCA_022562495.1 Acidobacteriota bacterium
CAGCCCGATGTTTCCCTCCTGGATCAGGTCGAGGAACTGCAGCCCGCGGTTGGTGTATTTCTTTGCGATCGACACCACGAGACGGAGATTCGCTTCCACCAGCTCCTTCTTGGCGATCTCGGCCAGCGTCTCGCCCCGCAGGATCGTGTGGAGCGTGTACGCCAGCGCCACCGCCGACTGTTCCAGCTCCTCTGTCCGGCGTCGGAGCAGGGTCCGGAGCTCGCGCTGCTGCCGCGTGATGCGCCGCCGCTCCTCTTCTTTCATCCGCCGGCGGGTCTTGGCCTTCAACTGGCGATCGAGGTGCTCAGCCTCTCGCCGGATGCGCTGCACACCCTCGGTGATCTCCTTGACGCCGTCGACGAGCCGCCGCTTCACCGGCTCGGTGAAGTCGATACGACGAATCAGCCGGGACAACGTGACCTGGGCTCGCAGCAGATTACGGTAGTTCCGTCGATAGCGTTTCTTCTCGCGCTTGGGGATCGTCCGGACCTTTTTCTCGCGGCGCACCACGTCCAGACGGGTCTTCCGGATCGTCTCGATCTGCGCCATCGCCTCACCGGCCCGGCGGTTGATCAGCTCTTCGGTGACCTCGTCATCGTGGAAGATCACCAACTCCCGGATCGTGCGGTCACCGCTCTTCAGCTGCTCGCCCATCCGGACGACCGCCTTGGCGATGGTCGGTGTCCGCGAGATCGCCTTGAGGACCGACAGCTTCCCTCGCTCGATCCGCCTGGCGATCTCGACCTCGCCCTCGCGGGTCAACAGGGGCACCGTCCCCATCTCGCGCAGATACATCCGAACCGGGTCGTTGGTCTTGTCGATCGCGCTCGGCGTCAAATCCAGTTCGATGTCGTCCGAGCCTTCCCCCCGCCGGTTGAGCAGCGTGTGCTCCCGGTACTTCTGTTCCGAATCAACGACCTCGATACCGGCGTTGCCGAACGCCGTGAACAGCTCGTCCAGCTCGTCGGAGGTCGTGATGTCGGGGGGGAGTAGCTCGTTCACCTCGTCATAGAGCAGGTACCCCTTCTCCTTGCCGATCTCAATGAGCTGCCGGACTTCGTCGTACTTTTCTTCGAGCGACAACAGCGTTCCTCCTCGGTGGGTCGTCCGCCTGGTCCAGTCGTGACTCGCGGCATTCGAGCCCATCCGGCCGTCACGTTCGCAGTGATTCGAGTTTCATCAACACGGCGCGTTTTTTCTGCCAGAGCTGGTCAATCTCAGCCAGTGCCGAGGGTGTGCCCAGCTGCTGGCACCGATCGATTTCGTCTTGCACCGCCGCGCGCTCACGCTCATACCCGCGTCGTTTGAGCTCCTGCCCGCAGGCGGCCGCCGGCGCCGGCGCTCGGTCCTGGGCGCCAACGCGCGCCATCCAGTCCGCCTCCTCTGTACTGAGACGCTCGCGGAGGGTGTCGAGGACGGTGTCCGCCGGCCACTCCGCCAGTGACCGGGCCGTGGATAGGATTGGCGCCGTCGCCAGACCGGCGAGATCGTCGTCGGTCAGCTCGGCGATCGCCACCAGGGCGGACGGGGTGTCCCGCACGAGCGCCCAGATCAGCCCCGTCTCCGCGGTCTTGACCGCTGGACGTGCCGAGACATGTCGTTCGTCGAGCGTCGTGCGTCGGGCCACCGCCGCCTTGCGGATCTCGGTCCGTACGACGTCCTCGAGGATCCGTGCTTTGTGTGCAAGACGATCCGCGAACTGGTCCCGTGTCGCAGCGTCCGGGATCCGCGCCGCAACGTGTAGCATTCTCGTCAGGAACTCACGTTGGTGGTCGCCCCGAGTCAGGTCGCGCTGGGCCGCTTCACGATCTAGCAAGTATTCCAGATATGGCCGAGAACTGCGCAGTTTTTCCACATACCCAGCCGCACCATGCTTCCGGATACACATATCGGGATCTTCGCCGTCCGCCAGCACCGCGACGTTGACCTGGAGCCCTGCGGCCAGCAGCAGCTCGCCGGAGCGCGCCGACGCGCCGTCGCCGGCCGGGTCCGGGTCGAAGCTCACGATCACTTTCGACGTGAACCGTTTGAGGAGCTTGACCTGTTGCTCGCTGACGGCGGTGCCACAGGCAGCGACGACCGGCGTCACCCCGGCCTGCACCGCCTGTGCGAGATCGAAGTAGCCCTCCACCAGCACCGCGTACCCGGCCTTCCGGATGGCCGATTTCGAGAGATGCAGCCCGTACAGCGTGCGTGCCTTCGAATAAATGGGCGTCTCCCGCGAGTTCAGGTACTTCGGCTGCTGGTCTGGCTGCAACGCTCGGGCGCCGAAGGCGATGATCGAGCCTGTGTCCCGCGCGATCGGCACGACCAGGCGATTGCGGAACCGGTCGGTCAACGGCCGTCCGTCTCGTGCAGTGGCGAGGCCGCCGCGCAGCAGCAGCTCATCCGAGTATCCCCTGGCGCGCAGGTGGGTGATCAGGCTGTCCCGGGTCGGCGGCGCAAAGCCCAAGCCGAGCAACTCGGTCGTTACGTGTGTCACGTCGCGAGCGTCGAGATGGTCCCGCGCCGGCCGGCCGATCGCATCCGCCAGACACGACCTGAAGAACTCGGCCGCCGCCTCGTGCGCGCCGAGCATCGCTTCCCGCTCGCTCTCGGCAGCCGCGTCCCGCTCGGTGTTCGGTTCTGGGACTTCGACACCGAAGCGCTGGGCCAGCTGCCGCACCGCGTCCTGAAACCCTAGCGTCTCTTGCAGCTCGAGGAACTTGAGCACGTCACCACCGATCCCACACCCGAAGCAGTGGAAGAACCCCTTGTCGCGATGCACGTGGAACGAGGGTGTCTTCTCGGAGTGAAACGGACAGAGCCCCTTGTAGCTGTTGCCGGCCTTCTTGAGCGGGACGTAGTCCTGCACCACCTGCACGATATCCGCCTGCGCTTTCAGGTCGTCGATGAACACCTGCGGAAACAGGCCCATGTCAGTCCGCCTTCGCCACGGCTATGGCGGACGCGCCGAACCTCGTCGTTCGCACAACATCGGCGCGCGAAGGTGGGGCGGCAGTCCGCCTGCGCCGAAGCTCGCCGCTCGATCCTCTCCGGCGAACGACGGCGGGGAGGACCGTCATTCCTTCAGCTCCGCGATGGTGACGCCGCTGCCGCCCTCCTCGGGTGCCGCGGGGGAAACGCGCTGCACCAGCGGGTGCGCGTCGAGGAACCCGGCGATCGCCCGTCGCAGCTGACCGGTCCCGTGTCCATGAATGAACCGCACGACACGCTGTTCGCCCATCAGCGCCTGGTCCAGATGCTTTTCCGCTCGTGACAGCGCCTCGTCGACACGGCATCCAATCAAGTTGAGCTCGTCGAGCGGCCCGCGTGGGGCTTCGACCTGAATCGACACGCGGCTCTGCGGCTCGGTCGACGCCCCGTGGGGCGCGACCACCTCGAGCGATGCGAGCGGCACGCGGACCCGCTTGCCGTGCGCCTCCACCTCCGCCTCGCGTCCGTGCACCGACCGCACCGTGCCCTCGACCCCCAGCGTCGACATCCGGACCCGCGTGCCGACGCCGATCTGGGGTGCGGGACCACGAGTGGACGATGACGGAGGTGTCGCCGGGGTTGGGACCCCGCTCGCAATCGCCTCGAGCGCGGCGCGCGCCTGTCTACCCAAGGCGCCGCTCTCGCCCGTCGACAGCGCCGGTTCGCGAGTGACCGCTCGCTCGGCTGCCTGTCGCTCGAGCGTTGCGGCCCGTTGTCGCAGGGTGTCGACGACCGCATCGATCTCGTCGCGCGCGGCGCGAAGCCGGGTGTCGAGCGACTGCTCGAGATCCTTCCGACCCGCCCGTTCGCGGCGCTCGAGCTCGGTTTCGCGATCGCTCAGCCGGGTGGCGCGCTTGGCGAGCTCCGTCTGTTGCTGGTCGAGCGTGCCGCGTAGCGCGTCGAGCTGTCGGCGGTCCTCGTCGACCTGCGCCAGATGGTCCGCGAGCTGTGCTTCCCGGGCGCTGCGCAATTCGGTTGCCGTCTTGATGATCTGTGGGTCGAGACCCAGCCGGCTGGCGATCTCCAGCGCCAGACTCCGGCCGGCGGACCCATAGACCAGCCGGTAGGTTGGCGCGAACGTCTCCGGGTCGAAGCCGAACGCCGCGCAGGTGACGCCCTCAGCCGTGGCACCATAGGCTTTGAGTGCGTCGTCGTGTGTCGTGGCAATGACGTGAGCGCCCCGCCGCCGGAAGTGCTCCACGATCGCCCGCCCCAGCGCACCCCCGTCGACCGGGTCCGTGCCCGCGCCAACCTCGTCGAGCAGGATCAGCGCCGGCAGCGACAGCCGCTGGTCCATCTCGACGATGTTCGTCATGTGCCCGGAGAAGGTGCTCAGGTTGGCGGCGATCGACTGCTCGTCGCCGATGTCGGCGAACACCGACCTGAACACCGGCACGCGGGACCCCGGCGCGACCGGGATGTGTAGACCGGCCTGCGCCATCAGGGTGAGCAACCCGGCGGTCTTGAGCGCGACCGTCTTGCCACCGGTGTTCGGGCCGCTGATGATGAGTGCCCGTGTGGGTGGGCTCATGACGATGTCGACCGGCACCGGCTCGACCGGCGGGTCTTGCCGCGGTTGCGTCCCGAGCCGGCTGGTCACACTGGCCATCAGCAGGGGGTGCCTCGCGTCGCGCAGCTCGAGCGTTTGGTCGGTGGCAACCCGCGGTTCCACGCCGCCCACGGCGTTGGCGAAACCTGCCCGTGCCTGGAGCACATCGGTCTCGGTCGCGACCGTCAGCGTTCGGTGCAGGTCGACGGCGCGCCGCCGGAACGCCGTCGACAACGCCAGCAGTACCCGTCGGACCTCATCCCGCTCCTGCGCATCGAGCGCCACGATCTCGTTGTTGATATCGACCGTGCTGAGCGGCTCGAGAAACAGGCTCGCGCCGCTCGCCGAGCTGCCGTGGACGATGCCGGGAATCGCGGTGCGGTGCTCCGACCGCACGATCAACACGAACCGGCCGTTCCGTTCAGTGACGACCTGCTCCTGCAGATACCGGGCGGTGTGGCGTCCGCGCAGATACGACTCGAGGGTGCCGCGCAACCGGTTCCGCTGCTTCCGTACCCGGCTGCGGATGGTCTTCAGCACCGGGCTCGCGTCGTCGACGACCTCGCCCGCAGGGTTGACCTTCTTGCGCACGTCGCCGCACTCGCGACCCCATGTCGCGCACCCGTCCACGATCGCCGACAGCGCCGGAAACGGACCCCCACTGGCAGTGGCGACCGACTTGCAGACCCGTTCCACCGACCCGAGGAAATTGGCCAGCTTCAGTAGTTGTGCCGGCTCGAGTGGCTGGGCCTCGATGGCGAGCGCCGACAGGATCGCGTCGAGGTCGTCCGGCGCTTCGAGCGGAAACACGCCGTTCGCGTCCAGATACCGGACGGCCTCTGTCGTGTGCGCGAGCGCAGTGTGGACCGAGTGGGGGTCGGTGAGCGGACGCAGTCGGGCCAGCTTTTCCGCGCCCAGCGGGGTCAGCGCGAAACTCGTGACCGCGTCGACCACCCGGTCGAACTCGAGGGTCGTGAGGGCTCCTGTATGCATCGGAGTGAGCGCGGAGGGCGCTGACCAGCCTGGGCAGCGCGTGGTGCACGTCCGGCTGCCTTCGACCGGCGCTGCCTCCCGTCTGACGACGTTGGGCGTCTGCTCAACGGGGTCGAAGACCGCCGGTCTTCGACCCCGTTGCGCCGTGTACTGGTCGAGCGCGGCACCGCTCGCGATGCGTTTCGGTGCGACGCGGGGTTTCACCACGGACCGCTAGACATCTCCGCGTGTCGAGAACACGTGCTTCACACATCCCGATCTCACCGCTTGGCGATGTCACACGCCGTCTCGGTCGTGTGCCACTGCGCAGTACACTCCCGCCTCTGGCCTGGCGTCGTCCGGGTGACGGGTCACGCGGGCAACGCTGCCCGTCCCGGGTCAGGACGGTGGCTGGAGCGCGGAGTCTCTTGAGGTTCGGCGATCTGGCGCACGAGGCACCAAGCGTCCTAAGTTACCACGGTCACAAGAGCCTGCTCAAGCGCCTCGAGTCGTGAGTGCAGTGACCGCAACACAGCGTGGCATTCGGCCGCCGCGGCAGCCCAGCGACCCGCGTTGCTCCAGGGTCGAAGCATGTCGGTCTGCGCCGTCGTCGGGCCGTGCGCTGTGGCGATCTGGACGGTCCTCGGTGCACACGCGTCTGTGCGGTCACTGCACGAGATGATTAATGATGCTCGCGAGTGCCGCGGCGCCGAACCCGTTGTCGATGTTCACGACCGCCACGCCGGTCGCGCAGCTGTTCAGCATCGACAGCAAGGCGGCGACTCCGCCGAAGCTGGCGCCGTAGCCGACGCTCGTCGGCACGGCGATCACCGGCACCGAGACCAACCCGCCCACCACGCTGGGCAGCGCCCCCTCCATTCCGGCGACCACCACGATGACCCGGGCCTGCTCGAGCCGCGACCGCTCCGCCAGCAGGCGGTGCAGCCCGGCGACGCCCACGTCGTAGAGACGCTCGACGCGGTTCCCCATCACCTCGCCGGTGACCACCGCCTCCTCGGACACCCGTTGGTCGGACGTGCCGCCGGAGACAACCAGAATGGTGCCGTACCCCGTGGGGTGTTCGTCCGTCGTGTGGCTGATGATCCGGGCGGTCTCGTGAAACACCGCCCCGCCCACGCGATCCCGGACGGCGGCGAACGCGTGGACGTCGGTCCGGGTCACCAGCAGACTGTGTCCCGCCTCGACGATGCGAGCGGCGATCTGGGCGACCTGGTCCGGTGTCTTCCCCTCACCGAAGATGACCTCCGGAAAGCCTTGTCGGATTGCCCGGTGGTGGTCGACCCGCGCGAACCCGACGTCCTCGAATGGTGCCTGACGCATCGAGGTGGCCAGCTGCGTCTGAGCGGCCTCCACCGCGAGCGCGCCGCTACGCACCTGCTCGAGCAGGGTCCGGAGCGTCTCGGGTCTCATGTCAGTGCCATGTGCCGCCGTCGTACGGGTGACACCGTCTGTGGGACAGGCTTCATCGGTTCCGGGTATCTGATCTATCTTACACACGGCCCGTGCCGGCACGGACGCACTCGGGCAACCGGCGGCATGCTGGCTCACAGGCGGTCGTGATCGTCTCGCGTGGCGCCGCGCCTGGCGATGCGCCAGCCGAGACGAGGTGACGAGGGACAATACCGTCTTGAAGCCCGAGGCGGGGCCGAGGTCTGAGCCGCGTGCTCGAGACCCACGAACGCAGAAAGCGCGAGGAGGACCGATGACGACGGGAGCAACCGCCGCGGCTGGGCTCGAGGGGGTCGTCGCGACCTCATCGAAGATCTGCTACCTCGACGGCGAACGGGGCGTGCTGGCGTACTGTGGCTACGACATCCACGATCTCGCGCGGTCGGCGACCTTTGAGGAGGTGTGCTACCTGCTCTGGCATCGACGGCTACCAACCCGGGCAGAGCTGGGAGACCTGCAGAGCGAGCTTGCCCGGGCCCGTCTGCTGCCGGAGCCGATCGTGCGAATGATGCGGTCGCTCCCGCCCGAGCACACGATGGACGCTGTACGCACGCTCGTGTCGGCCCTGGCGCACCATGACCCTGACGTCGGTGACGATGCCCCCCCTGCCTCGATGCGGAAAGCGGTGCGTCTGACGGCGCAGGTTGGCACGCTGGTCGCGACGTTGGGTCGGCTGGCTGCCGGTGGCGCACCGATGCTGCCCGACCCGGTCCTCGGGCACGCTGCCAACTTCCTGTATATGCTGAGGGGCGAGCGCCCGAGCGCGCTGGCCGGCCGCGCGTTCGACGTGGCGTTGATGCTCCACGCCGACCACGAGCTGAATGCCTCGACGTTCGCGGCGCGTGTCGCGGCGGCGACGCTCACCGACATCCATTCGGCCATCGTGGCCGGGGTGGCGACACTGAAGGGGCCGCTGCACGGCGGCGCCAACGCCGAGGTCATGAAGATGCTCGAGACGATTGGCGAGGACGCCGATGACGATCGGGTGGTGGCCACAGTCCGGGGGATGCTGGCGCGTAAGCAGAAGGTGCCGGGTTTCGGGCATCGGGTCTATCGGACGGAGGATCCCCGGGCGACCCACTTGCGCCAGATGTCGCGGGATCTTGGCCGGCAGGCCAACAACACGCGCTGGTTCGAGATATCTCAGCGCATCGAAGCGGTGATGAAGGCGGAGAAGCAGATCGACGTCAACGTCGATTTCTACTCCGCCTCGACCTATCACACGCTCGGAATTGCGGTCGATCTGTTCACGCCGATCTTCGTCGTGAGCCGCGTCGCGGGCTGGACGGCGCATGTGCTCGAGCAATACGCGAACAACCGCCTGATCAGACCGCGGGCGGAGTATATCGGCCCGGAGTATCCTCAGACGTTCGTACCGATTGCGTCGCGCTAAGTGGCCCCGGTCATCATGACGGTAGCATTCGGCTGGCGATGCATCCCGCCTGGACGGCGTTGCTCCTCGGTCACAAATCCCCCAATGTGCTCCCTCGTCGCGCCTGGCCAGCCGGGCGCCTCGCCACCCTCGGTGCGTGACCGTACTTATGACCGGGACCACTAAGGGGTGGGGACCGTCGCCAGCGCGAGGCCGATCTGCTGCAAGTGACCGGGCGGGTGCTGTGTCGGGTCGATCACGCTATCGTACGACCAGACCATGATCCCGTCGGTGCCGACGCGGTGAGCCGTTCGGATACGGTCGAACGTCTCCAGCGGCGAGAGCCAGCGCGCGCCGATCCCCGCCCAGAGCTCCGCGCCGGCGGCGAGCTGCCGAGCCGAGCGGAGCTGGCGTTCGAAGTCCTCCGCGGTCTCGACCCCGGGCTGGAGACAGGCGATGTCGATGAACCCGACCTCGGCCCATGTCCCCCAGTCTTGCAGCCGGCGTCCGAGCGCCTCGTCCGGGTCGGCGACGACCGAGACACCGACCCGTGCGCCGGGTCGATGCCGACGCACGACGGACCCGAGTCGTGCGACGAGCGCAGTGAGTCGCGAGCGCCGAAACCGGCTCCACTGGGTTGGAAAGGCGTCGGGATAGGTCAGCGGGTCGATCGTCGCGCGACCATCCAACAGACGTCGTTCCTCACGCGTCAGGGACGGAGCGACTTCGTCACGAAACAGCGCGACGGCGTCCCGAGCGTAGTCGAAGTCACTACTGGGAAACTGTACCGAGTCCAGGTGCACCCCGTCGAATGGGTACCGCGTCAGCAGCTGCGCCAGCCGCTCGGCCGCGTCGGCGGCCGCCTCGGGGATGATCGGTGACAGGTAGAGCCCATCCATCTCGTCGGGGTGCTGCCGGGCCCAACGGTCCAGCGCGCCAAGGTAGGCCGGACTGTGGACATCGAGTCGCGCGAGCTCGGCGGCCAGCCCACGCGGGACCATCAACCACTCCGGGTGCTGGTGAACGAGATGGCTGCTCGACGTTGGCAGATTGCCGGCCGTGGCGACCAGGGTGGTCTGTACCCAGGCATGCACGCGGAGCCCGTGCCGGTGTGCTGCGGTGACTACGGTCCGCACGCCGTCGAACGCCCGGGACCGTCTGACACGCGGTCGGCGGCCGGGGCGGGCCGACCCGAGTGTGTCGGGTATCTCGACCAGCAGCGTGGTGAAGCCGGCGTCGGACGCCTCTTGCACCAGTCGGTCGATGCTGTCCGCTGAGACCAGCGTGGTCTGGCGCACCCAGAGTCCGGTGACGTCCGCACGGGCTGTGTGGACAGGTCGGGGCGCGAGACACACGGTGAGCACGACGGCGCCGATCGCCATGCGTGTCCACCGGCGACAGGCACAGATTCGCAGCGTGCTCCGTCGTCGCGTCCTGCGAGGCCGGACGCGACATGCGTATGACAGGATGACGCCTGGAACGATGGGCACCAAGGTCTGACGCGGGGCGTTCACCGCGGACACTGCACTAGACTCCTTGAACAACGTTTGTCGTGACAATTGAGTCACGTCGTGATCGTATGTTTTTCGCTCTCGCCACGACAGCCTCCGTGCAAGGAGTCTAGCCCCCACGTAGCGGGGCTCTGAGAAAAACTCGGCTAGCGAGGCGGAGCCGACGGTTTGAGGCGGAGCCTCGCTAGCGCGTCAGACGTGCCCGGAGACGTGGTTCGACGTCTTCCCCGATGGCGATACGAACCGAGTCGCCGGCCCGCTTGAGACGGGTGAGCGCTTTGACGTAAGTGTCACCCCGCTTCTCCATGACGATGGCGGCCTTGACATTCCAGCGCGCTCGCCGCAGCAGGACGCCCGCGGCGTCGAAGTCGAGTCCGGTCACCATCGTGATGATGCTGCACGCCCGGTCCCGGCGTTGCTCGGAGCCGGTCTGCATGTCGACCATCAGGTTGCCGTAGGTCTTGCCGATGTGGACCATCGAGATGGTCGTCAACATGTTGAGCACCATCTTGGTGGCGCTGCCGGCCTTCAGGCGGGTGGAGCCGGCGATCACCTCCGGTCCAACCGCCGGAGCGATGATGACATCGACAAACGTCTGCAGCTCGGTGCCCGGCCAACAGGTGACGAAGATGATCTTGACCCGGGCGCGCCGCGCCCGGGTCAACGCGCCGCGCACGAACTGTGTCATGCCGCTGGCCGAGACCCCGATCAGCACGTCCTTGCTGGTCAGCCGCAGCCGGCCGACCGCGCGGCCGCCTTCCTCGAAGTTGTCCTCGACGCCCTCGCGCGGCTTGAAAAAGGCGTCGCGACCGCCCGCCATGACCGCTTGGACGAGACGCGGTGGTGTCCCGAATGTCGGGAGCATCTCGGCCGCCTCGAGCACCCCGAGACGCCCGCTCGTTCCGGCGCCGACGAACACGAGCCGCCCCCCGGTCCTGAACGCCTGGGTGATGAGCTCCGCGCCGATCGCGATCCGCTCCTTCTCGCGTTGCACCGCGATGATGGTCTTGCGGTCCTCCTGGAGCATCAGATCGATGATCTCCTCGGTGGACGCTTGGTCCATCGACAGCGTTTTCGGATTGATGGCTTCCGTGGGCAGGGACTGCCACTTGGAGCGGGTACGCATGGCGAGAGCCGGCCAACACATGGCAGGATGCGGCGGATACTACTCTTCGGTCTCACGGGTGTCAACCAGCCCGCGTTGACTTGGCACCGGCTCGCAGGGTATAAATCCAAGGGGTTTGTGTGCGTGGTGCGTACGCGCGCAGCTGATCGAGCATGCTAGTGATGATGATCGTGCCGTCGGCGCTGTTCACCACGGTGCCCGCGAGGTGCGGGCACGGCGGGTGATGTAGCTGACAGCCAACAGCAGGGGCAGACAACGCCATCATCCGCACACGGATGATGGCGTTTTTTTTTGGATGGGTGAACGGGTCTCGCAGTCCGAGGTGACAGTTCCGCGTCCCAAAAAGGGTGGCCGATCTGCCGGTGTGGCACGCGAGGCGCGGAAGCATGGCGCCGGCACTCGACCCCGCTGAGCGAGAAACACAGCGCGGTTCCTTGGGCGGATGCAGCGCCGGCCGAATGCAGCGGGCTGTTCACCACGGGCTGCGAGACGACATGATGAGCGCATCGGCGGGCCAACGCGGCTGCACGGTTGGGATTGCCGGCTTCGGGACGGTCGGGCAGGCCGTGGCACGCATCCTTTCGACCGGCACGCATCCCGGTTTGCGGCTGACGCACGTCTGTAACCGGAACATTGCTCGCAAGAAGGTCGATTGGGTGGCGCCGGACGTGGTGTGGACCGAGTCGTTCGACGACCTACTCGACAGCCCGGTTGACGTCGTCGTGGAGCTGATCGGCGGGCTGTCGCCGGCGCGCGAGTGGATCGAACGGGCGCTGATGGCGGGCAAGTCGGTGGTCACGGCAAACAAGCAAGTGATCGCGCACGCCGGGCCGCAGCTGATGACCCAGGCGGGGCAACAGGGGCGGCATCTCTTGTTCGAGGCGGCCGTTGCCGGGGGAATTCCGATCGTCCGGGCCCTCCGGGATGGTGTGTCCGGTGACCGGTTGTATCGGATCCAGGGCATCCTGAACGGGACGTGCAATTACATCCTCACGCGGATGGAGCGCGAGCAGGTGTCCTTCGCCCACGCGCTGGCCGAGGCGCAACGGCTCGGCTACGCCGAGGCGGATCCGACGGCCGATGTCGACGGGTTCGACGCGCAGGCCAAGCTCGCGATTCTGATCGGCGTGGGGTTGGGCTGCGCGGTGCGGGTCGAGGATATCCCACAGAGGTCGATCGCCTCGATCGCCGCGGTCGATTTCCTGTACGCAACGCGGCTCGGCTGTGTCATCAGACAGGTGGCCCGTGCCGAGCTGGTGCCGGAGACCGGGGGGATCCGCGCGGCGGTGTCCCCGGCGCTCGTGCCTGACACGTCGGCGCTGGGACGGGTCGAGGGCAGCCAGAACATCGTGGTTGTCGATGGCGAGTATGGTGGCGAAACGGCGTTCTCCGGATTTGGGGCTGGAGGAGAGCCCACCGCGGTGGCGGTGGTCTCGGACCTGTTGGGGATCGCGCGTAGGACGCCGGTGATGGTCGACGCCGCATATCAGATGGCCGGTGAGCCGCAACCGGTGACCCGCGAGTTCACGGCGCCGCACTACATCCGGTTCATGGTGGCGGACCGTCCAGGCATCATCGCAGGCCTGGCGGATGTCTTTTCGCGGCATGGAGTCAACGTCGATGCCGTGCTGCAGGAGCCGGGGTGGTCGAAGGCCGAGCTTCCGTTCGTGATGACGCTGGACGAGTGTAGCTCTGGCGCGGTGACCGCGGCGCTGGCCGACATCGACGGGTTCGACTTTCACGTACGGCCGCCGTTCTGGTTGCCGATGCTGACAAGGGGAAAGAAGCGGGCATGAGTGTCTTTGCGGGGCTGCGTTGTGCGATGTGCAAGACCGAGTTTCCGACCGAGGCGTTGTATGTCTGCGACCAGTGTCTCGGGCCGCTGGAGGCGTTCTACGACTACGACGCCGCGCGCCGGACGATGACACGCGAGGCGATCGCGGACCGGCCGCGCAACCTGTGGCGATATCGCGAGTTGTTGCCGATCACCGGCAATCCGCGGACCGGGTTCGACTCGGGGTACACCCCGCTGGTCCGAGCCGGCCGCTTGGCTGAGGCGCTGGGTGTCAAAGAGCTCTATATCAAAGACGACTCGGTCAACCATCCGACCCTGTCCTACAAGGACCGCGTCGTGTCGGTCGCGGCGACCCGCGCCCTCGAGCTCGGGTTCGACACGCTGGGATGCGCCTCGACCGGCAACCTCGGGAACAGCGTGGCAGCGCACGCGGCGCGCCTGGGTCTGACCTGCTATGTCTTCATCCCGCAGAGTCTGGAACCGGGCAAGATTCTCGGGTCGGCGGTGGCTGGTCCGCACGTCGTCGGCATCGACGGGACCTACGACGATGTCAACCGGTTGTGCACCCAGGTCGGGGACCGGTACGGCTGGGCGTTCGCCAACATCAACCTCCGCAGCTACTACGCGGAGGGCGCAAAGACCTACGGGTTCGAGATCGTCGAGCAGCTGGGGTGGCGGTATCCACGGCACGTGGTGTGCCCGGTGGCCGGCGGCACCCTGCTGCCGCGGCTCGGCCGCGCGTTCCGAGAACTGCGCGAGGTCGGGCTGGCGGCCGGCGAGTTGCCGCGGATCTACGCCGCGCAGGCGGCCGGGTGCTCGCCGGTCATCAACGCGCTGGAGAGCGGCGCGACGCATCCGGAGCCGGTCAAGCCGAACACGATCGCCACGTCGATTGCGATCGGGAATCCGGCGGACGGGTATCAAGTACTGGACACGGTTCGCGGGAGCGGCGGGTCTGGCGCGCGGGCCACCGACGTGGAGATCCTCGACGCGGTCGAGCTGCTGGCGCGGACGGAGGGGATCTTCACCGAGCCGGCCGGCGGCACAACACTGGCAGCGACGATCAAGCTATTGCAGGCGGGCGCAATTCCGACGGACGAGTCGATCGTCGTCTGCATCACCGGCAATGGCTACAAGACCTCGAACGTCATGGCAAAGCGGCTGCGGGAACCGACGCGGCTCGGGCGATCGTTGCGCGACTTCGAGGCGTTCCTGGCGGCACAGCAGCCGGCCACGCGCACGTCGGTCTGACGCCTGCACCATCACGTCATGCCCCCGCAGTCCTATAGTGAGATCGTCGAGGCCGACGGCCATCTGATCGACTCGCGCCTCCTCACGGCGGTCTTTGACAAGGTGATCGAGCGCGGCGCGAGGTACGACGTGCTGGAGTTCACGATCGGCCGCACGAACGAGGAGTTTTCGCATCTGCAGCTGCGGGTGACCACCGAGACCCGCGAGGGCCTGCGTGAGCTACTCGAAGAGCTGATGCCGCTGGGGTGTCGTGCCCAGCCGCAACAGGACGCCAGACTGGAAGAGGCCAGTGACGGGTTCGTGCCGGACGATTTCTACTCGACAACCAACCATCGCACCGAGATCCGGCACGGCGGTCGGTGGGTCGAGGTCGCGCAGCAGCGCATGGACGCGGTCGTCATGGTGCACGAAGGGCACGCGGTGTGCCGGAAGCTGCGTGACGTGCGGCGCGGCGATCTGGTCGTGTGCGGGATGGACGGCGTCCGGGTGTTGCCGGAGTTCCAGGAGCGCGACCGGCTCGGCTTCGCCTTTATGACCAACGACGTGTCCACCGAGCGACGTGTCGAGGTACGCGTGGCGCGGGTCGTCCGGATGATGCATGAGGTGAAGAGCGACGGTGGCCGGATCGTTGTGGTTGCCGGGCCGGTGGTGGTGCACAGCGGGGGTGGCGGCTATCTGGGCCGCCTGGTGCGGCAGGGCTGGGTGGACGGACTGCTCGCCGGAAATGCGCTCGCGGTGCACGATGTCGAGCACGCGTTCTTCGGCACCTCGCTCGGTGTTGATCTGGATGCCGGGGTCGCGGTCGAAGAAGGGCACAAGAACCACATGCGTGCGATCAACGTCATCTGCCGCGTGGGTGGGCTTCGGGAGGCGGTGCGGCAGGGGGTGCTGCGCTCGGGGCTCATGCACGACGTCATCAGCCAGCAGGTACCCTATGTGCTGGCCGGCAGCATCCGGGACGACGGCCCGCTCCCCGACACGCTGATGGACCTGGTCGAGGCGCAGGAGCGCTACGAAGAACTGTTGCGCGACGTGAAGTTGGTCCTGATGCTCTCGACGATGCTGCACAGCATCGGCGTCGGCAACATGTTGCCGGCATGGGTTCGGGTGGTGTGCGTGGACATCAACCCGGCGGTGGTGACCAAGCTGGCCGACCGGGGGTCGTCACAGACGGCCGGCATCGTCACCGATGTCGGGCTGTTCCTGCATCAGTTGTCGATGCAGATCGGCGACGAGCGGGCCCCGGGGGCGCCGCGGGTCGCGGCCGCCGCCGACGCGGCGGCGGTGAGTAGGAGGTCATGACAGCGGACGGCGAGACGCCGACACCGGTCGTGGTGCAGAAGTACGGCGGCACCTCGGTCGCGACGGCCGAGCGGATTCTCGCGATCGCGGACCGCATCGAGCAGCACTTGCCGCAGACGCCCCGGCTCGTGGTGGTGCTCTCGGCGATGGGGAGCGCGACGGATGAACTGGTGAGCCTGGCGAAGAAGATGTCGAATCGGCCAGTCGGGCGAGAGATGGATCTGTTGCTGTCGACCGGCGAACAGGTCACCGTGTCGTTGCTGGGTTTGGCGCTGCAGAACCGGGACATCGCGGCGATCTCCCTCACGGCGCTGCAGTGCGGCATTCGCACCGACGGGGTGTTCAACCTCGCCCGGATTCGCAGCATCGACACCGCCCGGATCCGCGCGGAGCTCGCGGCCGGGCGGGTGGTCATCGTGACCGGGTTTCAGGGCATCAACGACAGCAACGACGTGACGACACTGGGACGTGGGGGCAGCGACATCACCGGCGCGGCGCTGGCGGCGGCACTCGGCGCGGAGGCGTGCGAGATCTGCACCGATGTCGACGGGGTGTTCTCGGCCGACCCGGCACGGGTGCCGGGGGCGAGGCTGTGGTCGGAGATCAGCTACGAGGAAGCGATCGAGATGTCCTCGAGTGGGGCCAAGGTGCTGCATCCGCGCGCCGCGGAGATCTGCATGGAGTACGACGTGCCGATTCATGTCCGCAGCAGCTTTCATCTGCGGGACGGCACCTGGATTCGAGGAGGTGAGAGCATCATGGAACGAGCGGAAGTCGTCGGCGTGACCAGCGATTCGAAGATCGCGAAGGTCACGCTGCTCGACGTGGCGGACGAGCCCGGCATCGCGGCGCGGGTGTTCGAGGACCTGGCGCGCGCCGGGATCAACATCCGGCTCATCATCCAGAGCGCGAGCTCGGAGCATCAAGCGCGGATCACGTTCATCCCCGAGCTGGAGTCTCTCGACGGCACCCGGGAGCTGGTCCGGCGCTGGGAGGCCGAGGGCGTGGCGCGCCGCGGTGTCATCGAGAGCGATGTGGCGAAGATCTCGATCGTCGGCTCGCGGCTGGCATCGACTCCGGGGCTGGCCGCGCGTATGTTCGCGGCGCTGGCGCGTGAGGGGATCAACATCGACTGCATCAGTTCGTCGGAGATGAAGGTCGCATGCGTGATCTCGGGCGACCGGCTCGACGATGCCACCCGGGTAGTACACCGAGAGTTCTTTCCGGAGGATGAGGCGGCCGCGGCGACGCCTAGCGGTCCGCGGTGAACGTCGCACGTCGCACCGAGGGGCGTCGAGATCGACGCCGCGCCGGGCCCCGATAGGGCGAGACGAGGGAGCATACCGCAGTAGTCGACCGAGATACAACACAGGCCGGGCGGATGCAGCGCCGGCCGACTGCAGCGGGACTTTCACCACGGGCGGCTAGACATCTATCACCAGACACGGCGGCCGAGCACTTTCGTGGGGCACTGAGCATGGGCGGGAAGATCGAGGTCGGGGTGCTGGGCGCCACCGGCACGGTGGGGCAGGAATTCGTCGCGCAGCTGGCGGACCATCCGTGGTTCACGGTGAGCTGGATCGGCGCGAGCGAGCGCTCTGCCGGCAAGCGGTATCGGGATGCCACCACGTGGCGGTTGCCGGTGCCGCGCCCGGACCGTGTGGCCGACATGGTCGTCGACATGGTGACCCCGGGGCGCGCGCCGCGGCTGCTCTTCTCCGGGCTCGACGCGTCGGTGGCAGGAGAGGTGGAGACGGCGTTCGCCGAGCAGGGACACCTCGTGGTCAGCAACGCCCGGAACCACCGGATGGACCCGGTCGTGCCGTTGGTGATTCCAGAGGTCAACGCCGACCATCTGCGGCTGTTGACCGCGCAGGCGGAGTCGAAGGGGTGGTCCGGTGGCATCGTGACCAATCCCAACTGCTCGACCGTGGTGCTGGCGATGGCGGTGGCGCCGTTGCGGCAGTTCGGCCTGCGACAGATTATCGTGTCGACGCTGCAGGCGGTCTCCGGCGCCGGATACCCGGGCGTCGCGTCGCTCGACATCCTGGGCAACGTCGTCCCGGTAGTGCCTGGCGAAGAAGCGAAGATTGAGACCGAGACCAGGAAGGTTCTGGGACAGGTCACCGACGCGGGCGTCGCGGTGCACCCGGTGACCGTCAGCGCCAGCACCACCCGCGTCCCGGTCATCAACGGACATACGGAGATCGTGACGGTGTCGCTCGAGTCCGACCCGGGGCCCGAGGCGTTGATCGCCGCGCTGCGCGGCTTCTCCGGTCGCCCGCAGGAGATGGGGCTGCCCAGCGCTCCACGGCACCCTGTCCTCTATCTCGATGAGGAGGACCGGCCGCAACCCCGTCTCGATGCCGACCGGGACAACGGGATGACGATCTGTATCGGTCGGCTTCGCGCCTGTCCGGTGCTCGACTACAAGTTTGTCGCGATGGGCCACAACACGGTCCGTGGCGCCGCGGGCGCCGCGGTGCTCAACGCGGAGCTCTTGAAGCTGGACGGGGGGCTGGGCTGAGCGCCGCGGTGCAGGTCGGTGATCACAGTGGGACGCCTCTTCCGCAAGGTGGACTACAGCGTGTCGTCCGTGCGGAAGCGCCGTGACGGGACCTCGCACCCTGACCGCATCGCGCTCATATCCGACACGTTTCACGGTGAGGGGAACGACGAGCTACTCCTCCTATGGCGTTGGGAAACTTCACTCGGTCAAAGTCCGTGCGGATCGGATCGGTTATCGCGGGAGCAGCACTCTTCTGTGTGCTTGCGACGCAAAACGCCGCGGGCTATCGCTATGGCGTACAGGATCAGTCGTTTTACATTCCTGCGATCCTGCGCCACCTCGATCCCACCCTGTATCCACACGATACGGAGCTGCTCGACGCACAGGATCAGCTTCTCGCTTTCGACAACGGAACCGCCCGACTGGTGAGGGTGACCGGCTGGTCCCTGCCGGCCGTTTTTCTGGGTGGACACCTGGTCAGTTTGACCCTCTTGTTCGCCGGCACCGTCGGAATAGGGCGTGCACTCTATCGATCCTGGTGGACCGTCGCCGGCCTCGCCTTCGCACTGACCTTACGCCACCAGATCACGGACACGGCCGTCAACACGCTCGAGGGCTACTTCCATCCGCGGATGCTTGCCTTTGCCATTGGCGTCAGCGCGCTGCTGCTTTTCCTCAGGGGCCGTTCCTGGCTGGCGCTGGCAGTCGCCGCTGTGGCTGGCCTGTGCCATCCGATGATCGGTCTCTGGTTCCTGATATGGGTCGGTGTTGCGAGCGCTGTGGCTGACTCTCGCACCCGGCTTCTCTCGAGCGCCGCCGCCCTCGCGGGTGTGGCAACGGTAGCGGTCATGGTGGTGTGGGGACCACTCCAGGGTCAACTCGTCCAGATGGACGAGACCTGGCGGGCGGTGCTGGTCTCCAAGGACTACCTGTTTCCGAACGACTGGCCCTGGGTCACGTGGCTCGTGAATCTTGGCTACGGGGCAACCATTGGAGCCATCTACTGGTATCGCCGGTCAACCGTAGAGGTATCGGCACGAGAGACCGGCCTCGTGGTGGGTTGTAGCGTGTTGCTCGTGCTCTTCATCATCTCCGTGCCTCTCGTCGGAGCGGGCGTGGCGCTTGTCGTGCAGATTCAGATCGCGCGCATCTTCTGGATGTTGGACTTCTTCTCGACGATCTATATCGTCTGGCTGCTCATTGAGAGCCCACTTCGCGTGTCGTCCGTGCACGTGAAGTACGCCGGCGTGGCCCTATTCGCGGCTGCCGCGATAGCGCGTGGCAGCTACATCATGTGGGTTGAGCATCCTGAGAGAGCCCTGTTCGAGGTCCAGCTCCCATCGAGCGACTGGCAGCGGGTGATGGACTGGAGCTCGCGTACCATCCCGGGGACGAATCTCCTTGTCGATCCAGGCCACGCGTGGCGCTATGGATCGAGTGTTCGTGTTGCTGCCCGGCGGGATGTCTATCTGGAAGAAGTCAAGGACACGGGTATGGCCATCTATTCGCGCGGGATCGCGCAGCGCGTGAGCGATCGCATCCAGGATCTTGGAGACTTCACGGCGTTGACTGCAACTAAGGCCACAGCGCTCGCGCGCAAGCACGACCTGCATTACCTCATCACGACGCACCCCGTCGAACTCCAGATCGCCCATCGCAGTGGTCCCTTCATTGTCTACAGCCTCGGTCGCTGATGCTGCCCGCCAAGCGACCTCCGAGGCGGCGCGACTGATCTTCTCGGGGAACAGTGCCAGAGTGGCTATGCTGCGCCCGGCACGATGTGACCATGCCGCCTGTCGAGCTCGTTCGGGCTGACGTACCGAGCGACGCTGCGCAACGAGGTGCCTCGTCGCACCGCTCGTGCCAGTGCCTGTCGTTGCTGCCCCGCCGGAGTCGTGGACGCCCAGGCCGCGTCCACCGCTCCGTACACAACCCCACGAGACCACCGGTCTCGAGAGGCTCGTTCATGATGCAGTCGGGCGGATCCGGTCGAAGACGATATCGCCGCCGACCACGGTCATGACGACCCGCACGGTGGGGATATCGTTCGGTGGGATGGCGAGCAAATCGCGGTCGACGATGACGAAGTCAGCGAGGCGTCCCACCGTCAGCGCGCCCGTGCGCTGTTCGTGGAAACCCGCATACGCCGCCGCGGTGGTGTAGGCGCGGAGTGCCTCCTCGACCGTGAGGCGCTGCTGCGGCACCCAGCCCTGCGGATGCAGCCCGTCGAGCGTGCGCCGGGTCACCGCGGCGTAGATTCCGTCGATCGGGCTCCCCCGGTCCATCCAGCCACTGCCAAACGTGACGATCGCGCCGGCGTCCAGCAGGGCCCGGAACGGAAAGCTGGTGCGCGCCCGTTCCGGCCCGAGCTGCCGGTCGATCCAGCGCCCATCGTGAATCGTCGAGAACGGCAGCGCGCTGGCCAGCACGCGGCCGGTCGAGAACCGCGCCACGTCGATCGGACTGAGGTGCTGCGCCAGCTCCACCCGGAACCGGCGGTCACGCGTGCCGTGGCGGTCGACGACCTGCTCATACAGATCGAGTGCCGCCCGGTTTGCGCGGTCCCCGACGGCCCGGGCCATGATCTGCATCCCGGCGTCATCGGCCGCGATGACGAGCGCACGAACCGTGTCGATGTCGATGCTGAGCTGCCCGGTCTCGACGGACGTGTCCGTGTAGGCGGCATCGAACGCCGCGGTACGCGCCGGGAGCGAGCCGTCGAAGGCGACGTGCACGGCGCCCACACGCAACCATTCGTCACCGCGGCCGTCCGAGCCGCCAAACGCCCGCACGCCGATGGCGCGGTCCAAGCGGACCCAGGTGCCGATCGGCACGGCGGCGTAGATACGCAGGGTCAGCCGCCCGTCGTCCAGGGCTCGCCTGAAGACGTCGAGATCGTCCCAGGTGCCGATGTGATGGACGGACGTCACGCCACGCACCGCGGCTTCACGCAACGCGTAGTCGAGAGCGCCGTCGCGCGCCGCCGGAGCCGGCGCCGGTATGACCGCTTCCAGCTGCCGCCTGGCGGCGCCGGTCAGGAGTCCGGTGAGTCGGGGACCCTCCGGACCGTCGGCGGCGGTCTGGGCGCCGGGCGTCCCTGTGGCGACACCGGCCCGTTTCAGCGCCAGACTGTTGGCCAGTCCCATCTGCTGGTCGCGCTGCAACAGCCAGACCGGATGATCCGGGGTGACGCGGTCGATCCAGTCGCGGTGGGGGAGGGTGTCGCCCCACAGGCGCTGGTCCCATTCGCGGCCGACGAGCCATGAGCCCGCCGGGTGGTCGGCGGCGGCCGTGGCGAGACGCGTCACGAACTGTCTGCGCGACCGGACGGTCGCCAGATTTACCGTGCGTGTCGGGTCACCGAGATCGAGCAGGTGGGTGTGGGTGTCGATGAACCCGGGCAGCACCAGTCGCTGCCGGACGTCGATCACTTCAGCGTCGCCCGCAAGCCACTCGATCGCGTCGCTGTTGCCGACCGCGACGACCCGGCCGTCGCTGACCGCCAGGGCGTCGACCCATGGGCGGCGGGGATCCCCCGTCCAGATACGGCCGTTGACGAGTGCCAGCGTCACCGAGACCGGCGTGTGGCCGGCCGGCCCGCTGCTGCACGAGAGGGCAGGAAGGCAGAGGGCGACCAGCAAGACCAGTACGCCCGGGTGCGCGATCCCAATCAGGCGTCGCGCCATGTGGTGTTTGTGCAGACGGGCGCCGTGCTCCGGCGACCGCTACTGATTGGCCCTCCACGGGCCACTAGTTCACGGCGCCGGCTCCAGTGCTGTATTCCAGCAACAGGCGAACCGGGGCGTCCTCGGCGAACAGCGACGGTACCGTTTCGCGTTTCGCGCCCGGCCGCAGGATCGCCGTGACCTCGACCCGGCTGCCGCGCGGCAACGAGTGGGGGCTGTCGAACCAGTAGCGTGTCGGCCAGCCGGTGTCCGGTTCGCGGATCAGCAAGAGCGGCTCCCGTGAGCCATCGGGGCGCACCCCCTCGACCTTCAGCTCGATCACCTCGAGCTCGAGCTCCGGCAAGAGCCCGAGCAGATCGACGTCCTGTTCGAGCGTGTGGCTGAAGACCAGCTCGCGCCCGTTCGGCTGCTCCGGCGAGCTCATCACCGTGTGCCCGATCGTGCCGACACCATCCTCAGTCAGATGCAGCCCCACACGAGTCTGGTCGACGAACGCCTGCCCCTCGGTGATCCAGGTCTTTTTGTACAGCACGCGGACCACGATGTCCGCGCCGGCTGGTAGGGCATAGCCGACGGCGTCGAGTTTGACGGCGCTTTGTCCCGGCCACCAAACCGCGATCGGCTGCTCGCCCTGGAACCCGGTGGCGAACCCGACCCCGGCGTCCGCCTCGTCGGCGGCGCGGGCCTGGCCGGTCGTGTCGACATAGATCGCGACGTGACGCACGACGGCCCGACTCCCGGGGATGACGTCCACACCTGTGACCCAGCGGTCTGCCCCGAGGTCGGTTGGCAACACGAAGTAGCGGACGGTCTCACTCGTGGCGGCGTCGATCTCGAACGGTTCCGGCCAGGTCAACTCCATCGTCGGCGTGCCGAGTGTCCAGTCGGCGGTCGGGGCGACCGCGGTCGGTGTGAGGTCACGCGGTCCCTGCGGGTAGCCCCCGGAGGACCATTCCAGGATCATGTCCATCTCGTGCGCCGGCAGCACATGCCCGTTGGCGAAGTCGCCGAAGCCGTCTTCCGCCTTCCAGGGCGGCATCCGCAGACCAAGCACCTCTTCGCGGATTGACTGCGTCCACGGGTAGGCCTCGCTATAGGTCAGGAGCGACATCGGCGCCACGCCGCCCTCGACATGGCAGCTCCCGCACTGGCGCTCGAAGATCGGAAACAGATGCTCGTTGTACGTGAAACGGGACGCGATGGCGGTGTGTCCGCTGGTGCCGCTCCCGAGCAGCACCGTGACGACGACGGCCGCCAGACCGATTACCCATCTCGTGTGATGCCGCATGTCAGAGCCCCTGTCATCCTGTGTCAACCCCGGGTCGCGTGCCGGGCACGTCACTGTGCCGTGGGGACATCATAGACGGCGCCGATCTCGCCGACCGCCGACCCGAAGATGCGGTAGGCGCTATCGACGTCGGTCTTGTCGCCCAGGTCACCATACCAGTCGAGCAGATAGGCGGCGCGCACGAGGTGCCGTACGGCAATCCGCACCTGGTTGCGGGCGGCGTCGGGCAGCTTCGACCCATGATCCTGCAAGGCCAGCGCGAGCTCCTTGGCCTGCAGCGCCGGGATGAAGATCTCGGTGAAGGCGCCGCGTCCGATCATGTCCTGGATCTGCCGGCTGCGGGAGGCGATCTCGAGGGCGATCTCGTCCGGGTCAGCCGGAATGTCCGGCATAATCCGCTGTGCTAGGGGGACCGCCTCCGGTGCGTCCTCAAAGGTGACGCCGGCGACCACGCCGGGGGCCTCGTTGTCCGACAGCTCGGCGAAGATGAAGTCGAAGCGCTCGGCGGGAAAGTCCGCCTGGAAGATGACCTTGGCCGTCACCTCCGCTGGCAGGCCCCCCACCGGGATGCGCGCCTCGAGATATTCGCCACCAGGGCTCGGAATCAAATCGAACGCCGCCACCTCGATGAACTCGTCGGTGGTCTCGTCGTACTCCTCTTCGGTCACGGCCCGGCCACTCCACGTGCTGACGTCGACCGGTTCCCGGTAGTTGTTGGAGGCGTAGACCCGGAACACGCCCGGCTCCGGGTACGTGCCCTCGATGTGATGGAAACTGTCCGGCGCCATGAACACGGTGCCGCCGTGCCGTGGCGTGTGGTCCATGTGTGCCCCGGCGGCCGCGTCGACAACGCCGCACGTCAGCATCACCGCCCCGTAGTACGGGTTCCGCACCGGGCCGTCACGTTGCACCCAGGGTGCCCCGTTGTCGTACATCGGACAATACGCGCGGGCGAACCCCTGGGGCAGCTCTAACTCGGCGAGTGATTCCGAGAGCGGCTTGAAACCGGCTCGCATCGCCGCGATGTCGCCTGCCTCGAGCGCGCGCAGGGCCAGCGCGCGTGTGGCGTCGTCGGCGACGCGGGCAAACCCCTCGAGCTGTGTCTTCGCGGCCTCGAAGTCGTCGGCCGCCAGCGCCTCCTGGACCTCGACATACGCGGCCAGCTGAGTCTCGAGGTCAGCCGGCTCGGCCTGTATCGTGGGGGTGACGGAGGGCGCCGTCATCGACGCGCATCCAGCGACCACCGCCAGCACGACGATGCTCAGCAGGTTCACCACGCGTGTGTTCATTGCTCTACCTGGATGGTGGCAGGCGAATCGCGCGACCCGTCCGAGGTCGCACCCGCCCGTGTGTGACGCTTCGCAAAAAAGTATACAACGTGCAAAATACGGAAACAATGAAACGCGCGACAGGTGACGAACATTCGGCAGTGGCCGGGTACCTCGACGAGATGCGGGTGTCCCGGCGTCTGTCGCCGAACACAATACTCGCCTACGAGCGCGACCTCGGCCGCCTGGTCGTCTTCGCGGAGCGGCTGGACCGTGCTCCCGAAGCGCTCGAACGCCGCGATCTCGAGGCGTTCGTGCGGCAGCTGATGTCGTCCGGGCTGTCCCCCCGTTCGGTCGCGCGAAGTGTCGCCTGCGTGCGCGGGTTTTTTCGTTTCCTCGTCTTGGATGGGCGTCTGCCTGGTAGCCCGGCCGACGATCTGCGGGCGCCACGCTCCTGGCCCGCGTTGCCGCGGTTCCTGTCGATCGACGAGGTCGACCGGCTGCTTACTCGGCCGGATGCCGGCACGCCCGTGGGTGTCAGGGACCGGGCGTTGCTGGAGCTGCTCTACGCGACCGGCATGCG
Organism: Acidobacteriota bacterium; assembly: GCA_022562495.1. Classification (GTDB taxonomy): domain Bacteria; phylum Acidobacteriota; class Vicinamibacteria; order Vicinamibacterales; family UBA8438; genus NP936. Next base: position 24,659 of record JADFPE010000005.1, read on the forward strand.
GGTGACCGAGCTGGTCACGCTCAAGACCGGTGACATCAGTCTCGTCGGCGGGTTTCTCACCTGTATGGGGAAAGGGGCGAAGGAGCGGGTCGTGCCGATCGGACGGGCCGCCACCGACTGGATTGGTCGATATCTGGCATCGGCCCGTCCAGCCCTGCTCAAAGACCGCGAGTCCGCCTTTCTCTTCGTCAACGCGCGTGGCGGACTGACTCTGAGCCGGGTCGGTTTCTGGAAGATCATCAAGAAATACGGCCGGCTGGCTGGGCTGACCCAGGAGCTGAGCCCGCACGTGCTCCGGCACTCGTTCGCCACCCATCTGCTCGAGCGAGGAGCCGACCTGCGGATGATCCAGACGTTGCTCGGGCACGCCGACCTGTCGACCACACAGATCTACACGCACATCCTCGAAGCCCGGCTCAAGGTGGTGTATGACCAGTTTCATCCGCGGTCCTGATGGTGGCCGCAGCCAACATTGACCGGGTCGACGGGCCTTTGCTAGTGTTAACGGATCTTCTGTCACTGAGGTGGCCCGCCCGTGGGTGCTGTCACCGGGACAGTCGTGCGGGACGCAGGAGCTCGCGACCGGACGGCGGTCGAGCGGCCGCGTCAGGTCAGGCCCGCACCACGGACCTGTTGTTCCCCGCGACAACACGCGACAGCCGTCAAGGAGCACGCCATGCGACGGACCGGGCACTACCACTTCACCTCCGAGTCGGTCACCGAAGGACATCCGGACAAGATGGCCGATCAGGTCTCGGACAGCATCGTGGACGCCGTGTTGTCGGTCGACCCGAACGGACGGGTGGCCTGCGAGACGCTGCTGACGACCGGTCTTGTGATCATCGCCGGCGAGATCACCAGCACCCGCTCGACCGACTTCACCGACGTCGTCCGCCAGACGATCCGCGATATCGGGTACACCCGGGCCAAGTATGGATTCGACGCCGACACGTGCGCCGTGCTGTCGTCGATTCACGGACAGTCCCCAGACATTGCCATGGGGGTCGACCCGGGTGGCGCGGGCGACCAGGGGCTGATGTTCGGGTACGCGTGCTCGGAGACCGACTCGTTGATGCCGCTGCCGATCACGCTCGCGCACGCGTTGTGTCGCGGACTGTCGCGGGCGCGGCGTGACGGCGTCCTCGACTATCTGCGACCTGACGGCAAGTCGCAGGTCACAGTGCAGTATGACGGGGACACACCGGTGCGTGTCGACGCGGTGGTGGTGTCCAGCCAGCACAGCGAGCATGTCAGCACCGAGCAGATCCGCGAGGACGTGATGACGCACATCATCACACCGACTGTTCCAGAGCACCTGCTCGACGACAAGACGCACATCTATGTGAACCCGACCGGTCGGTTCGTCACAGGCGGCCCGCATGGCGACGCCGGTGTCACCGGCCGGAAGATCATCGTCGATACCTATGGCGGCGCCGCGCCGCACGGAGGGGGCGCGTTCTCCGGCAAGGATCCCACGAAGGTCGACCGGTCGGCGAGCTACATGGCACGCTACGTGGCCAAGAACTGCGTGGCCGCCGGGCTGGCTGACCGTGTGCAGGTGCAACTGGCCTACGCGATCGGTGTGGCCGACCCGGTGTCGGTGCTGGTCGAGACCTTCGGCACCGCGACGGGGGACGAGGCACGCATCAGCGATCTGGTGCGGGAGCACTTCACCCTGACACCCAAGGGGATCATCGAGGCACTGGATCTGCGCCGCCCGATCTATCGACAGACTGCCGCATTCGGGCACTTCGGGCGGTCCGAGCCGGAGATGACCTGGGAGCGTACTGACAAAGCCGCGGCGCTGCGTGAGGCGGCCGGGCTCTAGCAGCCCGTGGTGAAAGTCCCGCTACGTTCGCCGGCGCTGCATCCGCCCTGCCTCTGGTGTTCCGCGGTCGAACACTGCCGGTATGCTCCCGCACATGGCGCAGGCCATCTAATTAGGTCACTTGACATAATATATGTCGGCTATGCGGCATGCGCAATGGATCGGGCTGCATACTGTGCGCTCGTGCCGACGACGTACATCCGGTTGTAGGGAGGTCGCGGGCGAGCTGCTCACGACCGAGTGAGTGGACGAGGCTGGACCTCGCTACGTCCGAACGGCGAGTAGCATATAGACGGCGGACCCGCCAAAGAGCACGTTCGGGGCCCATGCTGCCAGCAGCGGAGTGAGTAACCCGGCGCTGCCGATGGCGGCGAAGATGCCCGCGACGAGCCAGTAGGAGAACGCCAGGACGATGCCGATCCCAACGCCATACATTGCGCCGTGGCGGCCTGTGGTCACGGCGAATGGGACCGCGATCAGGGTGAGGATCAACGTGACGAAGGGGAAAGAGAGCTTGCGCTGCAGCGCGACACGCAACGCCACCACGTCCACGCCGCTCGCCTCGAGCTCACGGATGTAGCGGGTGAGTTCTCGATAGCTCATGCGTTCGGCTTCCGGCTGCTCCGTGGTGAAATACTCCGGCGGATCGATCCAGGACATGTCGCTGTGCTCGGACCGCTCAAAGGCGCCAGGGCCGCGGTCGTCGCCGAACTGCCGAATCCACACCTCGCGGCCCTGCCAGACGTGGTCGAATACCGCCTGGGTCGCGTAGGTCCGCTCCGCGAGCTGCCAGTCGTCGTCTGCGAACCGATAGGTGGTCACCGCGTTCAGCTCGACCCGGTCTGGGTCGAAGTGGACATAGTGATAGATCATCCTCCCGTCGGGGCTCACGAGCCACCTCCGGTCCAGCAGGTCGAAGGTCTCTGCGGGGTTTCCGTTGATGACGTGCCGGATCGCCTCTGCCCGCCGGTTCGCATCAGCCAGAAAGCTCTCGCCCATGCCGAACAGCACACCGCTCCACAGCACAGCGAACAGCAACAGGGGCAGGGAGACGCGGTAGAGGCTGATACCGCACGCCTTCATCACCGTGAGCTCGCTGCTCTTGGTCAGCATGCCCACGGTGACCAGGGTAGCCACCAACGCGGAAATCGGTAACACGTAAAAGATGAACTGCGGTGTCGCGTACCAGAAGTATTCGAGGATTGTGAGCACGGTCGTCGTGCCCTTGAATAGCTTGTCCGCCAGGTCGACGAACGTCGCGATATAGAAGATGCCCAGCAGTCCGACGAACGTCAGCAGCACGATTTTCAGATACTGCTTGCCCACATAGCGGTCGAGGAGACTCAGCAGACCGCCCCCCGACCAGCCCGCGCCTGCGCGGACACCGATGCCAGGGTCGGCCATCGCCGACGCACGGGTGCCGTGTCTCGGGGTGTCGGCCGGCAACGGCGCCGCACTCCGGCGTCCTAGGACGCTGAGACCGAGCGGGACCCGGCGCTCGGTCGAGCGGGCACGCCAGACGAGCAGCGCCACACCACCGCCGCCAAGAATGATGTTCGGCAGCCACATCGCCAGATGCGGCGACACGAGGTCCCCTTTGGCCAGCGCCCTCGCGCTGTACATGATGATGTAGTAAGCGAAGATGACCCCGATACCAAGGGCGAAGCTGGCGAGCTTGCCATCCTTGCGGCTCGTGACACCCAATGCCAGCCCGATGATCGCAAACACCAGACAGGCCACCGGCAAGGAAAACTTCTGGTGGATCTCTATGATTTCGTTGTGGGGCGACACCCCCTGTTCCCGCATGCTGGCCGCCTGAGCCTGCAACTCGGGAATCGTCATCTCGCGGAGCCCTCGTGCCGGTCCGCCGGGGGGGAAGATGGTGTCGGGGTCGAGTTTGATGAGGCTCTCGTCGAACCTGTGCACGTCGTAGGTGGCCGGGTCCTCCGGGTCGACGCGGTGTCCGCTGCCAGACGTGAGGACGATATCCACGACGCGGTTCTCGCGGTCGATGATCACCCGACCCTTGTCGGCGATGTACACCTGGGGGTTCTCAGGGTCGCGGTTGTCGGCCAGGAAGACCTCGGACCACCCGGTACCTTGGGTGTCCACGTCCCGCACGTACAGGACGACCCCGGGGAAGCCCTGATAGAAGACCCGTGGCTTGACCTCGTCTTCTGCCCGCGTGGCCAACGTGCGAAAGGTGATCTCGCGGAACGCCTGGTTGGCGTCCGGTACTGCCACGACCAGGGTGTAGGTGGTCGCCGCCATCGCGACCGTGCCCAGAACGGCCACAGGTCGGAGCATCTGGTAGATGCTGATGCCGCAGGCCTGCAGCGCCACAGTCTCGCGGTCGCCGGACAACCTGCCGAGTCCCATCAGGAGGCCGATGAGGACCGCCATCGGGATGGTGACGCCGAGGCCCTGGGGAACGAGCGTCAGCATGAGCTGGACGATCGTCCAGACGTCGACACCCTTCGTGATCAGCGCCTGGACCACCCGCATGAGCGGGTCGATCATGAGGACGAAGGTGAAGACCAGGAGGGTGAGAAACACCATTCGCAATGTTTCCCGCAGGATGTAGCGGTCAAGGATGGGCAGCATCGGCAGTCGTGAAAGTCTATCACCCCGTGTTATCGGTCGAGAGCGGGGAAGAGGTGTCTCAGGCTTCAGGCTGACTCCAGGCGCTCGTGTGGCGATTTCTCATCCGACAGCAAGGCGGCCCCGGCGGTACATCGCGCGGCTGCGGCTCCCGCGGACCCTAACGCACGGATCTTGGTGGCGCGTGCCGCGAAGGCGTGGGCTCAAAGCGAACGCCCGGCCATCCGACCCCTTTGATCAGACCCCAGACAGTCCTGGAATCGGATCACCCAGGAACCTCGTATTTCTTGGATCTGATGAACCTCTCATGTCGAAACAGCGGCTCAGATCGGCCCAGGCCTTCGACGCACCCAGCACCCAAGATCGTGGAGGCGCGTGGCGGCGACGAGCGCCCGGCCACGCGACCTCTTGATCAGACCCTAGAAAGTCCTGGCTTCGGATCATCCAGAATCCCTGTATTTCTTGGGTCTGATAAGCCTCTCGATGCGATCCCTTGATCAGCCCCAAGAACTTCCTGGATTCAGATCACCCAGAATCCTCGTATTTCTTGGGTCTGATAAGGGGTGTTATGTTAACTTAGCGGTCCCGGTCATCATTACGGTAACGCACCGAGGGTAGCGAGGCGCCAGGCTGGCTTTGTGACCGAGGAGCAACGCCATCCAGGCGGGATGCATCGCCAGCCGAATGCACCGTAATTATGACTGAGGCCACTTAGGGCCGAGCCAAGGACCGAAACCACCTCCAGCGGTGCACAGTTGCTGATCCAGGAGCCATCCCCCATGTTGGCAACGATGATACCGACGGCACTGGACTCCCTGCACAACTTTTATCGTGGCGATTGAGTCAAGTATTGGTCCTGTTTTTTTTCGCTCACCACACAGCCGCCGTTCAAGGAGTCTCGTTCGGGTAGCGGTGTGTGAGGCAAGTGTGGCGAGCCAGGCGGAGCCAACCGGGTCGGGATGGTCTGCGGCGGAGCCTCGCTCGAGGTGTCGCACGGATGGCCGACGCGAACGGGGCTCTCGCAGACCCGCCCGCGCCGTGTCAGTCAGCCCGCTTCAACTCCTCGATGATCTCGGTCAGCGCAGCGATGATCTCGTGGCGGTCGACCCGCGACTTGCGGAACTTCAGACTGAGGTTGAAGGTCTTGGCGGGCGGCACGTATTTGAAGGTGAACGCTGTGGGTCGCCCCCGGTTTCGTTTCGCGGTTGCGGCTCTGGCTTGCTCGCGTGTCGTCTGACCAGGGTGCCTGGTCAGCCGCTCGACGAGAGCGATCATTTTCTGCGTATCACCCTGCCTAACCACCTGTAACAGCAGCGATTTAGACGTGATGTCGGCCAGCCGACAAAGCGCTCGAACCTCGTCAGGCATCGCGTTGAGGCTGAGCGACTCGGTGACGGAGGTCCTGGACTTCCCAAGGCGGCGGGCCAGATCCTCGTGTTTGCAGCCGTGGTCTCTGGCGAGCGTGTGTAGTGCCTCCGCCTCTTCGAACGGGCTCAAGTCCAGGCGTTGGAGGTTCTCCACGAGGGCGATCTCGATCAACTCGGCGTCGTCGACGTCCCGGATCACCACCGGGACTTCCCGCAGTCCGACCTGTACGGACGCCTGGTAGCGTCGCTCCCCCGCCACGATCTGGAACCGGCCGCGCCGCTGCCTGACGATGAGCGGTTCGATGATTCCCTTCTCGGTGATCGACGCCATCAGTTCCGAGAGATCACCCATTACCTGTCTGGGCTGGTCCGGATTCGGATCGACCTGATCAATCGGGACCATGCGTCCAATGGGAGCGCCGGACGAGGCAGCAAGCGCCTCGACGTAATGCTCATCGTGGCGCATCTTCACGGCGTGTGGCAGTCCTCGCCTAAGCACGGTCCATCACCTCCTCGCAGAGACTGTAATAGTCGGATGCACCCTTGGAGTCCGGCGCAAAGGAGAAAATCGATTCGCGGTAGGCCGGACTCTCCTCGAGTCGCACGTTCTTCGAAATGACGGTTTTGAAGACCTTCGGACCGAAGACCTTGTTGATCTGTATCTGGATGTCTCGACCCAGCGAAGTTCGTTTGTCGAGCATCGTGATCAGGACGCCAAGTATCTCCAGTTTCGGGTTGGCTCTCGCCCGGACCTTCTCGATGGTCTCGAGGAGATCGTCGGTGCCTTCGAGCGCGAAATACGACGACTGGATCGGGATCAGCAGATGGGTCGCCGCCACCAGGGCGTTGACCGTCAACAGTCCGAGTGTCGGGGGACAGTCGATCACGACGTAGGGATACCGCTTGGCCAGCGGTGCGAGGAGGTCCTTCAGTCTGAAGTGTGCGTCGAGCTCTCCGACGAGGCGGGCCTCGAGCTTGGCCAGCGAGATGCGGGCGGGCACCACCGAGAGGTTTTTCTGCTGATCGGCCGGGACGATGACATCCGACAATGTGCAGTCGGGATTGGCGAAGGCGTCGTAGGCGGACACCGTGAGGGTGTCGCGCTGGATGAACGACAGCGTGCTGTTGCCTTGCGGGTCGAGATCGATCAGCAGCGTCTGTTTGCCGCGCAGTGACAGTGCCGCGGCCAGGTTGATCGCCGTCGTCGTCTTGCCGACTCCGCCTTTCTGATTGGCGATCGCGACGATCATTTTGAACGGCACGAGCGAGATACTTTCTTGGGACCGCGTTCTGGACGAGGACCTGTATGCGGCGTCATTGTAGGAACGTGTCGCGCGGGGTGTCAAGCGACGGGGCCCCGTTGCAGCCTACATCTTGTATTTTCCCAGCTCGTCCGGGTCGAGCGCCTCGAGCCACTTCTGCAGCCGTTCGGAGTCCCCTTTGTGCGGTGAGAGGTCCAGCTGCTTCGCGCTGTCGATGACGGTGTCTTCGGCGAAGATCGGCGCTCGCACACGCAACGCGAGCGCGATGGCGTCGCTCGGCCTCGCATCAATCGCCACAGGCTCGCCTCCGACGACCAGGTGGATGACGGCGTAGAAGGTATTCTCCTTCAGCTCGCTGACCACGATTTTCTGCACGTCCGCCTTGAGATCGTGGATGACGTTCCGTAGCAGGTCGTGCGTCATCGGTCGTGGCATCGAGATGTTTTCGATCTGCAAGGCGATGGCGTTGGCCTCGAAGATGCCCACCCAAATCGGTAGGACCCGCTGCCCCTCGCTGTCATGAAGAATGACAATCGGCATGTTCGTGATCGGATCGACCATCAGCCCCTTGATTGACATCTCGACCTGCATCGTCACGCCTCTCTTCCTCTACCAGTCCGCGGTCACAAGTCCTGCTGCATTCGGCCGGCGCTGCATCCGCCCGGCCTGCGTTTGTCCTCGGTCGACTACCGCCGGTGTGCTCCGTCGTCACGCCTTGCCAGACCGGCTCATCGGCTACCCGCGGTGCGATGCGGGACGGCGCTGATTGCGGCTGCCTCCGTTGCTCAGCGGTTGCACGGTGTCTCCCTCATCGTGCTTTGCCCAAGTGGAGCGTAGCATGTTCCGTGGACAGGGTCTCGATGCGATGGAGGACTGTCCCCACCGTCTGCCAGGGTGGAGCTAGGAGATCGTTGCCAGCAGCTCGCCGTGCAGGCTGAACGGCCCGCTCCGGGTGATGCGCACACGCACCAATCGCCCTAGCAGTTCCTTGGGCGCGCTGAAGTTGACGACGGTGTTACCGGTCGTCCGGCCGGCGAGCTCCCAGTCGCGCCTGCGACTCGTCGAGTCGACCAGTAGCTCGACCACGCGGCCGACCCGCCGACGATGAATCTTTTCCTGAATGCCCTTCTGCAGCTCCTGCAACGCGACGATGCGACGGGTCTTCTCGGCGGCCGGCACGTCGTCTGTCAGCCGCTTCGATGCGAGCGTGTTGGGTCGTTCCGAGTACTTGAACGAGAACATACTGTGGTAGCCGACGGCGCTGGTCAAGCTGAGCGTGTCCTCGAACTCCTCTACCGTCTCTCCGGGAAATCCGACGATCATATCTGTGGACAGCGCGATGTCCGGCATCGCCGTGCGCAGACGGTCGATCAAGTGCAGGTAGTCATCGCGCGTGTGCCGCCGCCGCATGCGCGCCAGCACGCTGGTCGAACCGGATTGGACCGGCAGGTGTAAGTGGCGGCAGATCTTGGGCAGCGCGCGCATGACGGCGATCATGCGGTCGGTCACGTGGCGTGGGTGCGGACTCGCGAAACGGATGCGTTCGACACCCCGTACCTCGTGCACCAGCTCCAGCAGCCCGGCGAAGTCGCAGCCCGCACGGTCGGGCGCGGCATAGTGATTGACGATCTGTCCCAGTAGATGGATCTCACGGTGGCCCTCGGCGACGGCGAGACGGACTTCCTCGACGATCTCCCCCGCCGGTCGCATCCGCTCGTGGCCTCGCGTGTAGGGCACGACACAGAACGCGCAAAAATCATTGCACCCCTCGATGATGGTGACCGACGCCTTGACCGGGTCGGACCGGCGGGCGACCCCGAGCGGAAAGGACACGTTGTCGTAGGGGTTGATGTCGACGCGCTCCGGGCGGTCCCGGACGAGCTGGTCCACCATCTCCGGCAGACGCGACAAGGCCTGCGTGCCGACCACGAGATCGACGCGGCGTCCCCGTTCGAGTAGCGCGCGACCCTCCTGCTGTGCCACGCAACCGATCACCGCGACGATCGGTCGCTTTCCCGATCGGTTGGTCGGCACCATTCCCAGCTCCGTGTACAACCGCTCTTCAGCCCGCTCGCGCACACTGCAGGTGTTGATCACGACCAGGTCGGCCTCGTCGGGTGCGGCCGCTGGCTCGTAGCCAGCCTGATCGAGCAGACCGGCCACCCGTTCGGAATCGTGGACGTTCATCTGACAACCGAACGTGTCGATGTAATACTTGCGGGCCACTCTTGGGGACCTCCGTCCGAACGCGCGTCGGCGGACGTTACTTTCGCCTTTCGCTTTCGCCTTTCGTGTTCGGCGACGAATGACGTGCTGTTTTCGTTGTTTCTTCGCTAGCTGTAATCAATAACTCACGCGCGCTCTCCAACACGCTGCTCGAGACCCGGGTGCCTGTCATCATCCTCGCGATCTCCGAGGCACGGGTGTCTGCGTCCAGACGCTCCACATCCGTTGTCGTCCGGCCGTTGCGAACTGACTTGGTCACACGGTGATGACTGGTGCCGTAGGCAGCGATCTGAGGCAGGTGGGTGACGCAGAGCACCTGATAGCGGTCGGCGAGCGTTCTCAGCTTCGCGCCTATCCGTTCGGCCGCTTCTCCCCCGATGCCGGCGTCGACCTCGTCGAAGACCAGGGTCTTGCCAGACGTGTCGAGAGACCTGACGGTCGTTCTGAGCACCAGCATGACACGGGACAGCTCGCCGCCGGAGGCGATCCGAGCCAGGGCTTTGAGGTCTTCGCCGGGATTGGCCGAGAAATAGAACTCCGCGTGGTCGATGCCCCTGTCGGTCCACCGCTCCTCTTCGGACGCGGGCGCGTCGAACACGACCTCGAAGCGTGTGCGCTCCATCGCCAGGTCGGCGAGACCGCGCTCGAGTGTCCGGGCCAACATCGCCGCCTGGGACCGTCGTTGCTTCGAGAGGGTCGTCGCCACGTCGAGATAGGCGTCACGGGCCGCCACGACCTGCGCGCGCAGGTCCTCTTCGCGTTCGGTGCCCCTGTCGAGCTGTGCCGCTTCGTCGCAGAGTTGTTCGCGCCGGCTGATGACCTCGCGCAGCGTGGGGCCGTATCGCCGTTTCAGACGCTCGAGTCTGGCCAGTCGATCCTCGACCGTTTGCAGCCGTTCCGGCGAGGTGTCGACGCCGCTCGCATACGGGCGTAACGCGTAGGCCAGCTCCTCGAGTTGTGAGACGATCGCGTCCTGCGTATCGAGATGCACCGCGAACGTGGGGTCGAGGGTCGCCAGCTCCCCGACCCGCTTCCACACCCGGTCGAGCGCGCCCAGCGCGGCCCCGTCTCCGTCGTACAGCTCGGCGTAACTCTCGGCCGCCAGTCGGTGTAACCGGTCGGCGTTGGCCAAGATCTTCTGCTGGGCGGCGAGCGCGTCATCCTCCCCTTCGGACGGGTCCGCATCTTCGATCTCGCGCAGTTGAAACGTCACGAGGTCGGCCCGTTCCTCCCGGTTCGCGGTCTGCATCCTGACGCGGTTGAGATCGGCGACGGCCTGCCGCCACGTGACGAACCGGGAACCCACATCGTCGCACAATGTGCCGAGATCCGCGTATCGGTCCAGGAGGTCGAGATGGCTGGCGGGGTCGAGCAACGCCTGGTGCTCGTGTTGCCCGTGCAGGTCGAGCAGCTCGGCGCCGAGCGCCCGCAGGCTGCTGGTCGAGACCAGGCGGTCGTCGATGAACGCCCGGCTGCGACCATGCGCGGACACTTCCCGGCGGAGCACCCGCTCGCGGCCGTCGGCCGTCTCGGTGGCAGCCTCGACGACCGCCTTGTCCGCGCCGGTGCGCACGAGATCGGATGAGGCACGTCCCCCGCGCAGCAATGCGAGTGCGCCGACCACGATCGACTTGCCGGCGCCGGTTTCTCCAGTCAGGATATTGAGGCCAGCGTCGAGCTCGAGCTCGAGATGGTCGATGACGGCCAGGTCGCGGATGCTGAGAAATCGGATCATCGACTAGCGCAGGCCACCGAAACAGCACGCTCGCAGACCGCGCCGACCGCCGTAGCATGCGGGATGCGGTGCGCCCACGCACACGACTCTCCCCTGCTGGCCCGGCCGGGTCGACGCGTGTGCCAGGGAACCGAGAAGTGCCATCGTATCATATATTTGACAGCTGTTTGGCGCCATGTTACCCTCTCCCGTCGGCGCTTTCCCAGCGGCGCGCTTTGTAGTCAACGGAGGGGCACGTGCGTACCCTTGGTTACTACGCCATTGCCCTGCAGACGCAGGCGCTTGGCGCGTCGGAAAGCGATTTGGGTGGGAACGTCCTCGAATGGATTGCGCAGTCGACGCCGCTGTCCAAGGTCGTGCTCCTCATCCTCGTTCTCCTCTCTATCGCCTCCTGGGCCGTCTTTCTCAACAAGCTGTGGCAGTTCCGGCGTCTCGAGCGCCAGACGTCGAGCTTTCTCGACGTCTTCAGACGCAGCACCAAGTTCTCCGAGGTGCAGTCGGTCTGCCGTTCGTTGACCCACAGTCCGCTGGTGGGCGTATTTCAGGCGGGGTACGCGGAGCTCAACACGCAGCTGCGTCAGGGAGACAGCACGGCCAACCCCGGTGGACGACCAAGCGCCGCCGGCGGTCGTCCAACCTTACGGAGCTTCGACGCGCTGGATCGGGCGCTGCTGCGGGCGTCGGCGGTCGAGGCCAACAAGCTGGAGCATCGCGTGGACCTGCTCGCGACGACCGCGAGCATTTCGCCGTTCATCGGACTGTTCGGTACCGTGATGGGGATCGTGACCGCGTTCCGGGATATCAGCGTTACCGGGTCGACGAATCTCTCAGTGGTCGCGCCCGGCATCGCCGAGGCGCTCATCGCAACCGCGGCCGGCCTCGCGGCGGCGATTCCGGCAGTGTACTTCTACAACAAGGTGACGACGAAGGTGAAGCTCTACCTGTCGACGATAGAGGATTTCTCCCTGGAGTTCCTCAGCATCGCCGAGCGGAACTTCACTTAAGGGTCCGCGCACGAATACGTTTCCGTTGTGGAGCGTCGAGGCGCCCGGCTGGCAAGGCGCGACGCGGGAACATAGTGGGTCTGCGAGACTGAGGAGCCACCCAGCCAGGCGGAATGCCTCGCCGGGCAGATGCTGCCCGAATGACCCAGACAGAGCACGGAGAGGGGTCCGGGCCGAAGATGCAGGAACAGGGTGCAGGCGGGGCGCGCGGAGGGCGGCGACGTCGGGGTCAGCGGCGCGTCATGACGTCGCTGGCGGAGATCAACGTCGTGCCGATGGTCGACGTCATGCTGGTGCTGCTGATCATCTTCATGGTCGCGGCGCCCTTGATGCAACGCGGACTCGACGTGAATCTGCCGGTCGCGCGGCGTGCGGATCCGATCGCCGCGGAGCGGTTGTTCGTGACGATTCCGCTGTCGTTTCGCACAGACCGGATCGTGCAGGTCGGCGATGATCCGGTGCGTGTGGAGATCCTGGACGAACGGATGCGGCAAGAGTTGCTCGAACGCACCGATCAGGATGTCTTCCTGCGCGGCGACCGGGAGATCACCCTGCAGGAGTTGATGGTGGTCATGGACGAGCTGAAGGAGGGTGGTGTCGCCACCGTCGGTCTGGTGACCGACTTCGTGGTCGAGCGCTGACCGGGACCGACCGGATGTCTCGCAGTCCGTGAGGAAACCCCGCGTGGCACCGACACTGGTCGTCATCGGTGCCGGGCTTGGCCAGTGCAAGGCGCGCCGAGGGAAAATACCGGCAGTAGTCGACCGAGAGGCAGCGCCGTCAGCCGGGACGTGGCGCCAGTTGAATGCAGTGGGGCTTTCACCACGGACTGCGAGATGGAGTCGACGACCGACATCCTGCGTGAGCGGGCCTCACACACAGAGGACGGCCTGGGCCGGGCGTACTCGGTCGCGCTGGCCGGTCACGTGGTGCTCATCGCTGTCATCCTGTTCTGGCCGTCCGGGTTCCTGTCGAGTGCGGACACCGAGGTGTTGCGCACCGTCATGACCATCAGTCTGGGCGGGCCGGCCGGACCGAGCCAGGGCGGACAGACGGCGCTCGCAGCGCGGCCCGTCCAAGAAGTGCTGCCTCTGGAGGAGGCGGACCAGCCCCAATGGGAGCAGCCGCCCGCCCCGGCGCCGCCCGAGATGACGATGCCGACCCCCGACGCGCGCCGCCGGCTGGAGGCGGACGTCGCCGTGGAGTCGGCGCCTGACGAGTCCAGGGGCCGCACGCCGACCCGTGGACCCGCGCTGCGTGAGGGGAACGCGCTGGCGGAGACCGGAGCCGAGGGCGACGGGTTGGGCTTGTCGGCGGGCGGGCTCGGCTCGGGCGGATATCTCGATGTGCGCGACTTCTGCTGTCCCGAGTATCTCGGTACCATGATCGAGCTGATTCGACGGAACTGGAACCAGCGGCAAGGGTTTCCCGGCCAGGTGATGATGAAGTTCACGATCCTGCGAGACGGCCGGATCACCGAGATCGAGCAAGAGACCACGAGTGGGTATCTCGCCCTGGACCAGAGCGCCGAACGTGCGCTGCGGTTGACGGTCCGCCTGCCGCGGTTGCCGTCCCGCTTCACAGAAGATGACCTGACAGTCCATCTCAACTTCCAATACCAACGCTGATGATCTCCATGCCACGCTTCCTCGTGTTCACCGCCTTTCTCGCCGGGCTGTCGGTCATCCAGGTGACGACGACGGCACAGCCACCGCAGCCCCGCCAACGCGACGAGCTCAGCCTGATCATCGGCGACCGGATTGGCACCCAGCCGAGCTTCGCGGTGCCCGATTGTCTGACCCTGACCCCGGACGAGGCGACGGCCGAGGCGGCTCGGACGATTGCGCAAGTGCTCTGGGACGATCTGGAGTTCGAACGTGAGTTCCGGATGATCGCGCGGGACACCTATCGCACGATCCCGGTCGCGCGGTCGTTGGATGACCTCCCGTTCGACCGCTGGCAAGAGCTCGGCGCCGATGGCGTGATCAGCTGTACCGTCGAAGCGACGAGCGCCAGCCAGATCGAGATCTCGGCGCGGCTGTTTTCGGTGCGGTCGCAGGAGTCGGCCTTCGGCGTGGTCTACAGCGGGTCGAACCGCGACGTGCGGCGCTACGCGCATCAGCTGTCCGACGAGCTCCACCGTCACCAACGTGGTCTCACTGGGGTCGCCCGGACCCGGATCGCCTTTGTGACCGACCGGGACAGCCAGTCGGTGCTGGGACTGGTCGAGAACCGGGCGGTGAAAGAGGTGTACTTCACCGACTACGACGGCGCGAACGTCAGGCGTGTCACGGTCTCGCGGTCGCTCAACACCACACCGGCGTGGTCGCCCGACGGCCGCGCGATCGGGTATACGTCCTGGCTGAGCGGGTTTCCGGAGGTCATCATCTCCTATCTCTTCGAAGGGCGGATGACCTATCCGGCCAACGGCAATGCCAATGACCACAACTTCCTGCCGGCATTCTCGCCCGACGGTCAGCAGATCGCGTTCATGTCGAACCGGGACGGCAACCCCGATCTCTACGTCGTGAACGTCGACGGCACCGAGATGCGCCGGCTCACGAACCATCCGATGATCGACACCAGCCCGACCTGGTCGCCGAACGGTCTGCAGATCGCGTTTACCTCAGACCGCACCGGCTCACCACAGATATTCGTGATCGGGGCCGACGGCACCGGGTTGCGGCGACTGACCTACGAGACCTATTGCGACCGGCCGACGTGGTCACCGCCGCCCTTCAACGAGATCGCCTACTCTTCGAAGACCGGCCCGGGGCACGACATCAAGGTGCTCGATCTCGCCACCAACGAGGTGCGCCAGCTGACCTATGGACTCGGGTCGAACGAGAGTCCCAGCTATGCGCCCAACGGCCGGCACGTCGCCTTCATGTCGACGCGTGGCAGCGGGCTGAAGCAGATCTACACGATCGGTCGCGACGGGAAGGGGTTGCGCCGGGTGACCTCCACCGGCAACAACGAGATGCCCGGCTGGTCACGGTGACGCGCGATCACCAACGAGTGATCCGCCAAGGAGAGGAACTGGGGATGCGAGCTCGAGGAACCACGCGTTGGAATGGGTACGTGACCGTCGTGGTGACGGCGCTCTGGTTGCAGGCGGCCTGCGCGCGGCAGCCCGCGCCCGTTGCGCCGGAGACCTCTCCCCCTCCCCCGGCCGCCACGAGCACGACGCCGTCACCGCCGCCCCCGCCGGCGCCGCCACCGGTCGTGCCGACGGAGCTGACCCCGGAGGACGAGTTCGCGTCGCGGTCACTCGAGGAGATCAACCGCGAGTCACCGCTCGCCCCGGCCTTCTTCGTGCTCGACAGCTCGGAGCTCGACGACCGAGGGCGACAGGTGATCGAGGCCAACGCCGAGGTGCTCCGGCGGTACCCGAGCTGGGTCGTGACCATTGAGGGGCACTGCGACGAGCGCGGGACGGCCGAATACAACCTGGGACTGGGTGAGCGGCGGGCGCTGGCCGCCCAGCGGCATCTCGTGGCGCTCGGGGTCGACATGGGACGCGTGCGCACCGTCAGCTACGGGAAGGAGTTTCCGTTCGACCCGGATCATGATGAGGACGCCTGGGCGGCAAACCGGCGGGCGCACTTCGTGATCACGGCACAGTAGCGGGGTGCACCTGTGGCGCGGTAGGATAGACGCTTGGACGACAGGCCGCGTCTCGTATCAGGCTTCTGACAGAGGTGGTTTCATGAAACGTCTGCTCTCCACGCTCGTACTCGGCTGGGCATGCGTCCTGCTCGTGGTCACCCCGGTTCGCGCGGCCGACCGCGAGCATCAGCAAATAATGGCGGACATCCGGATGCTGCAGGAGCAGACGGTGCGGCTGAATCTGATGCTGGGGACGCTCGACGAGACGCTCCAGACGCTCCTGACGAGGCTCGATGAGCAGGGCCAGGACACGCGCCGCGGCTTTGCGGATCAGAAGCTGCTGGTGGGCAACGTGGCGGGTGGCGTGCGCGTGGTGCGAGAGAAAGTCGATGAGACGAACGTCCGGGTGTCGTCGCTGGCGCAGGAGGTCGAGGCGTTGCGGCTGGCAATCCCGCCGATGACGGCACCGTTGATCCAGCTGGCGGTGGACCCCGAGACCGGTCTCCCGACTCAGGAGACGCCGGTCCCCGCGTTCGCGGCCCAGGTCCTTCGCGGCGTCTCGCCGCAGCGGATGTACGACACGGCATGGGCGGACTACACGACCGGGCAGTGGGCACTGGCGATCAAGGGCTTCGAGGTATACATCAGCAGCTTCCCCCGTGCCGAGCTTGCCGACGACGCACAGTTTTACATTGGCCAGACGCACTATGCCGACGGGCGCTTTCGCGACGCGGTCCAGGCGTTCGAGGAGGTTGTGCTCAACTATCCGGATGGCGATAGGGTGGCCGAGGCGCTCTACAAGCGTGGGCTGGCGTTCGGGCGGTTGGGCGAGCCCGAGCTGGCTCGACAGGCCTTCGAGATGGTCGTGCAGAACTATCCGGACGACAACATGGCGAACCTCGCCCAGCAGGCGCTCGACCGGCTCTAACCAAGTGTACCAGTCGTCACCAGGCGTCGGGCAGAGACCGTTGGGACACGTACAGTCAGGAACAGATATGGGAAGCGTCAACAAAGTCATCCTCGTCGGCAACCTGGGTAGGGACGCGGAGATCCGCCGCACACCAGGCGGCGTGGCAGTCACGACGATCAGCGTGGCGACGACAGAAGTCTGGACCGACAAGTCGTCCGGCGAGCGGAAGGACCGTACCGAGTGGCACCGTGTCGTGATCTGGGACAAGACGGCCGAGTCGCTCGAGAAGTATCTGCTCAAGGGGCGTCAGGTCTACGTCGAGGGGAAGCTGCAGACCCGCAAGTGGCAAGATCGAGATGGGAACGATAAGTTCACCACTGAGATCCGCTCAGATCGGATCGTGTTGCTCGGTGGCCGTGGCGGCGGAGCCGGCACCGATGGTGGAGGTGACTACAGCGCGCGCGGGTCGTCCTCCACCGCGTCCCCCGACGGCCCGGCGCCCGGCCCGCCCGAGTTGACAGAGGACGACATCCCGTTCTAGGGGCACGGCCCTCTGCGCCGTGCCCCTAGAACGAGACCTTTCTCAGAGCCCCGCGACGCGGGGGGCGGCGACGCCGCCTCCGGCACGGCCCTCTGCGCCGTGCCCCTAGAACGAGACCTTTCTCAGAGCCCCGCGACGCGGGGGGCTCGCCAGCTCGGCGTAGCTGCGCGGTCGAGTCTGGCGAAGCCGGCACCTCGTCAGCGCTGTGAACCGCTGAACCGTCAATCCCGTTCTGGGGGCTGGGCGCGGCCATAGCGGTCCTCGAGTCTCACGACGTCCTCGAGCTCTGGCGTGGACACCTCGAAAATGTCACTGTCCTCGATCGCGGTCATCCGGTGGATCGTCCCGGGCGTGATGTGCACACTGTCGCCCTGTCCCATCTGACGTGTGACCCGCCGGCCCTCTTCCTCGATTTCGAAGAGGATACGCCCGCTCCACACCAGGAGCGTCTCGTCCTTGACGTTGTGATACTGGAGGCTCAGGGCGTGTCCCGCGTCGACATGAATCACCTTGCCGACATAGCGGTCTGTCCTGGCCCACCGCAGCTCGTATCCCCAGGGTTTGTCAACTCTCGTGGGTGTTTCGGTCATCTTCGCCGCCTGTCTTGGCAACTCGTGGTGAAAGTCCCGCTGCATTGGCCGGCGCTGCATCCGCCCTGCCTGCGTTGTTCCGCAGGCGAAAACTGCCGGTATGCTCCCTACTCGGCCGCGATGTCGCGATGTTTCACCCGCCATCGGATGCGGGTAATCCCGGCGAGGCGGGTCTTCAGCTGCTCGACGACCGCCACGGACCGGTGACGCCCGCCGGTGCAGCCGATCCCGATGGTCAGGTAGCTCTTCCCTTCGGTGGTGTACTGCGGAATCAGGAACCGCAGCAGATCGGTTGTCAGGTCCAGAAACGGCTTGGTCGCGTCGGCCGCCGCGACAAAGTCCCGCACCGCAGGGTCCTTGCCCGTGAGCTCGCGCAACCCGGCGACGAAGTGAGGGTTGGGCAGAAAGCGCACGTCGAACAGGAGGTCTGATTCGGCGGGGACGCCGTATTTGTACCCGAAGCTCAACAGCGTCACCGTCAACCGCGTCTGCTTGCCGTCACCTTCCGAGAGCTCGCGGAACGCGCGGCGCAGCTCGTGCACGGTGAGATCCGACGTGTCGAGCACTTTGTCCGCCATTTTCTTGATGCGGCGGAGTCGGGCCCGTTCGGCCAGGATGCCTTCGATGACCGACCCGGTTGGCGCCAGCGGATGGGGCCTGCGAGTTTCACTGAAGCGTCGGAGCAACGCCTCGTCGGACGCCTCTAGGAAGATCAACCAGGTGTCCAGATCGCGCCGCGCCCGCAAGGACTTGAAGACACCGGCAAACTGGTCGAGAAATGACCGGTCACGTGCGTCCACCACGACGGCGACCGTGTCGTACGTGGCGCCCTGCCCCAGGGTCAGGTCCGCCAAGGTCGGGATCAGGACGGTCGGCAGGTTGTCGACGCACAGATACCCGAGGTCCTCCAGCGCCCGGATGGCGGCTGACTTGCCGGCGCCCGAGAGTCCGGTCACCACCACGAACCGAGCTGTCCGTGTCCGACTCGACGGCGCCGGACGTACGGTTGTCATCGGGTACTCGTGGCCCGTTCAGGGCACATCGGCATCGTTCACCGGGTGGGGGTCTCCCACCGGGTGCAGCGTGGTTCCTCGGTCGACACCGGCCGGTCTGCTTCCGTGTCGTGCGTGGCGGCCGGGAGCATGGCCGGTCTCGGTGCAAGGCGGGACTGTCACCACGGAGTGCTAGTCAGCGCTCGTCTCGCCGTCAGCGGCCAGGTTGGGCGGCGGCACGGCCTGACGGCGACGTCCCTGCCACTTCCCCTTCAGGGTCTGGGCCTGGTGCATCACCTTCTCCACCGCCGCGCCGATAGAGGTCTGCCAGTTCGACGCCTCCGCCATCCCGTGCAGTCGATGGTCGCCGCGCGCGTGCACGACGAGCTCGGACACACAGAAATGGCGCTCGGCGGCCAGCACGATCTCCGCCGACACGAGCGCGTCGCCAAGAAGCCGTTCGAGCGGGAGGAGCCGTTGGCGAACCAGGTCGCGCAACGTGCTGCTGATCTCCATATGCCGTCCCGTCACCGTGCACTCCATGCGATCTGTGCCCCCGTTCCCGTCGGTCCAGCGCGTGACACTCGGCGGGCTGGTCTCGGGTCCTACCCATCCACGCCCCGCGGAGCGGGGCGCGGAACGAAGCAGCCTAGCGATGCCACGGCTCGTGGGGGTGCGCGGTGTACATAGGGTGCGGTCGTGGCGTCGCTAAAACAGCACTTTGCGCCGACTCGAGGTGGGAATCTTGAGCTCTTCCCGATA
This sequence comes from Acidobacteriota bacterium, assembly GCA_022562495.1. GTDB lineage: Bacteria > Acidobacteriota > Vicinamibacteria > Vicinamibacterales > UBA8438 > NP936. The sequence goes on from JADFPE010000005.1 coordinate 44,086, forward strand.
CTTCGCGATCGTGCGGCGGGCGAGCACCAGCCCTTCGTCTTGCAGGAGACGCACGATACGAGAGTCGCTCAGTGGCTTGTTCGGGTTCTCCTCTTCGATGATCTTGCGGATGCGTTGTTTGATCGTGACCGAGGAGACACTCTCGCCGTAGGCGCTGCTGATGCCGCTGTGGAAGAAGTACTTCATCTCGAACACCCCCTGCGGGGTGTGCATGTACTTGTTGTTGACCACGCGGCTGACGGTGGACTCGTGCATGCCGATGTCGTTGGCCACATCCCGCAGCACGAGCGGGCGGAGGTACTCGATGCCTCGGTCGAGAAACTCCGTCTGGAACGTGATGATGCTGGTCGCCACTTTGTGAATTGTCTTCTGACGCTGGTCGACCGACTTGATGAGCCACAGCGCCGAGCGGAACTTCTCTTTCACATAGGCTCGGGTCTCCTCGCTGTTCTTGTTCTTCTTGTCGAGCAGTTTCCGGTAGACCGGACTGATCCGCAGTTGCGGCATCCCGTCGTCGTTCAGCACGACGACATACCGATCGTCGACTTTCACGACGTGCACGTCCGGGATCACGTATTGGGACGCGGTCGTGTTATAGCGGCTTCCGGGTTTCGGGTCGAGCTGCCGGATGACGTCGATGTGGTGTTTGAGATCCTCGACCGACATGTCCATCCGGCGGGCAATTTCCTGCCCCTGGTGATTCTGGAGCAGCTTCAGGTGTTCCCGGACGATGGTCTCGCTTCCGGTACCGTTCAGTCCAAGATGCTCGAGTTGCAGCAGCAGGCACTCCTGCAGCCCGCGCGCGGCCACCCCGATCGGGTCGAAGTCCTGGACCACGCGAAGCACCCGTTCGACCTCGACGAGGGACCATGACCCCATCGCCACGATTTCTTCGACCGACGCCACCAGATAGCCGTCGTCATCGAGGTTGCCGATGATCGCCGAGCCAATCTCACGCACCGCCGGGTCGTCGTTCTTGGTCTGCAGCGACAACTGCCACATCAGGTGATCGGCCAGCGAGCTCTTGGTGGAGAGCGTGTTTTCGATCGGCGGGAGCTCCTTGACCTCGCGGGGTACGCGCGCGCGATACCCGTCGTTCAGGTAGTCGCCAAAGAAATACTCGTAGTCGGCGTCGTCCCAGGAGTCCGGTTTCTCCGCATCGCCGGACGGCTCCTCTGGCTTCTCCCCCTGGTTGGCGGTCTCTGTTTGCTGCAGCTCCTCGTCCGATACCTCCTCCAGCATCGGGTTCTCGACGACTTCCTGGTTCAGCATGTCGACCAGCTCGAGCGTCGTCATCGGCAGTAGCTTGATCGCCTGCTGCAGTGCCGGCGTCAAGATCAGCTTCTGAGACAGCCGTGTCTGGAGTCGTTGTTCAAGCGCCATGTCGTTGCGGTCGTTCCGGCACGTACGGTGTCGAACCTGCTCTGATCTTAATCCAAACGAAAATCGGTACCTAAATAGATCCGCTTGACGTCCTCATCGCGTGCGAGCTCGGCTGGGGTGCCGCTGCGGAACACGGCGCCATCGTGCACGATGTAGGCGCGGTCCGTGATGCGTAGCGTCTCACGAACGTTGTGGTCGGTGATGAGCACTCCGATGCCACGGGCCTTCAGATGGAAGATGATCTCCTGGATGTCGGTGACCGCGATCGGGTCGATGCCGGCGAATGGTTCGTCGAGCAGCATGAACGATGGCGAGATGACCAGCGCCCGGGTGATCTCGGCCCGGCGCCGCTCGCCCCCAGAGAGGGTGTGGGCGGGTGACTTGGCGAGCGGGGTCAGATTGAGCTCCTCGAGCAGCTCGCATACGCGACGGCGCCGCGCGGCGCGCGACAGACCGAGGGTCTCGAGAATCGCCAGGATGTTCTGCTCGACCGTGAGCCCACGGAAGATCGACGGCTCCTGCGGCAGATACCCGATACCCTTGCGCGCGCGGACATACATCGGGTCGTCGGTCACATCCTCCCCGTTCAGGGTGACCCGGCCCTGGTCCGGCGCCGTGAGCCCGACGACAAGATAGAACGTGGTGGTCTTGCCAGCGCCATTGGGGCCCAGCAGACCCACCACTTCGCCGGACGATACGGTCAGACTGACGTCACGCACCACAGTGCGCCCGCCATACGACTTGGTGAGATTCAGTGTCCGCAGCGTAGCCATGCGCGATGGGCCGTTCGAGGGCGGCCGAGCGGCCGTGACCGGCGGCGGGGCGGCTGCTTGCTGAACGAAAGGGGCGAAGCCCTCCAGCTTCTCCTGTCTCCTGACTCCTGTTTCCCTTGTGGAACACCCTCAGAACGTCAGCGGGGTGCACCTTCCGCTGGTGCTCTCGGTACGCCGCACGTCCCGGCCGTCGACAGACATGGTATCGGTGGACCGGTAGAACGTCGCCGCACGCCCCGTGGTAATGCGACAGGACGGCTGGGGCGGGGCGCCGCCGGGCCGCGGAGGCGCGGTTGCGGCTGTCTCCTCCGGGTCGACCTCCTCGACGATCTCGACGGGCGCACCCTCCATCTCGTATCGACCCTCCGCCTCGTAGTACACGAGATGTTCCCCGGTCGCCGAGCGGCCGTCCAGACGGAGCTTCACGTTGCCGGTCGCCTCTAGCCTCTTCAGCGTCCGGCCATCCGTTTCCAAAAACACCTCGATCCGGTCGGCCTTCATGTCCCCGTGTTCGGAGCGCAGCAATGCGTTGCCGTCGTAGACGACGTGGTGTGCCGCGTCATCGTAGACGAACGCGTCGGCCTCGGCGCGGGTCAGGGACGCTTCATGCCGCTGGGTCGTCTCGTTCAGCCGCACGATCTGGATGCTGGTCCGTACGTGGCCGCTGGCGGTCAGATTGCCCGTGTGCTCGTCGATCGCCAGGGTGTCGCCCTCGAAGCTGATGTCGCCTTGCCACAGGTGGGCCTGTCCGGTATAGGTGGTCTGTCCCGCGTCGCCGTCATAGCGGAGCGTGTCGGCGCTCACGACCACCTCCTGGTCCGTGTCGAGCAAGGCGGGCATCTTCCCCGAGGTCGAATCCGCGGTGTCATCGCCCCCGGACCCCCCGGGCATCAGTACGCTCGTGACGCCGCCGGACGCCTCAATCGTCGAGCCGTCGAGGGCCAGTTCGATCGTCGGAGCCCGGATGTTGCTGTTGGCATCGGTCAAGCTCGCCACACGACCTGCGTCGCCAGCCGATGCGAGCGTCACCCGACCCCCGGCGATGTCGTAGACCGCCGTGTCTGCGGTCGCCTGACGCGTCTCCTCCTCGAACCGCACGTCACCGAGGAACCGGGCCTCGACGAGGGCGCTGAGCCCGGCCTCGACCCCGGAGACCAGCCGCTCGGCTCGAATCACGCGGCTCACCGCGGCGCTGGTGGGCGTCGCGGCGCGTTGCTCGCGGTACTCGACATCCTGGTCGAAGCGCACGGTGGTCAGCCCGGTGACCGCCGTGCCGGTTCCCGTGAGCATGACTGCACGGATCTCCTGCCGCGATCCGTTCGGTGCGGCGGGGAGCTCGAGACGGACGCCGTCCCGGGCGACGAGCTCGGTGACGTTGCCGCCGTCTGGCGCCAGGGTGACGTCCATCGTCGCGGCCTCAATCCGGGCACCTCGAGCGCCGTCGGACCCGACCAGCTCGATGGTCGACGCTCCGGCCAGGATCGCCCGCTCGAGGACGCGCGCCGTCGTCTCGAATTCCAGCGTCATCTCGGCGGCGCGCATCTCACGCAGCCCACCTGCTGTCGGCTCGGTCGAACGAATGCGAGCGTGTCCGCGTAGCTCGAGCCGTTCGAGCGCGGTCTCCTCCTCCCCGAAATGCGCCGTCGTGTCCTCCGACTCGAGCACCATCGGACCGGTGAGAATTTCGGTGCCTCCGGCAAAATGCATGTACCCATCTGCATGTGCGAGGGTCGCGCGAGCCGACCGAATGTCGACCGCCGCGCGGTCGTCGTCCCCAATCAGCAGGACCGTGGCCGCGTCACGCAGTATGACGATCGCCCGGTCGCGGTCGTAGACCACGTGTCGGCCAGACGCCTCCAGACCCGCTCGGGTGAGGGTCGTGGGCCCCGTGTCGTCGTGCATCGTCACCAGGCCCTGCCCGGTCGCATAGACGAGCATGCCGGTGCGCACACCCAACCCGTCGGACACCGTCAGCTGCACGTCGCCGCTGATGGTGACGTCGGTCTGGGCGGCGTCCACCCTCGCCTCCGTGCCGGTCACGACGAAGCTCTCACGGTCGGGCCGCTCCGTGACCGACAGTTCGACGCCGTCGACGAACCGCACCGACCCGTCCGCGTATGTCAGCTGGCGGGTCGCCTCCAGCGCGAAGTTCTCCTCGCCGCCGGCGGTCTGCACCAGCTCGTACCCGGTGATCTCCATGACCGCGTCCGGGTCGAGACGGTCGATGACCCGCGCGGCGACCGGCTCCACACGCTCCTGGACACTTAGAAAGACCACCGTGCCGAATCCAACCAATCCGATCGCCAGCACGATGCGGGCGACCGCTTGCCACCGTGGCCGCCAGTAGGGGCGTGTCGGGGGCCGTGTCGGTTCCCGCACCGCCGGTGCCCGTGGTGCCCGGACAGCCCGCGTCTGCGGCTCGATGGTGCGTCGCCGCCCGTCGCGCTGGTTGGGGTTCCGGTCCACTATTGCACTTTATCGGGCTTGCCGGATGTCGGCAACGGATAACTCGACAGTGTGTTCCCCGCGGTAGTGGTTTTCGGTCAGGTGGAACGCCACGTCCAGCGCGTCGCCGTGTCGTGTCACGAACTCCGCGTGGTCGGCCATCCGCCAGGCCACCGCGCGGAATACTCGCTTGTCTTGACGCACCGCCATCGACAGATGTCTGGATTTCATGACACGCGGGCCGCGTGCTAGCTCGACCGGGCCGGTATGGAACATCGGACGCGGGTTTCCCGCGCCGAACGGTTCCATCGCTCGCAGCCCCTCCACCACGGCCGGCGTGATCGCCGCCAGGCGCAGGGCGCAGTCGATACGCAGCCGGGGTCTCAGATCGTCTGGGCCGAGCCGGTCGTCGGCGAATTCGGTGAGACGGGTCCGGAGCTCCTTGAGCCGTCCGGTGTCGATCGTCAGCCCGGCGGCGTGGCGATGTCCACCGAACCGCGTGAACAGATCGCCGCAGTGCTCCAGCGCACCCAGCAGATCGAATCCCGGAATACTCCGACCGGACCCGTAGGCCACATGCCCGTCGATCGCGAGCACGATGGCCGGCCGGTGAAACGCGTCGACGAGCTTCGAGGCGACGATGCCGATGACGCCGCGGTGCCAGTCTTCGCCCCAGACGACCAGCATCGCGTGCGCGCCGACGTCGGGGTCGGTCTCCACCCGACGCCGCGCCGCCGCCAGGATGTCCGCCTCCTCCTGCTGACGCCGGTGGTTCTCGGAGTCGAGCTGCTCGGCCAGGCGCTTCGCTTCGGCGGCGCGCCCCTCGTCGACCAGCAGCAGCAAGCGGGTGGCCACGTCTGGGGTGCTCATCCGGCCTGCGGCGTTGATGCGCGGCGCCAGACGGAACGCGATATCAAAGCTGGTCAGCGTCTGTCCCAGCAGGCCGGTGGAGTCCAGCAAGGCTCGGAGACCGGTCGTGTGCGGGCCGCGCGATAGCTGGTCGAGCCCCAGTTTCGCGATGACCCGGTTCTCGCCACGCAGTGGCACCACGTCGGCCACCGTGCCGAGCGCGGCCATCTTGATGAACCCCGGAAGCCAGCGCGTGTGGTCGGTCCGCTGGCACAGTGCTTGGACGAGCTTGAGGGCAACCCCGACACCGGCGAGGTCCTTGTCCGGGTATGGACAATCGGGGCGTTTGGGATTGATGACCGCGAGGGCCGGCGGCAAGACAGCGCCCGGTTCGTGATGGTCCGTCACCACGAGGTCGAGCCCGAGCTCGCGCGCCCGGATGGCGGCGGCGTTGCTCCGGATGCCACAGTCTACCGAGACGACCACCCTGACCTGCTGAGCCGCGAGCCGGTCGATAGCGGCCGGTTCGAGCCCGTAGCCGTCCGTGATCCGGTCCGGAATGAAATGCACGACGTCTGCTCCGAGAAGATCGAGCAGACGTCGCAGCATGACCGTCGATGTCACCCCGTCGACGTCGTAGTCGCCGTGCACGGCGATGCGCTCTCCGCGGTCGATGGCGCGCAGCAGCCGGTCGACCGCCAGCGGGAGATCTGTGAGCTGGAACGGGTCGTGCAGGTGGTCGAGCGACGGATGCAGGAACCGCTCCGCCTCGTCGGGGGCCGCGATCCCTCTGAGCACGAGTAGATGCGCGATCACCGGGTCGATCCCCAGTGCGGACACCAGGGCGGATGCGTGGGTCTCGTCGCCGCGAAGATGGTCCCACACGAGGGAGCGTGCCGAGGGTCGCGAGTCCATACCGGGGCTACGCCGCGTGCGCGGGTGTTCGCGTAAGTGGACGGTGATCAGACCCCGTCGATGCCAACCAGGCCCAGTTGACGAAATCTGTCGTGCCGCTGTTGGAGCCGCAGGTCGGGTGGCGTCGTCGTCAGCGTCTGCATGGCCCGGGACAACGCCGGCGCCAGCAGGCGGATGGCTGCCGCGGGGTCGGTATGGGCGCCGCCTACGGGTTCCGGCACCACTTCGTCGATCACGCCGAGTCCCACGAGGTCCGAGGCCGTGACCTTGAGCGCATCCGCGGCCTCAACCTTGCGCGCCGTGTCTCGCCAGAGAATCGCGGCGCAGCCTTCGGGCGGAATCACGCCAAAGATCGCGTACTCCAGCATGAGGATCCGATCGCCTACCGCCAGCCCGAGCGCACCACCGCTGCCCCCCTCGCCGATCACGGCGACGACGATCGGCACCGACAGCATCGCCATCTCTCGCAGGTTATAGGCGATGGCTTCGGCCACACCGCGCTCCTCCGACTCGACTCCGGGATAGGCCGCCGGCGTATCGATGAAGGCGATGATCGGGCGGTCGAACTTTTCGGCCAGCTTCATCGCCCGCATCGCCTTGCGATAGCCCTCCGGGCGCGCGTACCCGAAGTTCCGATATACCTTCTGTTTCGTGTCCCGTCCCTTCTGGTGCCCGACGACGAGAATCGGCTCGCCATCGAACCGGGCGAAGCCCGCGACGATGGCATGGTCGTCACCGAAACGTCGGTCGCCGTGTAGCTCGGTGAAGTCGGTGAACAGTCGACCGATGTAGTCCAGGGTGTAGGGTCGCTTCGGGTGACGGGCGACCAGCACCCGTTGCCACGGCGTGAGGGTGCTGTAGATCTCCTGGCGTACCTGCAGCATCCGGTGACGGAGGGCGTCGATCTCCTGATGTCGGGCCGGAGTCCGGGGCATCAGGCACAACGCCTCGATCTCCGTGAGCAGTACGTTGATCGGTTCCTCGAACTCGAGGATCGCGGTGCTCACGGCGATACCATACCTCGGCTGACGTATCCGGTGGCCCGCACGTGCCTGCAGGACGCAGCGACGTCCTCCTGCCGCCTGTTTCCCGGTGTCGCCAAGACTACGGCGGACAGGCCCGCCTCCTGCTGGCTCGACATATTTACGTCCACGACACCGTGCCGTCGCCGCAGATCTGCTCGACGGCCCGGACAAGAGGCTCGGACGGACGGATGCGGACATCGGTCAGCCGAGCTCGGACCCGTAGCGGCGGTGTGCGTTCGGTCAGGTCGAGTTGCAGGCGAATTCGGCTGGGTCCGCGGTGCGCCCGAAACAGATCTGCCAGGGCCTGTAGTGTCCGACGGTCGTGCCGTGGCGACGTGAGGTGGATCGACAAGGTCCGCCCCACCGACTCGGTGAGGGTCTCGATCGGACGCACCGCGTCGGCGAGCAGGCGTGCCGTCTCCTCGTCCTTCTCGAGCTTGCCGGTCACCAGCACCAGCCGGTCGGGTACCAGGAACGGCGCGCAGCGCTCGTAGGTCTTCGGGAAGACCACGACCTCCAGGCTGCCGCCCCGATCCTCGAGGGTGAGCACCGCCATCGGGGCGCCGCGGCGCGTCTTGAGCGGACGATACGCGCTGATGATGCCGCCCACCAGGACGTCCGGCTCGCTGGTCGTCAGCGCGGTGATGGCCCGCGCGCCGACTGCCTCGAGTTGATCGCGATACCCGTCGATCGGATGACCGCTCAGATACAACCCGAGCGCCGCCTTCTCATGGGCGAGTTGCTCCGCCTCCGACCACGCGGCTACATCCGGCAGCGCCACGTCGCCATCGGGACCGTCGGCGGGCCCCATCGCGTCGAACAGCTGCGTCTGTCCTCGCTCCCGGTCGCGTTGGAGCCGCCCTCCGTGCTCCAGCGCCCGGTCCACCAGGGCGACAAGCTGCGCTCGGCGGGTGGCGGGCCGGCGTGACCCATGCGCCAGGCTGGAGTCGAAGGCCCCGGCCTTGATCAGACTCTCGAGCACGCGCTTGTTCACCAGCCGCAGGTCGATGTCCTCGCACAGCGTGAAGAGCGACCCGATACGTCCAGTCCGCGCGCGACTCTCGAGCATCGACGCGATGGCGCCCTCGCCGACGTTCTTCACGGCGGTCAGCCCGAAGCGCACCCCGTCCGGACCCACCGTGAACGCGATGTCGCTCGCGTTGACGTCCGGAGGCAGGACGGGCACCCCCATGTCGCGACACTCACCCATATACAGCGCCAGTTTGTCGGTGTTCTGAGCCTCGATCGTGAGCAACGACGCCATGAAGTGCCAGGGATGGTTCGCCTTGAGATACGCCGTCTGATACGCGAGCAGCGCGTAGGCGGTCGAGTGCGACTTGTTGAAGCCGTACCCGGCGAAGAACTCCATCAGGTCGAAGATCTTGATCGCCTGGGCCTTGGGTACGTGGCGCGCGACCGCCCCTTGGACGAACTGCTCGCGCTGTGCCTGCATCACCTTGGCGTTTTTCTTCCCCATCGCCTTGCGCAGCACGTCGGCGTCGCCCATGGAGAAGCCGGCCAGGTCGCTCGCGATCCGCATGACCTGTTCCTGGAACGCGATGACCCCGTAGGTGTCTTTCAAAATTGGTTCAAGGGCCGGCAGTTCGTATGTGATCTCGACCCTGCCGTGTTTCCGCGCGATGAAATCGTCGATGACGCCGCCCCGCAACGGGCCCGGCCGGTAGAGCGCGTTCAGCGCGATCAGATCCTCGAATCGCTCTGGCTTTGCCTTGCGCAAGGTGTCCCGCATGCCCGAGCTCTCGAACTGGAAGATCCCGAGCGTGCGCCCGTCGCTGAAGAGCTGGTATGTCTTCGCGTCGTCCAGCGGCAACGCATCCAGCGCGATGGTCTCGCCGGTCGTGTCCTGAATGTTTGCGACCGCATCGTGGAGCAGCGTCAGGGTGCTGAGCCCCAGGAAGTCCATCTTGAGCAGACCGATCCGTTCGATCTCCTTCATCGCCCATTGCGTGGTGATCTCGTCCTTCTGGCTCTTGTAGATCGGGGCGTACTCGGTGACCGGTTTCGGGGCAATGACGACCCCGGCGGCGTGCACCGACGCGTGCCGGGTGATCCCCTCGAGCCGCTTCGCGACCGTGAGCAGCTCGGCCACCTGCGGGTCCTGCTGCTCCAGGGTTTTGAGGGCTGGGTTCTCCTCGAGCGCTTTCTCGAGGGTCATGTCCAGCGTGGGCGGGATCTGCTTGGCGACTCGATCGACATCGGCGTATGACATGCCCAGGGTCCGACCGACGTCACGCACGACAGCCCGCGCCTTCATCGTGCCGAAGGTGATGATCTGCGCGACGTTGTCGCGGCCATATTTCCGCGTTACGTAGTCGATCACCTCGCCCCGGCGTCGCTCACAGAAGTCGATGTCGATATCGGGGAGCGAAACCCGCTCCGGGTTGAGGAAGCGTTCGAAGATCAGATCGAACTGCATCGGGTCGACATCGGTGATCCAGAGGCAATAGGCGACCAGGCTGCCGGCCGCCGACCCGCGTCCCGGGCCAACCGGGATGCCACGCTCGCGCGCATACCGGATAAAATCCCACACGATCAGGAAGTACCCGGGATAGCCCATCGTCACGATGATCTCGATCTCGTGCGCCAGCCGAGCCTCGTACGCCGTGATCGGGTGTGTCAACGTGCCGCGGTTGGCCGCTGCCTGCAGCGTGACCAGCCGACGTGCGAACCCTTGGCGCGTCACATGCTCGAAGTACGCGTCGAGCGTGAACGGTGCCGGCACGTCGAAGATCGGGAGGTGGTGCTCCGTCGTGGAGAGCTCGACGTCGCATCGTTCCGCGATCGCGACCGTGTTCGAGAGGGCTTGGGGCCAGTCCCCGAACACGGCGAGCATTTCGTCGGGGGACTTCAGATAGAACTGGTCGCCGTGGTAGCGCAGACGCCGATCGTCGCTGACGTTCTTGCCCGTCCCGATGCACAGCAGGACGTCGTGCGGGCGGTGGTCGGCTTGTTTGAGGTAGTGGACGTCGTTGGTGCACACGAGGGGCAAACCGAGGTCCCGGGCGATCGGCTGCAGCCCGGTGTTGACGGTCCGCTGTTCCTCGATGCCCTGATACTGCATCTCGAGAAAGAAGTTCCCCGGCCCGAGAATGTCCCGGAACGTCGCCGCCGCTTCGCGCGCCCTGCGGGGCTGTTCGGTGCGCAGGCCGGTGGCGACCTCCCCCTTCAAACAGCTGCTCAGACCGATCAGGCCCGGCGCATATTGGGACAGCAGCTCCTTGTCGATCCGCGGTTTGTAGTAGAAGCCTTCCGTGTAACCGGCCGACACCAGCTTGATCAGGTTGTGATACCCGGTCAGGTTCTCAGCGAGCAGGACCAGGTGGTTGTTGGTTGCTCCCGGGGTGCCGCTCCGGGCGTGGCGGCTCCCGGTCGCGACATAGACCTCGCACCCGAGGATCGGCGTGATGCCACGTTTCCGTGCCTGGTCGTGAAAGATGACGCTCGAGAAGAGATTGCCGTGCTCGGTCACCGCGAGGGCGGGCACGCCGGTGTGCTGTGCGTGGTCGAGCAGCTCGCCGATCCGGCAGGCGCCATCCAGCAGCGAGTACTCCGTGTGCAGATGCAGATGCACGAACTCGGTGGACATGTGCGAAGACTCCAAGGAGTCAGACGTCAGAAGGTAGCAGGATACTGGCGGCTTCGCAGCTTCCGAATGACCGGCGTCGCCGCACCGGCTCGCTTCTCACTTCTGACGTCTGACGTCCGACTTCGTGATCACTCCCACTCGATCGTCGAGGGTGGTTTGCTGCTGATGTCGTAGACCACCCGATTGATGCCCCGCACTTCGTTCACGATACGGGACGAGATCACCGCGAGCAAGTCATGGGGTAGGCGTGCCCAGTCCGCGGTCATGCCGTCACGGCTCTCGACGGCGCGGACAGCGAGGACGTGCTCGTAAGTGCGTTCGTCTCCCATGACGCCGACGCTCTGGATCGGTAGCAGCACTCCGAACGACTGCCAGAGCCGTCGATACCACCCGAAACGGCGGACCTCGTCAGCGACGATGGCGTCCGCCGCGCGTAGCATCGCCAACCGCGGCTCGGTGATCTCCCCCAGGATCCGCACCGCCAGACCCGGACCGGGGAATGGCTGACGCCAGACGAACGTCTCGTCGAGCCCGAGCTCTTCGCCAAGCTGTCGAACTTCGTCCTTGAAGAGCGCCCGCAGCGGTTCCACCAAGGTGAACCGCAGCCGTTCGGGCAATCCCCCGACGTTGTGGTGGCTCTTGATTGGTGCCGCCGGTCCGACGACCGATACGCTCTCGATCACATCCGGATACAACGTGCCCTGGGCCAGGAACTCGAAGTCCCCCAGCCGGCGGGCCACCGCCTCGAACACGTCGATGAACGTCGCGCCGATGATCTTCCGCTTCTGCTCCGGGTCGACCACCCCGGCCAGGGCTGCGAGGAACCGGTCGCTCGCATCCTCGAACACGACGTGGAGCTCGAGCTGCTCCGTGTATCGACGCCGGATCTGCGTCGCCTCGTTCCGCCGCAGGAGACCGTTGTCGACGAAGATACAGGTCAGCCGATCGCCGATCGCGCGCCGGATCAGGAGTGCGGCCACCGTGGAATCGACTCCGCCGCTGAGCCCGCACACGACGCGTCCGTCACCGACCTGTTCGTGGATCCGGGTCGTCGCTTCGTCGAGAAACGACGCCATGGTCCAGTCGCCCGTGCACCCGCACACACTCGTGGCAAAGTGGCCCAGGATATCGACGCCCCGCTCGGTGTGCGCGACCTCGGGGTGAAAGAGCAGCGCGTAGAAGCGCCGTGCTGCGTCTTCCATGGCCGCGACCGGTGCATTGGCGCTCGTGGCGACCACACGGAACCCCGGCGGCGTGCGCGCGACCAGATCGCCGTGACTCGCCCACACTCGCATGTTCCGCGGGAGCGACTTGAAGAGCGCGCTGTCGCTCTCCACGGTGACCGAGGCGTGCCCGAATTCCCGCTCTGGGGACGGCTCGACACTCCCGCCGAGCATGTCCGCCATCAGCTGCATGCCGTAGCAGATGCCGAGCACCGGAAGACCGAGGTCGAAGACGCCCTCTTCGCACCGCGGGGCATCCTCGTCGCGGACGCTCGCCGGGCCGCCAGACAGAATCAAGCCGGCCGGCCGGCGGGCGGCCAGCTCGCTGATCGGCGTCTGGAACGGTACGACTTCGGTGTAGACCCTGAGCTCGCGCAGGCGCCTCGCGATGAGCTGCGTGTATTGGGATCCGAAATCGAGGACCAGAAGCGTTTGATGAGCCACGCGCGACCGATAAGCAGGGCAGAGGGTGCGAACACCCGGTCAATTGCCGATAGTATAAGCGGTGTGGGGTCCGGGCCGCACGACGATACTTTGTAGTCTCCAGATGACAGGTTCGATGCGATGTGGCGTCGTCGCCGTTGTGGCGGGCGTGGCCCTGCTGTCGGCCGGCGGCGCCCGGGCCCAGGCGAAGCTCGCACCCTCGACGCTGCTCCCGATGGAGCCGCTCTGGACCACCGTGCTGTCGGCCTCTCCGGCCGCCGCGCCGGTCCATGACGCGGGGCGCATCTTTGTCGCGTTGCGCGACGGCCATGTCACGGCGGTGAACTTGGCGGACGGCGAGGTGGTCTGGGAGGTCGTGCAACACGTCGTCGGCCAGCCGGCGGTCGGGGGATCGCTGCTCTATGTCGCCAGCCGCGACGAGTTGCATGGGCTCGAGACCGCGACCGGACGAGTCCGTTGGTCGATGCCACTCGAGGCACCGCTGTCGGCTCCGCTGGTCTGGAATGCCGGTTGGGTGATCGCCGCACTCGAGACACAGACCTTGCTCGCGCTTCGAGCGGAGACCGGCGAGACGATCTGGCGCCGGACCATGGGCGGCGGTATCCACGTCTCTCCGTCCCTGGCCGCTGACCAGATGTATGTCTCGCTGGACACTGGCGATGTGGTGGCGCTGTCGCTCATGACCGGAGCCGCGGTGTGGGAGCAGCGTCTGCGCGGCACACCGAACCAGATTCTGCCGCTCGACGATCTCTTCGTCGGCGCAACCGACAACTACTTCTATCGTCTCTCGCGGCTCGACGGTTCGATCAAGTGGCGCTGGCGGACCGGAGGCGACATCGTCGGGTTGCCGGCGGTGGACGAGAAGCGTGTCTACTTCTCGTCCCTGGATAATATGTTGTGGGCGCTGAACCGCACCAACGGCGTGCAGCAGTGGCGCCAACCGCTCACGGTCCGGCCCACTGCGGGACCCACCCATGCGGGGAATTTGTTGGTTCTGGGGGGGATGAGCCAGCACCTCAGCTTCTTCGACCCGGTCACGGGGGTGTCCTATGGCCGCATCACGGCACCCTCAGAGCTGGCCTTTCCGCCGGTCAGTTTCTCGACTTCGGCCGACGGGCCGATGCTGATCACCGTCACGGGCGACGGGCAGCTCCGGGCGCTCGGTCGCGCGACCGGGCCGGTGCGACTCGACCTCGCGGTCACCGCGATCCGGGGTGAGGATGCCGACGACATCGACGACGACGCCACACCGGCCACCCCCTCGGACACCGCGGACAGCGAAGCTGACGTGGTGCTCGCGCGGCGGCCGTCGGTCGGCGGGGAATACGCGATCCAGGTGGCAGCATTCTCGACCGGCGACAGCGCGACCGAGCTCGTCGATCGCCTGCTCGCTCAGGGCTACCCAGCCTATATGGTCACGCCACGCCCAGATGACGAGCCGGTGCTCTATCGTGTCCGGATCGGGGACTATCCCGGCCGGTCCGCCGCCGAAGCGATCGGTCGTCAGGTCGAGGACGAACAGGCGCTCGACTGGTACGTGGTGCCGCTACCGTGATCGCTGGCGACGCTGCGCATCACCCCGCCCGAACGACGGTCGGGCAAGCATCGCCATGCGCCGTTGCTTAGTGGCCCCGGTCATAATTACGATAGCATTCGGCTGGCGATGCATCCCGCCTGGACGGCGTTGCTCCTCGGTCACAAATCCCCCAATTTGCTCCCTCGTCGCACCTTGCCAGCCGGGCGCCTCGCCACC
>JADFPE010000104.1 GCA_022562495.1 Acidobacteriota bacterium
CCGAACGTGGGGTCGCGTTCGCCCGTCTTGGCGTTCAGCGCAACGACCTTCCACAGACTCGTGAAGAAGATGCGGGGCTCGGACGTCTCGCCTCCCGACCAGTACGCTACACCTCGAAACGACGCCAGCCCCTCTGTCACCTGATGCCGCCAGATCTCCTCGCCGGTCTCGGGCCTCAGGGCCACGACCCGATTCCCCGCGGGCATATACATCACACCGTCAACCACGATGGGAGTGACCTGCTGAAACAGTTCCGTCGGACTCGGACCCTCGATGAACCCATCCTCGGGATGGAACCGATACGACCAGACCTCTCGCAGCGAGCTGACGGTGCGGGTGTTGATTTGGGCGAGGGGCGAATAGCGCGTGCCGGCCAGGTCACGGTTATACGTCGGCCAGTCGGCGGCGGCACGTCGCTGGGGCTCCTGGGCCACGGGCGCCAGGATCGACGCCGATACAATCACACTCACCACAAGCCCGGCCGTCACACCGGCACGACGCGATCTTCTGCGTGGCATTCGCATTCTGGTGATGATTTTCATGGGGCTGATCTCCTCTTCTTCCGGACACTATCAAGATTTGCAACGCCTCAGAGCCCCAGCGCGCCGAAGTAGATCAGGAGCGCGCCGGCGATAACGCCGGCCGGTCCTGGACCCAGCGCAGGCTCGCTGCCGGCGCCACGAGCAGGAGTCCCCGACCGCACACGGCAACGACCCCCACCGCAAGGCTCACGATTCCAACCGCGCTCACGACCGCTCCATGGTTCCGTCCTTCCTCGCCCACGACGCTTTCGGGCTGGCATCGCGGCTCATCCGTCAACGAGTGACAGCGGAGTCCGGACGTCCCTCGATCATGAGAGGCAGCCGGGCGCCCAGGGTGTTTTGAAACATCGATGGCTGTGTGTAGTTCCCAACAATCAACACGCATTCGACCAGCTGACCCTGGGTGTACCGCTGAGCGAGGGCGTTCCACATTGCGTCGGGGAGGATCTTCAGCGCGACATCGCGCCCGAGTTCCGTATCGGTGGCGCGATACACCTGGCCCATGCCCCCCTCGCCGATGAGGACGGTGACGTCGTAGTGCCCGAGGCGGGTGCCGGGAGCGAGATCCATGTGTTTCGGAGAGTCGGATTATATCCGCATGTCGGCGCTGGGCAACCCTCGAGAGTGCGGCAGGAGGGTCGTCGACAGTCCCCACACTGCCCCCATCAGGACCTCGCTCCTCGTAGTTCTACGCACTCCGCGTAGTTTTTGGAGTCCGGCTTCGGGCAGAGAGGGCGTGGGATTGGAAGAATCATTTGAGGGCTGTGTCAGCAGCACGGCGTGGGGTTGGTGGAAGGTCACGCTCTGACCGACCACGTGCATCTGATGCTGAGCATCCCTCCGAAGTTCAGTGTGGCGAACACGGTGGGCTTTATGAAGGAGAAGTCGGCGATTCAAATCCATCGAGAGTATCTCGGTCGGCACTACGATTTCACGGGTTCCCACTCTTCAGCGCGTAGGTACTGCGTCAGCGCGGTCGGTTTGGCGGAAAACGAGACGGGGTCTCCGCAGAAGCCGATCGAGCGTCGGTGAGCCAGGCACCTGTTCGCTTTCCGAGGCGACCGCGGTGTTTTCTGTAGTGCGGTCCCCACGATCAGCTGGAACGGTGGCGTGCGCGCGGGGTACCGCTCAGGGATCTCTGTTAGCAGATCCAGATGATGCAAGACACGCCGAATGACTCGGCGCGGATGCCAGAAAATTGTCTCTGGACTTTCTCGTGGGATGAACGATACTTGCTCGAGCGATGTGCAAACGGCGGCGCGGTTCGTCCGCGCGGAGGAGATGAGGATGCGAGTCTCGACGACGCTGATCGCCGCATGCGTGGCGCTGCTGGTGCTCGGAGCAGCCGGCACTGCCAGCGCGGCGGCGGCGGAGGGGACCCCGACGTTCACCAAGGACGTGGCGCCCATCCTGTTCGAGAACTGCGTGGCCTGTCACCGGCCGAACCACCTGGCGCCGATGTCGCTGATGACGTACGACGACGCCCGTCCCTGGGCGCGCGCCGTGAAGACCAAGGTGCTGGCCCGGGAGATGCCGCCCTGGGGTGCCGATTCCAGCATTCGTGCCTACAAGAACGACGCGAGCCTGACGCAGGCCGAGATCGACACGATCGCCGCCTGGGTCGATGGCGGGGCTCCCAGGGGGAACGACGCCGACCTGCCGGAGGCGCCACAGTTCGCCGAAGGGTGGTCGATCGGCGAGCCGGACCTGATTTTCACGTTGCTCGAGCCGTTCGAGGTGCCGGCCGACGGCACCGTGCCGTATTCCTACGTGACGGTGCCGACGAACCTCACCGAAGATACCTGGATCTCAGCGCACGAGTTCAGGCCGGGAGACCGCCGGGTGGTGCACCATGTCATCGCCCATGTTCTGGAAGACGATGGGAAGCCGGCCACGGGTGAGGTCAAGCTCGGGCGGGACCGCACGCGGACCCGGGCGCAGGGGGCCAGCGTCGGCGGCTATGTGCCAAACCGGCTCGGGACCGTCTACGAAGACGGCGTGGCGGTGCTGCTGCCGGCGGGCGCCGACATCGAGGCGCAGATGCACTACACGACGATCGGCGAGCCGGTCCGCGACCAGAGCAGCTGGGGCATCGTGCTGGCCAAGACGTCGTCCTCGACAGGGCGGCGACGGGCCGGTGGCGGGGCGGCGCGCAACGGCACCTTCGCGCTCGAGCCGGGGAACCCGAATTACGCGGTCACCGCGAGCCGGACGATCGAGGAAGACACCTATCTCGCGAACATGATGCCGCACATGCACGTGCGCGGGAAGTCGGCCAGATACACGGTGACGTACCCGGATGGCCGTGCAGTGGTCGCGCTATCGGTGCCGAACTACGACTTCAACTGGCAGCTCCGGTACCAGCTCGAAGAGCCGATCTTCATGCCGAAGGGCTCGGTGCTCGAGGCGGAGTTCCACTACGACAACTCGGGTGCCAACAAGTTCAACCCGGACCCGACCGCCGAGGTGCGCTGGGGCGACCAGACCTGGGAAGAGATGATGCTCGGCTATTACGGCACGGTCGACGGACCGAAGAGCAACACGACGACCGACCAGCAGTAGGAGCGAGCCGCGGCGTCGCACGTCGATACCGATTGAAGGCCGGGCGCCTCAGAGCGCCCGGCCTTTTCTTTGTCGCCGACCGTCGCCGAAGTCCCGCTGTGTCCCGCTCCCCCTGCCTGCCCTGTGCGGAGCACGCGTGGTCGAAGGGGGGAGAGGGCCGGGATGAGAGCCAAGGACACGCCCTAACCGGACCGTTTCTCTTGCTGCTCCAGGATCTCCACGTCGACGAGATCCTTGGATCGTCCCGTTGCACGCTTGTTCTGCAGCAGCGCCGCACGTCCAAGGAACGGCAGCTCGAGGCTGTCGACCCGGTGTAGCCGCCTGGTCGACCACGCGTCGTCGAACTCGAGACCCGTGACCGAGGTGAGCAGATCGATGCGCTGGGGAGGCACACCCATCTGGCACACCATGTCGGGCGAGACCAGGTCGGTCTTCGAGAGACCGATCGCGTGCATGGGCACACCGAACTCGAGCAGCGCGGCCCAGACCCGTTCCGCGTTCTCCGGGTCGGGTTGTACCCACACGCCGAGGTCGCCGGTGGCGCGCGGCACACCATGCGCGGACATGGCGTGCGCGCCGACCACCAGGAACCGCGCGTCCGCGCGCAATAGGGCTGTCAGGAACTCGAGGAAATCCTTGTTCAAGGTTCCGGGGGAGGCGGCGGTGCTGAGTGTCGGATGACGCGCCCTGGCATCTGATCTCTCCGGTATCGGGGGAGGGGTCGCCCGCAAGAGGTCCAGGCGTCGACCGCGAGGGTCCACATCATGGCAAGGCGTTGTTCCGGCGTCGTGGCGTCGCTGAGGTCGTCCGAAGGTTCCTCGCCCAGGCGAAACACCTTGACAGGCCATGCCCCCCGTGCCGCGCGTCTCGCGTCGGCAGCGCTGTCTTGTGGTGACACTGTCCTCAATTATACCGTGGCCCCACCCCTCACGCGCCCTCCGAGAGGTAGGGGATCGTCTGCGGCCCCTCCGGGAGCACGCAGAGCTGCGCCTCGGGCCCGAACCGCCCCAGCGCCTCCCGCGTCGCGGCGCCCACATCGTCGATCGGCGTCAGGTGCGCCGACCGCACCTGCTCCGCCGACAGCCCGTCGGTCTTCAGCAGCACCTCGGCGTGTTGCTGGATCTGCGCCTGCACCTGTACCTCCCACTGGTCGTGCCGGTTGTGCCCGGGCGCGTTGATCATCTCCAGCAGCCCCTCCAGGCTGTCCCGCTCGGTCAGGATCGGCAGATACTCGCCGTGGGAGGGGAACCCGTCGGCGCACCCCGACGCGCACACGATCACGCCGCCCCGTTTGACCACCTGCGCGGCGGCCGACATCCCCTTCACCGTCTGATACAGGTTCTGGTCGAGCGGGTAGCCGCTGTTGGTGGTGACCACGACGTCGAACGGTCGCGCGAACGCCTGCATCGCCGTTCGCTTCACGACCCCACACACCGCGCGATGGACCGCCCCGAGCTCCCCGGCGGCGACATGGGTGATCTGCCGGTCCCGATTGATGGCGACATCCACGCTGAAATCGACACCCGACAACGCGGCGATCCGCCGCACGCCGTCATGAATCGGGTTGCCCTCGGTGACCCCCCAGCGCGCGTCCGGATGCCGGATCATCTCAGCGTCGTGCAGCCGCATGATCGTCTTGAACCCCGCCAGTCCGGGCGCGACCATCTTGGGGCCGCCGCTGAACCCGGCAAAGAAGTGCGGCTCGACGAACCCGGTCGTGACCCGCACGTCGGCCTCTACCCACGTGCGGTTCAGCCACACCGGGATCCGGCCCTCGACCTCCCCCAGCGACGTCAGTTGCGTGTCGTCGAACGCGTCGTGCACGACGATCCGATACCGGTCGACGACGGCTGCGCCCAGCATCTCCACCAGCTCGTCGTGGGTCGTGGCCCGGTGGGTGCCGCTGGCGATCAGGATGGTGATCTGGTCGGTCGGGACATGCGCGAGCGCATCCAGCACCACCGGCAACACCGTGGCGCTCGGCATCGGCCGCGTGATGTCGCAGACGGAGATGGCGACTGTCTGGCCGGTCATCACGAGCTCGCGGAGCGGGGCGGTGCCGAGTGGACGATCAAGGGCCTCCCGGACCGCACCCGGCTGGTCCGGCAGACCATCGAGATAGGTCGGCTCGAGCACCGTCGTCCGGTCGTCGGGGAACTCGACGGCGAGACCGGTACGCCCGTAGGCGAGATTGACCAGCATGGGTGGATGCCCCCTGTGTGCGCTTGATCTTACCCTGCGGCAGCTAGACTCCTTGAACAAGGTCTATCATGACGATTGGGTCAAGTTTGGCCGTGGGTTCTTGCTCTCACCACGACAGCCTCCGTTCAAGGAGTCTAGCCCCCGCATAGCGGGGCTGTGAGAAAAGCTCGGCTCGCGAGGCGGAGCCTCACGCGCTGCAAGACTGGGGCGACGAACAGACATGCCATGGAAGAGGCATGTCCTGTGCCGTCCCGACCGCCAACTCTCCGAGTTGCCGACGCAAGGCTGAAGCCTTGCGCCACGGAAGAGTGCTCGCCGCCAAGCAACAGTGTCACCGCGCAAGGCTGGTCCAGATCTCGCGTGAGTTGCCACTGTGGCGCAACCCTGCATGGGTCGCCTCGTGGCTATCGTACAACCACGACACGCTGAATCTGCGAGACGGCTTCAGCGGCGCGCGCCTGGATCTCGTCGTTGGACAGGGTGCTGAGCGGGTGGGTAATGACCACCGGCTCGAGTTGGCCTGCGCCCAGGGCGGCGCACTGGACCTCCGCCTCTCTGGCGAACGCCGCGGTGATGATGACGGCGGTGGGCACGCCGCGTGCTTCCAACCCGACCGCGTCGTGCAGACTGCACGACGTGCAGGACCCTCAATCACCGATGGCGGTGACCACCACGTCGTTCTCGGCGGCGATCCGATCGAGCAGCTCGGCCGGTGCCACGCGCGAGAAGCTGTCCTTGGTGTAATGGTTGATTGAGGTGGGAGTGGTGTCAGCCTCCAGCAGCGCCACGGTCCGCCGCAGCAGCTTCGATGCGTTCCACTTCGAGTTGTCGAGGACGCCGAGCCGAACGCCCTGCAGTGTTTCGAGCCGCGGCGCCAGGGTGAGGGTCGTCGCCGTCACCGTGCCACGCGGGTCGAAGACGGTCTGTCCGGACGGGAGAGAGGAAGAGGTGGGCATGGGCGGATTCTCCATGGCTCAAAGCTCACAGCCTGTTGTCTCACAGCTCACACGTTCCATCCACGCACCGGTCCACGCCCTCGGGCGCGCTCCCATCGATCGCGCGCAGCACCGGCGACGTCATGTGCCCCCAGCCGGGGAGGAACGCCGAGAACCGGCCCGCCTCGCCGCCGGCGACGAACAGATGGATATCGTCGGGCGACGGCACGATCGGGATCCGGGCGCCAGGTTCGCGTCGATACCACTTCGGCAGATTCCGGTTGTAGATCGTGCCGTAGCGGCCTCCGAAGCTGATGTCGTCGTAGGTGTTCGTCGTGTGCGACCAGAGGTAGCGACGGACGTCGCTGCGCGTCCAGCCGCGTCCGGCGATGGTCGTGGCGTGTTCCGGCCCGATGACGACGGCGCACGAGCCGCTGCTGACGGCGTTGTTGTGGGCGATGGTGCTCATCGCCGAGACGATGCTGTCGAGCACGCCTTGCGGGTCGTCCGCCACGTGGTTGGTGACGCTGTGTGGCCCCTCGGTCGCGATGCAGAACACGGTGCTGTCCTCGGGCCGGTAGCCCTGCTCCACGTGATACGGCGCCCACGGGCTCGCCTCCTCGTGCTCGGCGATGCAGAAGCTGTATTTGCCGGGGTGACCCAGGGTGCTCTTGTCGAGGTCGTCCGGCCAGGCGCCGCCCACGTTGAGCAGGACCAGCCGGATGGCACGGCCGATCGTCGCGTTCGCCCGGTTGCCGGACCCGAACACGTTGGCGCCGGCGTTCATCCCGATCGCGGCGCGGACCGGACCATTGACGACCAGGAGCGGGGCTGCCATGTGTGTGGTGGCCTGGATGCCGTGCAGATTGAAGTGCGGGCTGCAGAGCGCGAGCATCGCGGCGCGGACCACCGGCGCGTAGGCCGGTGTGCACCCGGCCAGCACCATGTTGATGGCCAGGACCTCGCGGGTCAGGTTGCCCCACCGCGGCGGCACGCGGGCCTCGAGCCGCTCGGCATCGCCGCCGAGCGCCGCGACCATCGCGGCCACCGTCTTCGAGGTCGGAGGGACCACCGGCAACCCGTCGGTCCACCCCTGCTCGAAGTACCACTCGATCAGGTCGACCTGATCACCGCTGGTCGCCGTCGGTGGTTCCTGGTCACGTTTCATCTGCGTATCATCGGCGTCGTTCGCCGTCCATTCGGTGCCGCGATCACTATAGTGCACCCGCGCACCGCGACAACACGACCCCGGCGCCGCGAAGCACGATGGTGGCGCTCGGAGCGCTCAAAGCCCATAGCCCGCTAGCCCGAAGCCTATAGCCTGTAGTTTGCGTGGGTTCGGTTCCCTCATGAGCGTGCCTGAGATGAACCCCGTCCAGCGTCACTACACCCGGTTCGACCTCGCGGACCGGATCTTGGACGCGTTGCGGCAGAGCGGCGCCGACCTCGACGCCCTGACCCTCGACGACCTCGGGCCGATCGACGAGTTCCACATCCGCGGCCGCGAGGCGACCACCGAGCTGGCCGAGCTGGGATCGCTGTCGCCCGGGACCAGCGTGCTCGACGTCGGGTGCGGCATCGGGGGGCCGTCGCGGCTGCTGGCGGCGCGTTACGGGTGCCGCGTGACCGGCATCGACCTGGTGGGTGAATACTGTCGGGTCGCGACGATGCTCGCGCTCCGCGTCTGCCGCGGCCAGTCGGTGCGCTACTGTCAGGCCAGCGCCCTCGGCCTGCCGTTTGGCGATGCCACATTCGATATCGTCTGGACCCAGCACGCGTCAATGAACATCGAGGATAAGCAGCGCCTCTATGCCGAGATGATCCGGGTCGTCAGACCGGGCGGCCGGCTGCTGCTCTACGACATCGTGGCGGGCCCCGGCGGCCCGATACACTGTCCGGTCCCGTGGGCCCGCGACCCGGCGATCAGCTTTCTCGTCACCGCCGAGCAGCTCGAGGACGGACTGCGGGCGGCCGGCTTCGACGTCACGACATGGCAGGACCTGACCGAGCCTGTGCGCGAGTGGTTCCGGAAGATGCGTGGGCGCGCCAGAGCCCCCGGGGCGCCGCCGAGCGGTCCGAGCATCCTGCTGGGCTCGGCATGGGAGACGATGACGGGTAACATGGTGACGAATTTCGAAGAGCACCGGGTGGGTGTCGTCAGGGCCGTGCTGTCGCGGCCGCATCCTGCACGAGAAGGGTAATGACCATGCAAAGAGGCACAGTGTCGGTCCTCGTGTTCTTGCTGATGACGATGCTGTCGGCACCGACCGTCGTGGCGCAGACCGGCGCGCCCAACGGCGAGTGGCCCAGCTACGGCGGCGACGACGGCAGCACCAAGTACGCGGCGCTCGACCAGATCGACGCCGGCAACGTCGACCGGCTCCAGGTCGCCTGGCAGTGGGAGTCGGCCGACACCGCGGTCATCACCGCGAACCGTGAGCTCGGGCCGGCCGGGTTCAAGGCGACGCCGTTGATGGTCGACGGCGTGCTCTACATCCGCACGTCGCTCAGCATCGTGGCGGCGATCGACGCCGCGACCGGCGACGAGCTGTGGGTGCAGGATGTCGGCAGCTACGCGTCGGGGCGTCCGACCAATCTCGGGTTCAACTCGCGTGGTGTGGCGTACTGGTCCGATGGCGACGACGCGCGGATCTTTCTGGCGACCGGCGACGCGCACCTCTGGGCGTTCGACGCCGCGACCGGGCGGCCGATCGGCCGCTTTGGCGCCGATGGCAAGATCGACCTGACCCTGGGGCTCCGCCGGCCGGTGGACCGCAACGCGTACCAGGTGATCTCGCCGCCGATGGTGGTTGGCGACATCGTCATCGTCGACTCCTCGATTTCCGACGGGCCCCGCTACATGACCGCGCCGCCCGGTGACATCCGCGGCTTCGACGTGCGTACCGGCGAGCTGCGGTGGACCTTCCACACCGTCCCGCAGGCGGGCGAGGTCGGCAACGACGCGTGGGAGAACGACGCCTGGACCTACACCGGCAACACCAACGCGTGGAGCATCATGAGCGCCGACCAGGAGCTGGGCTACGTCTACCTGCCGCTCGGCACGCCGACCAACGACTGGTATGGCGGGCATCGGCTGGGCGACAACCTGTTCGCCGAGAGCCTGGTCTGTCTGGACGCGGCGACCGGCGAGCGGGTCTGGCACTTCCAGATGGTGCACCACGGCCTGTGGGACTACGACCTGCCGGCGGCGCCGACGCTGGTCGACATCACGGTGGACGGCCGGGACATCAAGGCGGTGGCGCAGGTCAGCAAGCAGGGGTTCACCTATGTCTTCGACCGGGTCACCGGCGAGCCGGTCTGGCCGATCGAGGAGCGGCCGGTGGCGCCCTCGTCGGTGCCGGGCGAACGGGCATCGCCCACGCAGCCGTTTCCGACCAAGCCACCCGCCTTCGAACGGCAGGGGATCTCGGTCGACGACCTGATCGACTTCACCCCCGAGCTGCGTGCCGAGGCCGAGGAAATCCTGGCGCAACACGAATACGGTGGCCTGTTCCACCCGCCGTCCGAAAAGGGCACGATCCAGATGCCCGGGTGGGGCGGCGGCGCCAACTGGTATGGCGCCGGGTTCGACCCCGACACCGGCTACCTGTATGTGCCGTCCAGGACCAACCCGATTTCAGTCCGGCTGGACAAGGCGGACCCGGAACGGTCCGACTTCAACTACAGACGGGGCCGTAGCGGTCTGCGTGGGCCGCAGGGGTTGCCGCTGGTCAAGCCGCCCTATTCGCGGCTGACCGCGATCGACCTGAGCACCGGCGAGCACGCCTGGCAGGTGACGCTCGGCGACGGCCCCCGACAGCGGCTGATCGAGATGGGGGTGTCGGACCCGGGTCCGCTGGGTGGCGGCGCCTACACGGGACCGCTGGTGACCAAGACGCTGCTGTTCCTCGGGCTCGGCGGCGGTCGCCAGAGTGCGCAGGGTCCGGTCCTCAACGCGTTCGACAAGGCGACCGGCGCAATCGTCCACGCGGTCGATCTACCCGCGACACTCAGCGGAACGCCGATGACCTACATGGCCGGCGGGACGCAGTACATCGTGGCCGCGTTCGGCCGCGGCGCCGAGGCGGGGCTGATCGCGCTGGCGCTGCCCTGATGGACCGGCGGCTTTGGGCTTTGGGCTGTGGGCTTCGGCCTTGCCTCGCAGGCCTGAAGGCCTGCGCCACATGGGCAATCCATATGAGCGTCGGGCCGCGGGGAGGACAGACATGAGAAGACATCTACTGGCGGTCCTCGCCGGTGTCGTCGTCGCCAGTTTCGTCGGTGTCGCCCAGTCGGGCGAGATCAGCTCGGAGGCGGACTACGACGCGGCGATGAAGGAGGTGGGCGCCACATTCAGAGCGGTCCGGAGCGACATGGACGCGCGCGACGGCGAGTCGGTCATCGCCGGCACCACCAAGCTGACCGAGCTCTTCGGCCAGGTGGAGGCGTTCTGGGAGGCCCACAACGTGCTGGCCGCCGCGGCCTTTGCGACCCAGGCCGGTGAGGCGGCCAGCGCCATCAGGTCGGCGGTCGAGAACCAGGCCTTCCAGGAGATCGCCCCCGCCCGCGACGCACTCGCCGGCGCCTGCCAGGCCTGCCACAACGAGTACCGTGAGCCGGTCGACGGCGGCGGCTACCGCATCAAACCGAGCGTGCTGTAGCAGTCTGTCGGCGAGCGCGTCCTCTCGAGCTGAGGCTCCATCAGAGCTACCTCGTCCTGCAGTCCTATTCAGCCCGCAGGGCAACCGCCGGGTCGACCTTCGTCGCGCGACGAGCCGGCAGGTAGCACGCCACGAGCGCCACGGTCACGAGTACCAGGGACGCGCTGAGCACCGTCATCGGATCGAGGGGTGTCACCTCGAAGAGGAAGCTCTCGACGTAGCGCGTCAGCGCCACCGCCCCAGCCAACCCTGCCGCAATACCGGCGAGTGTCACGGTCAGACCCTGGCTGAGCACTGTTCTCAGCACGTCTGCTCGACGAGCACCCAGGGCCATCCGAATGCCGATCTCTCGCGCGCGCCGGTTCACCGAGTACGCCAGCAGCGCATAGATGCCCAGTGACGCCAGCACGAGCGCCACGGCCGCGATCACCCCCAGGAGCGCGGTGACGAACCGGGGTTGTGCGACCAGGTCGAGCATGCGCTCGTCCATCATGGCGACCTCGTAGATGGGCATGAGCGGGTCAATCGCCCGGAGGTTCCGACGAATGGCTGACATCGGCGCGGCTTGGTCCGTTGCGGTACGAACCGCCACCCACATGAAGCGCACACGCCCCTCGTTCCGGAGATACTGCCGGTAGGACACGTAGATCGCCGGCAGATCGCGCTCCCCGGGCGGGTAGTCGCTGCGGCGGATCGATCCGATGTCGACGTCCTCGACGACCCCGACGATGTCCCACACCTTGTCGGCATACGCGACGCGGGTGCGGAGTGGATCGTCCCCCTCCAGATACCAGCGCACAAACGTCTCGTTGACCACCATCACCGGTTGCTGTCCCGGGCCGTCCCGATCGGTCAAGCCGCGCCCCCGCACTACACCGATCTGCATGACGTCGAGGTACCCAGGACTGACTTCGTGAACCGACGCGTAGGGTACGTGCGCCCCGTCAACCTGGCGGTAGCGAACGTCCTCTTCAGGAGGGCTGTTGCGCGGGTGCCCGACGACGGAAAAACGCCAATTGAAACTCCGGTCCGTTGGCAGGTTGCTGGTGACTCCGGTCGAATGCACACCCGGCACGCGCTGCACGCGGCTCAGCAAGAGGTCGTTGAAACCCTGATCTTGTGGCTCCGTGTCTCCGCGCGTGAGGAGCACCCCGAACGTCAGGACGTTGGTCGGATCGTAGCCGGTGATGCGGGTGAGATTCCGAAAGGTGTTGATGAACAGCCCCGCACCGATCAGCAACACCAGGGCCAGGGCCACCTGGACGATGGCGAGCGCACCGCCCGTCCGGGTGCGACCTCTCGGGCCAACACCGGCGGGCGCGGACGTCGCACCACGTCTCAGCGCCTGCAGACGGTGCGCACGTGACAGCGTGACGGCCGGCGCCAGCCCGAACGCCACAGCCGAGAGCACCGACACGCCCAGCGTGAAGGTCAACATGGCCACATCGACGTGGACCTCCTGGAGCCGGGTCAGGGTGCCACGCTCGAGCGCGGGCAGCACGCGGATGGCCCCAAAGGCCAGCAGGGACCCCACCGTTCCGCCGAGCAGGGCGAGCAACAGGCTCTCGGTGAGCAGCAGCCGAATCAGTCGGACCCGACCCGCACCGAGCGCCATGCGGATGGCGATCTCCGGCTGTCGGCCAACCGCCCGAGCCAGCAGGAGATTCGCCACGTTGACACAGGCCAGGAGCAGCAGGAAACCGACGGCCACGACCGGCAGGGTCAGCGTCCGCCACACGGAGGGCCCCGCAAAACACGGCAAGGACCCTGACGAGCCGATCCGCTCCTGGAGCAAGCCCAGATCGATATTCCGATCCCGTAGTTGCCGATACCGTGGCGTCAACGTCTGCGCCTCGGCGTTCGCCTGCTCGAGCGACACACCGTCCCGGAGTCGCCCCGTGCCGCACGTGGCATCCAAAGTCAGCGGCAGCGGCTGCCAGTACTCGGTGTCGCGGCGCGGGAACGCAAAGCCTGGGGGCATGACACCCACCACAGCGATGGGCTGCCCGGTGAGCCCCCTGATCAGCCGGCCCAGCACGTCCGGATCCGATCCGAAATGGGTCGCCCAGAGCGAGTGGCTCAGAATGATCACCCTGGCGCTGCCCTCGCGCTCGTCCGCCGGCTCGAACGTCCGGCCCAGCAACGGCGCTTCGCCCAGCACCGCGAAGAACCCCGGTGACACCAATGCCCCTGAGACCACCCCGAGGTCGGCGAGCTCCGTGAGCATCGTCGGCGAGTGACGGTACAACGCCATGTGCGAGAGTGTCTTCGTCTGCGCGCGCCATTCGTCGAAGTCTTCGCGAGGCAGCCGGGGAATGTGGACGATCCGATCGGGGTCCCGAAAGGGCAGGGGGCGCAGCAGCACCGCGTCCACCACGCTGAAGATCGTGGTGGTGGCGCCGATGCCGAGCGCGAGCGTCAGAACCGCGGCTGCCGTGAAGCCACGGCTCTTAGCTAGCGTCCGGATCGCGTAACGGAGGTCGTGAAGCAACGTGTCCCTCGGCAACTCGCCGTGTGCCCCTTACCTTAGAATTGGATTAGCGTCTGGCGGTGCACCCTCCAACGTGACGGGAATCTCGACATCACTCCAGTAGATCGGTCCCGCGTGGTGGTTCGTACCGAAATAGTGACCCGGCTGGCCTGCTCTGGGGAACGCGGCCACGAAATACATCTCAACGCCAGTACCGGCGGCTGCCATGTTGCAACTCATTGGTGAGCGTACGGGGCTACCCGCCGTCAACACGAATCTATATCTCTGCTCAACGTCAGAGTCTCGAATCAAGTTGCTCGGAATAAATCCGGGGCCGCCAGACCTCGGAGGTCGCTCCAGCACAGCAAGAGACGGCGCATAAAAGCCGCTGCTGCAGGCAGCAGCGAACACGCCTTGGCCACTGTTGATCGCCGTCAAAGCTCTGACGATTCTAGCCTCGATCCCTCCTGGCGCCCGTCGAGCAGCTAGGGGTGATGTCTCGCCATGCGCCCTCTGAAACGAGAGCGCTGTTCCATCTGGCTGTGTGAGCGTCAGGTCGTCAGCCACAATCGACACCGTCATGAGGGTGGCGCCAGCTACTGATGCCAGACCGTCGAGGTCAACTGTCATGCGCGCCTCATCAACCCACTCGTACGTACCCGTCTCTTGGCTTACTTCGCCAAATGCCTCTTCTGTGAGGTGCTCGTCGACCATGCGAAGGGCGCCACCTTCGAAGAATTCAATGGTGCGAACAGACGACGCTCTACCGGATTCCAGCCACACACCGAGTACCGCTGTGTGCGAGGTTGCGCATGCGGACAAGAGCAGTACAACACCGACGGCACTCGAGTACAGCATTGGCTGCATGCGGTTTCTCTCCTGGCTTGTGGCAGCGATCTCCGCTTCAGCCTTGCCTCGCAGGCCTGAAGGCCTGCACCACATCGGTAATCCAGATGAGCGTCGGGCCGCGGGGAGGCCAGACGTGAGAAGACATCTACTGGCGGTGCTCGTTGGTGCCTACGACGCGGCGATGAAGGAGGGTGCCGCCACCTTCAGAGCGCTCCGGAGCGACATGGAGGCGCGGAATGGTGAGGCGGTGCTCGGTGGCACCGCCAAGCTCGCCGACCTCTTCGATCAGATGCACGGGTTCTGGGCGTCTCGCAGTGTTCCGGCCGCCGCGGCACTCGCGATTGAGGCCGGCCATGCGCTCGCGTCCTGCCGCCCGAAGGCCCCCTAGCAGCCCGTGGTAGAAGGGGCGATTCGTAAAACGAGGGCCGTGTGTTTGAATTGACGTGTCGCCGGGCCGCCCCATGACGAATCAAGTGGATCGTGGGACTCCGGCACCCAGGATCGCATCACACGCCTCCAGGACCCGCCCAGGAGGCCGATCAGCGCGCCAAGAACGGCCGCCGCGCGGCCTTGGAGGCTCCGCGGCGTGCCGACGCCCGACAGCTGCCGCATGAGTAACCCGAGATTGAAGCCACAGACGTGCACGAGCAGACGTTTCAGGATATTGGGATGGCCGCGCAGATGCACCCGGCGCATCCCGCCGGTTTCGTAGAGATGGGCGTTGGGTCGTTCCAGGAGTTCGCCGCGCTGCCGCAGCAACCGTTGCCCGCGCGCGCCCCGAATGCGCCGACGATTCGCATACACCGCCTGCCGCGCCGCTGCCTTGCCCTTCCACTTGCGCCGCCCGCGATCCGGCTCCGAGACATAACTCCGCACGCCGAGCTCGGCGAACCCGACCATTGTCTCATTACTGTGATACCCCTTATCGCCGACGACCTCGACGATCCCCGCCCCGCCGACCGCTTCAACGTGTTCGGCCGCCGTGATGAGGGTCTCAACCATGGTCGTGGTGTCCCCCTCGTCGGCGTCCTGCACGGTGAGCCCCACGATGGCTCCCGTCTCCAGGTCCACCACGTGTTCGGCGGTATGGGCCAAGTGCGTGCGCCCGTCCTTCATCTTGGCAATCTTCGCGTCCGGATCGTGGGGGTGCCTCCAGTCGTCATTCGACCCTTTCTTCTTGCGGGTGCGGTCGAAGCGGGCCAGCTCGGCGCGGGTCGGCGTC
>JADFPE010000326.1 GCA_022562495.1 Acidobacteriota bacterium
CCCCTCGGAGACAGACGTCAAGAGGCAGGATCGGCCGGCCTGTCTGCCGTCGCCGTGGCGAAAGCGGATGGGCTTCGCCAATTTCTGCTGCACCCCTCTGGCCGCGATGTCGAAGCGTTGGCTGACGGCTCAGAGGTCTCGTTCGAGATTGCGGTGACGCACCGAGGACGTCGAGGCGACACCTCGGTAAGGCGCGACGAGGGAGAATACCGGGCAGTCTTCGACCGAGGAGCAACGCAGCTGTGCGGAATGCATCGGCGGCCGAATGCCACCGAAATTACGAACGGGGCCACGAAGGTCTGCGCAGACTGTGAGACATCAGACCACAGACCATGGAGAGACACATGCGACGCAGGAGCGGACCGCGACCCGAGGCCGTGCTTGTCGCGCTCGCGATCATCGTCGCGGGCACCCTGGGCAGTGGAGCAGGCCAGAGCCACGCGCAGGACAACACCGGGACCTATCGCCTGGACGAGAGCTGGCCCCAGTATCCGCCGGGGAGCCAGTTCGAGATGGGGTCCGGCATCGCCGTGGATGCCCGAGGGATCGTGTATGCGATCTCGCGAGATCGGGATCACTGGGCCGGTCATCCCCTGTCGATGACCCGGTATCGGGGCACCGGCTCTATCTGGATGTTCGACCGGAGCGGGACCTATCTCGGCAAGTTTGCGGAAGACCAGGAGTTCATCGGGCCCCACAGCCTGTACATCGACGGCGAGGGCTTTGTCTGGGTCGTCGATCGCGATGGGCACCAGGTGACGAAGCTGACACCGGATGGCACGCCGGTGCTCACCCTCGGAGAATACGGAAAGTACGGAAACGACGAATCGCACTTCAACGGCCCCACGGGCGTGGCCTTCCTGCCCGGTGGCGACATCGTGGTCGCGGACGGGTACTGGAACTCGCGTCTGGTCTGGTTCGACGCGGACGGCGAGTTCCTGAAGCAGGTGGGCGAATATGGCAACGGGCCAGGGCAGCTCGGCGTGGTGCATGCCGTGGCGCTGGACGCCCGTGGCCGACTCCTGGTCGCCAACGTGTGCGGCGGAGCGTTGCACCCGTATGTCACCGTACGGGGGCAGATCGCGGAGGAACGGCTGCGGCCGATCCCGGGCTGCACCAGCCGCTTCGACGTCTTCAATCAGGACGGGTCGTACGAGGGGCCCTGGTCCGTCGTGGGGGGCACGCTGACATTGAGTATCGCCGCCTACGGGAACAGGATCTTCGCCGGCACGACCGGCTCGGAACGCGGGCGGCAGGACCTCGTCATCGTCAACGCGGAGACCGACACGGTGGTGGACATCATACGGAGCGCCGACGTCTATGTGCACCAGATGGCGCTGGACCCGACGAGTGGCGACATCTACGTGGCGTCGGTGTATCCGGAGCACGGCGGCGAGAGCCGAGGGCCGGAGGGACCGTCCTTCGTGCGCTGGACCCGGTGATGACGCGCCGGCGGCCCGTCTGTGTGATGATGCAGTCGTGATCCGTCGCTGGTTCTACGTCTGCGCGGCCGTGTCGCTGGCCGGCGTCGCCCTCGCCGCCGCCACCTACACGTTGACCGCGCTCTGGGCGCTGGTGGTGGTCGGACCGCTCCTGCTGGTGGGATTGCACGACAGCCTGCAGCGGCAGCACACTATCCTGCGGAACTTCCCCATCATCGGCCACGCGCGCTATCTGCTCGAGATGCTGCGGCCGGAGATCCAGCAGTACTTCATCGAGTCGAACACCGACGCGTTCCCGATCGCGCGGGAGTTCCGCGACATCGTGTATAAGCGGGCCAAGGGCGAGCTCGAGACACAGCCGTTCGGCACCCAGCGCGACGTCTATCGCATCGGATACGAGTGGGCGGCGCATTCACTGACGCCGATGCAGCCGCTGGAGGAGCCCCCCCGCATCCGGGTCGGCGGCCCCGACTGTCGCCAGCCCTACTCGTGCTCGCTGCTGAACATCTCGGCGATGAGCTTCGGCGCCCTGTCCAGCCATGCCGTGCGGGCCCTGAACGCCGGGGCGCAAGCGGGCGGCTTCGCGCACAACACCGGCGAGGGCGGTCTGTCGCCCTATCACCTCGAGCCGGGCGGCGACCTCATCTGGCAGATCGGCACCGGCTACTTCGGCTGCCGCACACCCGATGGGCGGTTCGACCCCGACCGGTTCCGAGACCAGGCGGCGCACGACGCGGTCCGGATGATCGAGATCAAGCTCTCCCAGGGCGCGAAACCGGGACACGGGGGCGTGCTGCCGGGCCCCAAGGTCTCGGAGGAGATCGCGGCGATTCGCGGGGTGACGCCGTGGCAGACGGTCTTCTCGCCCCCGGCGCACTCGACGTTCTCGACACCCGAGGGGCTCCTGGAGTTCGTGGCCCAGCTGCGCAACCTGGCCGGTGGCAAACCGGTCGGGTTCAAGCTGTGCGTCGGGCTCCGGGTCGAGTTCCTGACCCTCTGCAAGGCGATGCGCGACACCGGCATCACCCCGGACTTCATCACGGTGGATGGAGGGGAAGGGGGCACCGGCGCGGCGCCGCTCGAGTTTGCGAACTCGGTGGGCATGCCGGCGCGTGACGGCTGGATGCTCGTCAACAACGCGTTGACGGGGCTGGGGCTGCGGGACCGGATGGTGGTAATCGCGTCAGGAAAGATCCTGACCGGCTTCCACATGGCCCGCGCACTCGCGCTCGGCGCCGACCTGTGCCTCTCGGCGCGCGGGATGATGTTCGCCCTGGGTTGTATCCAGGCGCTACGCTGCAACTCGGGGCACTGTCCCACCGGCATCACGACGCAGAACCCGGCTCTCGTGCATGGTCTCGACGTCGAGGACAAGACGCCACGCGTCACCCGCTTTCACGCCGCGACGGTCAAGAGCCTGTTGGAGCTGCTCGCCGCGATGGGTCTGTCCCACCCGCGCGATCTCGGTCCGCACCACATCTTCCGGCGGGTCAGCGACGCCCACGTGCGCACCTTCGCCCAGATTCACGAGTTCCTGCCAGAGGGAGCGCTGCTCGCCGACGATGTGGGGTCAGGGGAGTGGCACGACGATTGGCGGGCGGCTCGCGCTAGTAGTGAGGCTCCGCCTCGCTAGCGCTAGCCGAGCTTTTCTCACAGCCCCGCTACGCGGGGGCTAGACTCCTTGAATGGAGG
Organism: Acidobacteriota bacterium; assembly: GCA_022562495.1. GTDB lineage: Bacteria > Acidobacteriota > Vicinamibacteria > Vicinamibacterales > UBA8438 > NP936. The sequence continues at coordinate 3,135 of JADFPE010000326.1, forward strand.
CTGTCGTGGTGAGAGCGAAAAACACGCGATCAAACGTGACCGAATGGTCACGATAAACGTTGTGCAAGCAGGCTAGAGGCGAGTCGTCGAGGGCGCGAGTGTT
>JADFPE010000105.1 GCA_022562495.1 Acidobacteriota bacterium
CTTCTGCAAGCTGCTGGTCAGCCCGATGCCCCACGCGCGCGTGCGGTCGCTCGACACCAGCGCGGCCGAGGCGCTGCCGGGGTTCGAAGGCCTCCTGACTGCCGACGACCTACCGGAGGTGAATGCGCCGAACGAGGCGGCCCTGACCAACGAGCCGCGGTATGAGGGCGAGCCGATTCTCGCTGTCGCGGCGGTTGATGAGCAGACCGCGGCCGACGCGATCGAGCTCATCGAGATCGACCTCGAACCGTTGGAGTTCGTCCTCGACCCGCTCGACAGTCTCCGTCCGGGTGGGCCCAACGCGCGGACCGAGGGCAACACGATGCTCGGGCGGGAGCTCGGCGAAATCAAGTGGACCGAGGCCGACGTGGCCGAGTTGGACGCGGGCCAGATCCCGATGGAGGCCGAGGCGGGTGCCGAGTGGGAGTACGGTGACCTCGCGGCCGGGTTCGCCGAGGCGGACGTGGTCATCGAGGAGCACTCCTACCACCAGTCGTTGTCGCACCAACCGCTGGAGAGCCGGACGACGTTGGCCTACTGGCAGGGCGGCAAGCTCTTCGTCTACCCGTCGGTCCAGAGCACGGCCCGCAGCGTCGGTCCGATGGCCCGGTGGGCGGGGATCGAGCCGTCCGACGTCGTGCTCATCAACGAGTTCACCGGGGGCGGATTCGGCAGCAAGGGCGCCGGCTATCCGCAGGCGCAGATTCCGATCCTGCTGTCGAAGAAGATCGGGAAACCGGTGATGATGCGGGTGACTCGGCGTGACGAGACCTCGTTCGGCAAGGCGCGTCCCGGTGTGCAGGCGCGGATCAAGCTCGGGATGCGGCGCGACGGCCGGATCACCGCAATGGAAATCCACGCCATCGGGGATGGCGGTCCGTATGGACGGTCCGGTGACCACATGAACGTCGGCGTGATCGGGTCGCTCGGCTACCAGCCGATGGCGATGCGTATGCGCGGCACAGGCGTCTACACCAATACGCCGCCGCGCGGCGCGCAGCGTGCACCCGGTGGCGAGCAGTCGATGACGATGCTCTCGCCAATCATCCAGAAAGCGGCGAAGCTGCTCGGGCTCGACCAGGTCGAGGTGTTGAAGATCAACGCCCCGGAGGGCCAGGCCCGGTTCGGTGGGCCAGGGCGGGACGGCCAGCAGAGCCACGTGTCGAGCGCGTTCGCCAGGGAGGCGATTGACAAGGGCGCAGAGCTCTTCAACTGGCGCGAGCGGGTCCAGCGCAGCGGCCGGCGCACTGGCTCGACGGTGACCGGTGTCGGCGTGGCACTCAGTACGTTCGCGGCCGGGGCGTCCGGCGTCGACGGGCTGTTCGTCATCAAGCCGGACGGGCGGATGTACATCAAGTCCGGGATCGGCAACCTGGGCACCGGGTCCACCTTCGATATGATGCGGGCGGCAGCCGAAGGCATGGACATGGCGTGGGAGCGGTGCGAGGTCGCCTGGGGCAACACCAATCGGCATCTGCCGTGGAGTTGTACGCAGGGCGGCAGCTCCACAGCCCACGCCCACACACGGGCAAACTGGGCCGCGGTCCTCGACGCGCGTCAGAAGATGCAGGAGATCGCGGCGCGTGATCTGGGCGGGTCGCCGAGCGACTATGAGATCGGCGGAGAGCGAGTCTATCGCCGGGGAAATCGCTCGCAGGGGTTGAGCTTCGCGCGCGTCGCCGAGCGGGCCATCGCGCTTGGGGGCAGATACGACGGCCACGAGCTGCCGGAGGACATCAACGGGATGACGACGGCCTCGGCCACGGCGCTGGCCGGGCAAGGGCTGATGGGTGTTGCGAAGGACAACTTCGAGGAAGGCGGGCGGCGGATGTCGTTCGTCGCCGGGTTCGCCGAGGTCGAAGTGGACATCGAGACCGGTGATATCAGGGTGGTCGACTACGCCGCTGGATGCGACGCCGGCACCATCATCCACCCCAAGAACTTCGGAGCGCAGGTGCTCGGCGGCGCGATTCAGGGCTTCTCCGTGGCCCTGACCCAGAAGTGGGTGTACGACCGGCGCTGGGGGTTGCTGGTGGCGAAGCGGTTCTACAACAACCGGCCGCCGGGTATCCTCGACGTGCCACACGAGCAACCGATGAAGTGGGGCTCCGCGGATCTGCCGGACCCGTTCAACCCGCTCGGCGCGAAGGGTATTGGTGAGGCGGCGCAGGGCGCCGGGTCGGGTGCCGTCGTCAACGCCATCGCGGATGCGTTGGGCGAGGAGAACGGCGACTTCTTCCGTTCGCCAATCACACGAGACATGATTCTGACGCGGCTCGAGCAGGCGCCGACAGGCCACCATCGATTGACAGCGCACGTCTGAGGGTCCACTCGAGAACAGGTTCGCGTTCTTGGGCGTCGAGGCACCCGGCTGGCAAGGCACGGGGAGGGAGCATACCGGCAGGGTTCGACCGACGCGTCATGCCGCCAGACGGGATGGATCGGCGGCCAACACCGTGAAGGTCTTCGTGACCGGGCCCTGAAGCAGGGGAGGCGATAACCATGGCCGTCATTCGCGACGTCATACCTCAACTCGAGCTGTTCCAGCCGACCAGCGCGGACGACGCGCTGGCGCTGCTGGCCGAGCACGGGTCGGATGCATGGGTCTATGCCGGCGGGCTCGATACGCTCGACTGGTTCAAGGATCGGGTGAGGCGGCCGCGTGTGGTCGTCGATCTCGGGGGCATCGACTCGCTGAAGGAAATCCGGTCGATCGCCGATGGCGGAATCGAGATCGGTGCGATGGCGCGGCTGATCGACGTCGTCGAGCATGCGGAGATCCGGTCGCAGTTCCCAGCGCTCGCTTACGCGGCCCGGTCGGCGGCGTCGCCGCAGATCCGGAACATCGGCACGATCGGCGGCAACGTGTCGCAGGACACGCGCTGCTGGTATTACCGGGACGGCTGGACCTGCTACCGCGCCGGCGGCAACATCTGCTACGCGAGCCCGCCAACGGCGATGAACCGGGAGCATTGCATCCTGGGGGCGAGCCGGTGCGTGGCGGTCAGTCCGTCGGATACGGCGCCGGTCTTGGTCGCCCTCGAGGCGGAGATGGTCGTGCGGCGGGGCCGCGACGAGCGTGTGGTCTCGGCGGAGGACTACTTCGTGGGTCCCGAGATCGACATCGAACGGATGACCGTCCTCGAGCCGGGCGACCTGCTGATGTTGATCCGGCTGCCGTCGACGTGGGCCGCCGCGCGCGTCTACTTCGAGAAGGTCCGCGACCGTGACACCTGGGACTTCCCGCTGGTCAACGTGGCCACGGCGATCCAGGAGAGCGGTGGCATGATCCAGGACGTGCGGGTCGTCGTGAATGGCGTCGCGCCGACACCGGTCCGGCTGAGAGCGGTCGAGAACGCCATTCGCGGGAAGGCGCGCAACGAGCAGACCGCGGAGCAGGCGGGCAACATCGCCATCCAGGGCGTCGCGCCGCTGACGCACAACGGGTTCAAGGTGAACCTGCTGAAGAACCTGGTGAAGCGGTCGATCCGCGACGAACCGGCGAACCTGTAGGACGCGCGTCCTCGCCCGACGACGAACGACTCAAGGGCCGAGCCAGTGATGGCTCGGCCGTCGTGTGTACGGCCAGCTCCGAACTGCGGTTCGGGGGGGCGAGGCAAGCCGACACGTGACGAGGCGACGGTGCGGCGGCAGATGGACCGCGAACGGCGGCATGCTGCCAGTGATCGCTCTCCCCTGCTGCCAGCACGCGACACGGGGACTCCGCGGTGCGGCGTACCGTACCCCACACCACGTCCATGGCGTCGCTCCGGCCAGATCCATCCGCGCGCATCACGCTCTGCACTCCTCGGCCTCCTGGCAGCCAGGCGTTGCGCACGAAGCCGGCCCGCCGGGCTGGACGCGCGACCCGAGTGTCCACAGGCGTGCGCGCCGCCGGCGCCGCGCCGGCGGCGCAGGATATTGTTTACAATGCCGGTCGAGTGTCGCGCTTGCTCACCTCCCCGAGTCACCACATCTCATGCTCCGCCCGATTTTGCGCTACGGCGCCGACGCGCTCCAAATCACCGCGAGACCGGTCGACGACTTCGGCACGGATCTGCAGACCTTGATCGACGACATGATCGAGACGATGTATGCGGCCCCCGGTGTCGGTCTCGCCGCGCCGCAGGTCGGCGTCGCGCTCCGGGTGTTCGTCGCCGACCCGTCCTCAGGTCGGTCGGCGAGCGACCTCGTCGTCCTGGTCAACCCGGAGATCGTCGAACAGGAGGGCGCACAACGTGAGGAGGAGGGCTGTCTCAGTCTCCCCGGGTTCACCGCGCGGATCGCACGGCCGGCGCAGGTGGTGTTGACGGGTGTGGACCGCGAGGGGACGCCGGTGCACCTCGAAGGCGAGGGGCTACAGGCGCGTGTGTTCCAGCATGAGCTGGACCACCTCGACGGGAGCCTCTTCGTCGACCGGCTCCAGGGGATCAGGCGCGACGTGATCGTTCGCCGAGTGCGCAAGCTGCAACGCGCGGGGAAGTGGTGAAGATCGCCTTCTTCGGGACACCGGCCTTCGCCGTACCATCGCTGGAACAGCTCGTCGCGGCGGGCGATCAGATCGTGGTGGCGATCACCCAGCCGGATCGCCCGCGGGGACGTGGACACCACGTGCAGCCATCCCCCCTCAAGACCGCCGCGCTGGCACATGGCATCCCGGTGTTGCAGCCGGAGCGGGTGGGCGACCCGGCCTTCGCGGCGGCGCTGGCCTCCTGCGGCGCCGACCTGGGGGTGGTGGCCGCCTACGGCAAGATCCTGCCGGACGCGATCCTGCACACGCCCCGACACGGAACCATCAATGTCCACGCGTCGCTGCTGCCCAGATTTCGTGGTGCGGCGCCGGTGCACCGCGCGATCATCGCCGGGGAACGGGAGACCGGCGTCACCATGATTCGACTGGTGCGGGAGATGGACGCCGGTCCGATGCTGGCCCGCGCCGTTCGGCCGATCGCGGACGACGAGACGAGCGACGTGGTCGACCGTGCCCTCGCCGAGATCGGCGCCAGCCTGCTGGTGTCAACCGTGCGTGAGATCGCCGCCGGACGGGTGACGGAACAGCCGCAGGACCATGCCCTGGCGACGTTGGCTCCACGCCTCACCAGCGAGGACGGTCGCCTCGATTGGACCCGACCGGCGCGGGCGATCCACAACCTCGTCCGTGGGCTGCACCCGTGGCCGCACGCGTTCAGTTTTCTCGATACATCCCGGTATCTGATTCTGCGGACCGAGGTCGAGCCTGCCCCGGTCCAGGTCTCGGCGCAGGCTCCCGGCCACATCGTCGAAGCCGGCGCCGACCGACTCCGCGTCGCATGTGGCGAGGGCACCGTCCTGGCGATTCTCGCGTTGCAGCCTGAGGGCCGCCGGTGCCTGCCAACGCGCGCCTTTCTGGCTGGTCACCCGATTGACCTCCCCGCCATCTTTCGACCCTTCCCACCCACGGGATGACACCGGCACGGACGGCGGCGTATCACGTGCTGCAGGCCGTGTGTGGCGGCGACGACCTGCCGAACGCGCTGGCGCGGGTCCGCGATACGCTCGCCGACGACCGCGACCGGGCGCTCGTCACCGAGATCACGACCGGCACGCTGCGCTGGCTCGGCGCGCTCGACTGGGTCATCGAGCAGGTCGCGGCGCGCCCGACCGGACGGCTCGACGACGAGGTCCTCACGGTGCTCCGCCTCGGGGCCTATCAGTTGCTGTATCTCGAACGCATCCCGCCCGCCGCCGCCGTGCACGAGTCGGTCACTCTGGTGAGGCGGGTCGGCAAGGCGAGCGCCGCTGGTCTCGTCAACGCGGTGCTACGGCGTATCGCCTCCACCGCACGCACTCCCCCGCTGCCGGCCGAGCCAGGCGCATCGGATACCAGAGAGGTTCGCCTTGCCTACCTCAGCGTGACCTGCTCCCACCCCCGCTGGCTCGTCGAGCGCTGGCTGGACCGTCGCGGCTTCCTGCGCACCTTGGCATGGGTGCGGTTCAACAACAGTCCCCCCGCGCTGATCTTGCGAGCCAACCTGCTCCGGACCACGACCTCAGCGCTTGCGCAACAACTGGCCGAGCACGACGTGCGGACTGCACCCACACGGTTCGCTCGAGACGGGTTGACCGTGTTGGCTGGAAACCCACTCCGGACGCCGCTCTTCGGGCGGGGTCTGTTCCTGGTTCAGGATGAGGCCAGTCAGCTGGTGGCGGAGCTGACCGCCGCCCGGCCCGGCGAATGCGTGCTGGACGCGTGCGCCGCACCGGGCGGCAAGACGACGGCGATGGCGGCCGCCATGCGTCACAGGGGGAGTCTGGTGGCGAGCGACCTTCGACCCGCGCGTGTGCGGTTGCTCCGCCAGACGCTCGACCAGACGGGCGCGACAGGGGTCCGAATCGTCCGGCTGGACCTGCGTCGGCCGCCGCCGTTCCAGCCGGTGTTCGACTGTGTGCTGGTCGATGCCCCCTGTTCCGGCCTGGGCATCGTTCGGCGCGATCCCGAGATACGCTGGCGGCGCCAGCCGCTCGACCTGGTACGGTTTGCCAGGGACCAACTCACGATGGTCAGCCACGCGTCGCGCGTCGTCCGGCCCGGCGGCCGACTGGTGTACGCCACCTGTTCGAGCGAGCCGGAGGAGAACGCGGAGGTCGTGGACGCCTTTCTCGCCGAGCATCCCGACTTTGAGCCGGTCCACCCGGACCAGGTGGGTTCGCCGCTGTCACAGGGGCTGCGAGACACGATCGACGATCATGGACGGTTGTCGACCGCTCCGGATGCCCATGGGCTCGAGGCGTTCTTCGCGGCGGTCCTGCGGCGTCGCGCCTAGAATGCCCAAGGCGTCAGGAGTCAGCAGACAGGCGGAAGCCGGAGGGCTTCGCCAGCTGCTGTTTCAGAAAGGCCCATGCGAGACCGATGGCGCGCGCGGGGCGAGTCGCAGGTTGGCGATACCACATCGTGACGGACCTGACGACTTATAGTATTTTTGAAGGCTGGATGTCCTCAACACCGCCCAAGTCCGCCAGACCGCCACGCTCTGGACCAACGAGGTCGTCACACGCCGCCGCCGGCCGGACGTCGACACCCAGGTCGCGCAGGCCATCCACCCGTGGTGCAATGTGGAGACGCTGGTCACTGCGACTGGGCCTGATCAGTCTGTTCATTGCCGCGACCGCCGTGATCTTCGTGCTCTTTGCCGTTGCGGGGCTCCAGGTCGCGCTGCGTTTCCGCGAGGTCGACGTCCCTGATCTCGTCGCCCAGACGGTTGACGCAGCGACCGCCACACTGGGTGACGCTGGTCTGACGCTGCGGATCGAGCCGCTATCGAGGATTCACCCGACGATCCCGGCCAGACACGTCGCCGCGCAGGACCCGGCCGCCGGTCTGACGACCCGGCGTCGCCGGAGCGTCAAGGTGTGGTTGAGCTCGGGACCGAGCGCCGGGTCGGTGCCCACCCTGATCGGGCAGTCAGAGCGCGGTGCGCGCGCGCGGCTGCAGGAGGACGCGCTCGGCCTCAGCCGCATCTCAGAAATGCTGTCGGGCCGCTATCCCAGCGATGCGGTGGTGGCGCAGGAACCGCCGCCCCTGGGCTCCGCCACGAGCGTGGCGGTGCTCATCAACCGGGGCGAGCGCGGCGCCACGTACGTGATGCCGGACCTCATCGGTGTACTCGGAGTCCGTGCGGCCGAGGTGCTTCGTGCGCGTGGGTTCCGGGTCACGGCGACCGGTGACTATCCCTATCCCGGCGTCCCCCCAGGCATCGTCCTCCGGCAATTTCCGCTCCCCGGCTTCCAGATCGCACACGGTGAGGCGATCTCGCTGGAGGTCAGCCGGTGACCCTTCGAATCGCCCCGTCGATTCTCTCCGCCGACTTCGCGGCGCTTGGCGCCGCGGTGGGTGTGGTGGAAGCAGGCGGCGCCGATCTGATTCATGTCGACGTCATGGACGGGCACTTCGTTCCCAACCTGACGGTCGGTCCGCTGGTGGTGGAAGCGCTGGCCCGTGTCGCCCGGATACCGCTCGACGTGCATCTCATGATCACGGACCCGGAGCGTTACGTGGACGCGTTCGCCGACGCGGGTGCCGCGATGATCTCGGTGCACGTCGAGACGGTGACCCATCTGCATCGCACCATCGACTCCATTAAGGCCCGGGGCGTGGAGGCCGGCGCCGTGCTCAATCCCTCGACACCCGTCTCGGCGCTCGAGGAGATCGCGCGTGACCTCGACTTCGCGCTCGTGATGACCGTCAACCCCGGGTTTGGTGGACAGCACTTCATCCCCGGCAGTGAGGCGAAGATTGCGCGCGTGCGGCGCTTACTCGACGACGTGGGCAACACAGCGGCCGTCGAGGTCGACGGTGGCGTGGACTGTTCGAACGCGGCCCGGGTCGCGGAAGCCGGCGCGGAGATCCTGGTCGCCGGCGCCGCCATCTTCGGGACCTCCGACCCGGAGGCGGCCACGCGAGCGCTGCGCGCCGCCGCTGAGGAGGGGGTCGGGGCGGGTGTCGCGCCAGAGAAGTAGACGACACCCGTTCTACAGACCACAGTCCAGGTGCGGGTCCGATACGCTGAGACCGATAAGATACACGTGGCGTCGTACTACGCGAATGACTTCGTCTGGTTCGAGGTGGGCCGGCGCCAGCTGCCTCGCTCTCTGGGTCGCTCCGCGTGCGAGCTCGAAGCCGCGGGGCTCATGCTGCCAGGCAGCGACACCCAGTACGAGTCTCTGCGGTCCGCCCGTTCTGACGACGACGTGACGATTCTCATACACCGAGGGTCGATGTGGCCGGCGCGGGTCCGCGTCGACGGTGACGCCCAGCGCCCCGCCGACCAGGTGGTCACCACCGTGGGCCACACGGTCCATGCGGCCGTGCATCGCGAGGGGTGCCCCAACCGGCTCCCGGCCCAGATCCGGGAGGTGCGTGCGTGAGGGCGCTCGTGACCGGCGCAGCCGGTTTTATCGGCTCCCATCTGGTCGAGCAGCTCCTCGCCGACGGCGCCCACGTGGTCGGCATCGACTGCTTCACCGACTACTACGCGCGGGAGCTGAAAGAGGCGAACCTCGCGGCGTCACGACGGCACAACCGGTTCTTCTTTGTCGAGAGCCGGTTGCAGGATGCAGACCTCGACCGCCTGCTCCGCGACACGACGCATGTGTTCCACCTGGCGGCTCAGGCTGGTGTCCGCAAGAGTTGGGGAGTCGACTTCGCCGTCTACACCGCGTGCAACGTCAATGCGACGCAGGTGCTTCTCGAGGCCTGCAGGCGGACCGAGCTGAGCAAGGTCGTGTATGCGTCGAGTTCCTCCGTGTATGGCGATCATGACGACACCCCGATGCGCGAAGACCATCGCCCGCAACCCCTGTCTCCCTACGGCGTCAGCAAGCTCGCCGCCGAGCATCTGTGTTATCTCTATTGGGTGGCGCACAGGGTCCCCACGGTCTCGCTGCGGTATTTCACGGTGTATGGCCCCCGTCAACGCCCCGACATGGCGTTCAACCGGTTCCTGCGGGCGATGCTCGGTGGGGGGCCAATCACCCTCTACGGCGACGGCGAACAGACACGCGACTTCACCTTCGTGGGCGATGCCGTCTCGGCGACCATCGCCGCCGCCGACCGTGGTGAACCTGGGAGCGTCTATAACATCGGGGGTGGTGCACGGGTGTCGGTCAACCAGGTGTTGGAGGTGATGGCGGCCTGCACCGGAACCCGCCCCCAGATCGAGCGTCACCCCGTACAGCAGGGCGACATGCGCAACACTTTCGCCGACACCACGGCGGCCCGCCGGGCGCTGGGGTTCAGGCCCACGATGCTGCTCGACGCCGGAATCGAGGCCGAGTACCAGTGGATGTCCAACACGGTGCCCGTCGTATGATTCACTGCCTAACTCGCGAGCCTCGGCTGTGGAGACTCGGGCTGACTGGAGGTCTGCTGGCAGCCACGGTACTCGCGTGCGGTGGCCAGCGCGTAGAGATCCCACCCCCACAGCTCGACGCCGACCGCCTCCTGTTCGAACGTGGGATGATCGCCCTCGAGGAACGTGACTGGCGTCGCGCCCGTGAGTATTTCGTGCAAATTCGCGACAACTACCCACAGAGCGAGCACCGGGCGGACGCGCGGTTGGCTATCGGTGACACGTACGAGGGCGAGGGCTCGCTCGACGCCTATATTCAGGCGCTCGATGAATACCAAGACTTCCTGAGTCTGTATCCGACACACCCCCGCGCCGCGTATGCTCAGTACAAGGTCGGGCTGGTCCACTTTCAACAGATGCGGCGAGCCGAGCGGGATCAGACGGAAACGATAACCGCCATCCAGGAATTCGAGACGTTTATCACCCGGTTTCCGGATCACCAACTGATGTCGGAGGTCCGACAACGACTCCGAGAAGCCCGTGACCGGCTCAGCGAGCACGACTACGTCGTCGGGTATTTTTACTATCGCGCCAAGAACTACGCCGGCGCGATCAGCCGATTCCGCCAGATCCTCGACGACGACCCCGCCTACACCCGACGCGACGAAGTCTACTTCCACCTCGCGGAGTCGCTGGCCGAAAGCAACCAGCTAGTGGAAGCGATACCGTATTTCGCACGGCTGCTCGACGAGTTCGAAGCAAGCGAGTACGCGGAACAGGCGAAAGTGCGAATGGCCGAGCTGGAAGTGGGTGCAGAGCGATGACGACACGTCGCGCTGCCCAATCCATGCTCCTGTTGGGTTCCGCGCTCGCCGCTCTGGTGGTCCCGGTCAGCGCGCAAACGGCCTTTCCGCCACTGGCGACCCCGGATGCCCTGGCATGCGCTCCCCGGCTCGCGCCCAGCGAATCGACTCCGGTCGGAGTGGTCCTGGGCGCGCCGGATGTTCCGCTCCGCGAACTGTTCGCACAGGGTGACGCCGTGCTGCTGAACGTGGGACGCGCCGATGGGGTCTCGGTCGGGGCCCAGTTTTTCACCCGGCGGAGCGAAGCGCCCGTGGACCCCGCATGGCGCGCTCGTGGCATCAGGGTCCTGCGGACGAGCGGATGGCTGCGCGCCGTCGAGGTCGACGAGCACGCCGCCCTGGCCGTGGTCGAGCGCACCTGCACGGAGGTACGACGCGGTGACCAGCTGGCGCCCCTGCAGTGGCCGGCGGCCGTCTCCATGGGCCCGGCGGGCACCGTCGGCTACGACGACCCCGCCACGGTTCTCTTCGGCGGTGGCGGCCGGTCGATGCTGGGCCCCGGACAGTTTCTCGTGATCGACCAGGGCGCCGACCGGCAGATCGTCCCGGGTCAGCGGCTGACCATCTTTCGCGCCTCCCCACGCGGCCCCCAGGACCCGGTGACCCAGCTCGGTGAGGGGGTCGCGATGCTGGTCGCTGCCACGTCGGCCACCGTCCAGGTGATCCGGACGCGCGAACCGATCCTGATCGGCGACCTGGTCGGCGCCCACCGCTGAAGCGGATGGTGGAGGCGTCAGAAGTCAGGCGCACCCGGACGGCCTCGCCGTCACCTGTCTGCGTGCCCCCTCCGCGTGCGACCGTGTGACTTGTGGGTCCATCCCGCAGGCATGGGCTCCGGCGGGCTTGCGCGGGCGGTCTGCTGGGTGCGCGCCAGACCTGGCTACATCCGCGACGCGACCGTCTGGCGATCGTCGTCGGCCGTCGACTCGGCGCTTGGCGTCTTCTTCTCAGTCGCCCGTCGACGCGCCGCTTCGAAGTCGGTCACCCGCGGGTGCGCCCCCGCCTGCGTGAAACGCCAGTAGTAGTCCGCGGCGGAGACCAGAGCGGTCACCACCACGACCCAGAGCGCAATCTGGCCGAGGATGAAGAACTCGTGGAGATACTCTCGCCCGAGAATCAACAGCAGAATCGCAACGACCTGCGACAGCATCTTGACCTTCCCGAGCGGCGAGGCCGCGATCGTCACGCCACGGGAGAAGGCGACGCTGCGCAACACTGTGACACCCAGCTCGCGCCCGACGATAATCGCGACCATCCACGCCGGCGCCAGCTCCATCTGGACCAGTGATACTAGTGCCGCAATGATCAGGAGCTTGTCGGCCAGCGGGTCCATCAGCTGACCGAACGTCGTCACCTGCTGCCGACGCCGCGCCAGATACCCATCGAGCCAGTCGGTCAGCGCGGCCACCGCGAAGATCGCCGCCCCGACGAGCTCCTTGCCAACGCCGAAGATGACCGTTCCCTCGAACTTGGTCAGGAGGACGACGACCAAGAGAGGAATGAGGAAGATCCGGGCCAGGGTCAGGCTGTTCGGCAGGTTCATCTGGCCTTCTCGACGGCACACAGGTGCCGGAGCGACTCATTCTAGCAGTGCCGTCGCGCCCCGGACAACCGAGAGCAGGCAGCCGTCGGTGTCCCTCCGGGCCAGTGCTACACTTTCGGCGTCATGAAGGCCGTCATTCTGGCGGGCGGATCTGGCACGAGACTGCGCCCGCTCACACTCGATCTCCCCAAGCCGATCGTGCCGATCTTCGACCGTCCGTTCCTTTACTACCAAACCGACCTCTTGCGCCAGATTCCAGAGATCGACGAGGTCATCCTGAGCCTCAATTATCGACCGGACCGGATCGAGGCCAGAGTCGGAGACGGGACCGACGCGGGTGTGCCATTACGGTATGTGGTCGAACCGGATCCGCTCGGCACCGGGGGCGCGATCAAATACGCCGCGGCCGGTATCGACGACACGCTCCTCGTGTTCAACGGCGATGTCCTGACTAGCATCGACCTGCAGGCCGTGGTCCGCCGACATCGCGAGCGGGAGGCCCGAGCCACGATCGTCCTGACCCCGGTCGACGACCCGTCGGTCTACGGTCTCGTCGAGACCGACGACGATGGCAACGTGCGCCGGTTCCTCGAAAAGCCGAGCCCGGACCAGATCACCTGCGACACGATCAACGCGGGCATCTACATCCTCGAACCGGAGACGTTCGACCGCATCCCGGACGGCACGAAGTGGTCGATCGAGCGGCAGTACTTTCCCTCGCTGGTCGACCGGGGCGAGACCTTCGTGGCCTATGTCGATCGGGGGTACTGGCTCGACATCGGCACCCCGGAGAGCTACGTCCGCGCACACCGCGACCTGATGGCGCAACGCTGCGCCGCCGGTCCGTTCATGGGACGACCGCTCGGCACGGTGTATCGCGGTGCCGGCTGCCGCATCGCGGAGGACGCAGAGATCACAGGGCCGTGTTTTCTTGGCACCGGCTGTGTCGTCGAGGAGGGGGCCCGGATCGGCGCCGAGTCGGTGCTGGGTCCGGGTTGCACCATCGGGCCCGGCGCGGTCGTGGAACGCTCGATCATCTGGCGCGACACGGTGGTGGACCGTCACGCGGTGGTGCGCGACGCGGTGCTGGGCGAGCGCTGTCACATCGAACACCATGCCGAAGTCGGACCGGGTACCGTTCTCGGCAACCGGTCGACCCTCACCGCGCACAGCAGGACGCCACTGTGATGATCCCGTTCGCCCCCGGCGTGTTCAAGGCCTCTGACGTGCGCGCCAGTTGCCCGGTCAAGGACCTTGTGCCGGCGCGACGAGGTGCTCGCCCTGCTGCGGGGCGAACCGGCGCCCGGTGCCCCGTAGACAATGAGTCTGCTAGAATCGGGCCGGCAACCTTCCGCGAGCGGGAGTAGCTCAGTGGTAGAGTCACGGCTTCCCAAGCCGTTGGTCGCGGGTTCGATCCCCGTCTCCCGCTCCATTCTCTTCACCAACCGACCCTCACGCGTGATGCCGTGGTGCACGCGTCCGGCACAACCCGAGTCACCGGCGCGTCTGTCTGCGTAGACATCTCCTCCGGCTAACATCGTGACATGTGCGGCACGTGTTCGTCACACAGGAAGATGTCCTCCGCGTCGCGGGACTGTGAGAACAGCATCTGCTCGCGAGGCCGCGCTCCGTCTTCTCTCGTCGGTTCGAGGCGCAGCTTCGCGAGCAGCCCGACGCTCGGTTCGGCGGCCGCCGGTCGCTTGTGCCGGTCGGGTCCCTATGACAGCATTGCGTGCGGCCCCACCGTGCCGCGCCAGCGTCAGAACATGGCCACGACCGACAGACATCCCTCCATCAGCGTCACCCCCACCGCTCCGCAGCATCCAGTTCCGCCGCCACTGCGGCCCGGCAACGTGACCGCGGTCGGGCCAGGTATCGCGATCAGGGGACGCCTGACCGCGACCGAGCACGTGATCATCGAAGGCGTCTTCGAGGGCGAGATCGTGATCCCCGACCATGATGTCGCGATCGGCGGGGCGGCGCATCTCTGTGGTGACGTGTGCGCCAGGGCCATCACCGTGCTTGGGCGTGTGGACGGCAACCTGACGGCGTTCGCGCTGATCGAACTACGCTCGACGGCTGTCGTCACCGGACGGCTCGCCTCCCCCACTCTCAGCATCGAGGAAGGGGCACGGTTTCATGGCATGGTCGACCCGACCAAGACGGCCGCCGCCGTTGCCGTGGCCCGTCACCGGTTGCCGCAACCGGGTCTTGGGACGCGGGTCACGGTGTCTGACGCAGCAGATACATGACACGGTAGTATGCGTATTTCTGGAGCTCGAACAGACCGAGACGGCGATCCCTGCGGTCATGCCACCAGGTGGACGGGTCGAACGCGGAGGTACTGCTGGGCCGGATCAGGATCTCCGTCGGGCGGCCGCGGAGCACCCGATCGAAGACGAGGCGCGCGCGCGCTGTGTGAAACCCTGAGGTCACGACGATGATGCGACCGATCTGACGCGATTCGGCCCACTCGGCGATCAACGCCGCCTCCGCCTGCGTCGACTCGACCGCGCGTTGGAGTACCGTCGTCGCGTCCGGGGGCACACCGAGGTTTGCCAGGTAGTCCAACCGGAACTCCAGCTTCGTGCTCACGTCGAGCCCGCGCGCCTGCAGCTCCGCGATGACCGGATCCTCGGGCGTTCGAGTGAGCAACACGATCGGCGCATACCCGGCCGCGAATAGCTCGGCCGCTTCGACCACGCGGTCTGCCTGGCCTCCACCGAGCACGGCGATCGCGTCCGCGGGTGCGAGCGGGTCCTCGTGATACAGCAGCCCTCCGACCCAGGTCAGC
>JADFPE010000106.1 GCA_022562495.1 Acidobacteriota bacterium
GGGCCCCCCCCCCCCACCGCGTGGGGTTCGGGGCGTAGCCCCGTCTGAAGATGATCGTCGGGCTCCTCTCCATCGAACTCCATATCGCCGGCGCCCGCTCCCTGAAGGACAAGCGCGCCGTGCTCCGGCGGTTGAAAGACCGGATGGGCCGGTTCAATGTCGCGGTGGCCGAGGTCGCGCACCACGACTTGCGACAACGCGCGGGTCTCGGTGTCGTGACCATTGGCGTCGACCGGGAGATCGCGGAACGCACGCTCGAGGCTGTCGTGTCCGAGATCGAGCGTGTGGAGCCAGGTCTGCTGCTGCGGAGCGACGTCGAGTGGCTGATCTGAGGGACCGCCGGGGACACCGGGGCGAAGTGACGTTCTCTGAAGCGGAAGCTGGCGCAGCCCTCCGGCGTCTCCTGACTTTCGGCTTCTGACTGCTGACTTCTTGAGGCTGTTTTTCGAGCGCGTCATGCATTCACGTCCCGAGCGGCTTGGAGACCAGGTGCGCGCGGAGCTGTGTTCGCTGCTGTTGCGGTCGGTACGCGACCCGGCGGTCCGGCTCGTCACCCTGACCCATGTGCGCATGAGCCGGGACCTGCAGCATGCCCGTGTCTACTACACGACACTCGGCGACACGGCGACCCGGCGGGAGACGGCGCGGGGCCTGCGCCGCACGGCCCCGTTCCTCCGCAGCCAGTTGGGACGCCGGATCCGGGTCAGGCACGTGCCGGAGCTGACCTTCGTCTACGACGAGTCGATCGAGCGCGAACAGCGGATCGCGGAGGTCCTCGAAGAACTGCGCGCCGACGCGCCGTCGCCGCCACCCGATGTCCCCGATGACCCCACTGCACGCTGATCTGTCCCGGATTCGAGACACGCTGCTGCACGGACACAGCTTCCTGCTGACCTCACACGCGCGCCCGGATGGCGACTCGCTCGGCTCACAGCTAGCGCTGGCCGCCGCGCTTCGTCAGCTGGGCAAGCAGGTTCGGATCATCAATAGCGATCCGGCGCCGGCGCTCTACGCGTTCCTGCCAGACGTGTCGACGATCGAGATCGCCGCGGCGGTCGCGGACCCATGCGACGCCGTCGTGGTGCTCGAGTGCAGCACCCTGAGCCGGCCGGGCGTCGCCGGGCTCGACGATCGACTGATCATCAACATCGATCACCACGCGGGTAACGTGATGTACGGCGACATCAACTGGCACGACGTGTCGGCGTGCGCCTGCGCGGAGATGGTCTTCGACCTGATCGAGGCGCTCGGCGCGCGCCTCACCCCGGCGATCGCGACGCACGTCTATGTCGCGATCCTGACCGACACGGGGTCATTCCGGCACGCGAACATCACCGCACGCACGTTCGAGATCTGTCGTCGCGTCGCCGAGGCTGGGATCGACGTGGCAGGAGTGGCGGCCCAGGTCTATAACAACGGCAGCCTCGGACGACTGCGGCTGACCGGCATGTTGCTCGACCGGATGCAGCTGGAGCACGACCAGCGAATCGCGGTGCTCGCCGTGAACGACGCGATGCTGGCCGAGGCCGGCTGCGACCAGGACGACCTGGAGGGCATCGTCAACCTGCCGCTGGCGGCACGGGACGTGCGGGCCGTGATCTTCCTCAAGGAGACCGACGACGGTCTTCGTGTCAGCCTCCGGTCGAAGGACGCGGTGGACGTCCGGCGGGTGGCGGTCTCGTTCGGCGGGGGCGGCCACTTGAACGCCGCCGGATTCACACTCGAACACCCGACGCTGGAGACACGCGGCCAGATGATCGCGGACATCGCGACGGCGATCACGGACAGCGACAGGTGATGGCCCCGGTCGCGCTCGACGGGGTGCTGGTCATCGACAAGCCGCCGGGACCGACGTCGCACGACATCGTCGCCTGTGTGCGGCGGACCCTGGGCGTGAACAAGGTCGGCCATCTGGGCACCCTCGATCCGCTGGCCACAGGCGTGCTGCCTCTCGTCATCGGTCGGGCCACCAGACTCGCCTCGCTGCTGGCCGGCGCCTCGAAACAGTATGACGCGGTGATCCGGCTGGGGCTGATTACCGACACCTACGACATCACCGGTACGGTGGTCGGGGGGGCCGACGCACCGTTCCCCGACGCCACGTCCGCGGCTGTTGGCGGTCTGCACCCGTCGCCCGAGACGATCGCACACGCGGCAGCCGGCTTCGTCGGGTCCTACGCGCAGCGCCCGCCACCCTTCTCGGCGAAGAAAATCGACGGCGTCCGTGCGTACGATCTGGCCCGGCGGCGGCGGCCCGTCGAGGTGACGCCGGCGCAGGTCACCGTCGAGACGCTCACTGTGCTGTCGATTGACGGACCGCGCGTGCGGTGCCGGATGGTGTGTTCCAGCGGCTTCTACGTGCGCTCCCTGGCGCATGACCTTGGTGGCGTCCTGGGGTGCGGCGGGTGTCTCGAGACGCTCCGTCGAGAACGACACGGCCCCTTCAGCCTCCAGGCCGCCGTGCCACTTGCGCAGATCGTGGAGGACGGCGCGTCCGTGGCAACGCAGCTCGTGCCGATGGCCTCACTGCTGCCCGAGATACCGGCGGTCGTCGTGAGCGACGTCGGCGCCCGCCGAGCAGCGCACGGGAACCCGCTGCGGGTCACCGACATGGTGGTGCCCGGAGCCGGTGTCCCGCCGTCGGACACGGGGCGGGTGCGGGTCTTGGACGAACGCGGCCGGCTACTCGCTGTCGCCGACCGGCGTGGTGACGGCGCTTTGCATCCTAAGATTGTTCTAGTGTAGGATCGGACGGTTAAGCAATATGAGCAGGGACGACATCGTTAGAGACGACGACGGTTTGGAGCACAGGCTGCGTGACCATCTCGCATCGGACGTGTCTGGGCCGTTCGTGGAGGTGATCAGCAGTGGTGTTGCATAGGGACCAAAAAGCCGAGCTCATCGGCTCGTATCAGGTGCACAAGTCGGATACGGGTTCGCCTGAAGTGCAGGTTGCGTTGCTGAGCGAGCGCATCAGCTATCTGACCGAGCATTTCAAGATCCACGCGAAAGATCACCACTCGCGCCGCGGTTTGCTGAAGCTCGTCGGACAACGGCGGCGGCTCCTTGACTATCTCAAGACCAAGGACTCAGGGCGATACACCGATCTGATCAGCCGGTTGGGTCTCCGAAAGTAGACGAACCATACCCAGCCAGGCTCCCGTCCTCCCACGCGCTCGTCTCCTCGCCGGAAGGATCGTTCTGGAGTGAAATTATGCATACAGGCGAAGTGAAGGTTGGCGGCCACTCCTTGACCATCGAGACGGGCACGTTGGCCAAGCAGGCCAATGGGTCCGTGGTGGTGCGATATGGCGACACGATGGTGCTCGTCACCGCGTGTTACTCGCCGCACGAGCGGGAGGGCATCGACTTTCTCCCCCTGACCGTCGACTATCGGGAGAACACCTACGCCTCGGGCCGGATCCCTGGCGGCTTCTTCAAGCGGGAAGGCAAGCCCCCCGAAAAGGAAGTGCTGACGAGCCGGGGGATCGACCGCCCGATCCGTCCGCTGTTTCCGGCCGGATGGCGCCACGAGACACAGGTGGTCGCGTTCGTCATCTCGGCCGACACAGAAAACGATTCGGATGTGCTGGCGCTGACCGGTGCCTCCGCAGCGCTGGCCCTCTCCGAGATCCCGTTCGCACGCACGATCGCGGCGGTGCGGGTCGGGCTCCTCGACGGGACGTTGCTGATCAACCCGACCTACGACCAGCGACGACGGGGGCAGCTGGACCTCGTGGTGGCCGGCAGCAAAGACGCGCTGGTCATGGTCGAGGCGGGCGCCAAGGAGGTGTCCGAGGACGAGATCCTTCGCGCGCTCGAGGCGGGTCACGAGGCGATCCGAGGGATTGTCGACGCGATCGACACGCTCGTAGCCGCCGCCGGCAAACCCAAGCTGACGGTCAACGCGACGGCACCGGACGCCGCCTTCGCCACGGAGGTCGAGCACCGTGTGCTGGGCCCGCTCGCCGACGCGATGCGCACGCGCGACAAGCTGGAGAATTCCGCGGCCGTCGACCGAGTGCGGGACGAGTATCTGGCGACGCTGCCCGAGGACGATGCCGCGCGCCGCGCTGACGCGAAGAGGGTGTTCACGGCGCTCAAGGAGAAGGTGCTGCGTGATGAGATCCTCGAGCGCGGTCAACGTCTCGACGGCCGCGCGTTCGACGAAATCCGGGCGATCACGTGCGATGTCGGGTTGTTGCCCCGCGCCCACGGGTCAGCGGTGTTCACGCGGGGCGAGACGCAGGCGCTGGTGACCGCAACGCTTGGCACCAGAGAGGACCAGCAAAAGGTCGAGATGGTCGACGGCGAGATCTACCGACGGTTCATGCTGCATTACAACTTTCCGCCGTTCTCGGTCGGGGAAGTCAAGTTCCTGCGTGGTCCGGGTCGTCGGGAGATCGGACACGGGAACC
The DNA here is from genome assembly GCA_022562495.1 of Acidobacteriota bacterium. Taxonomy (GTDB): domain Bacteria; phylum Acidobacteriota; class Vicinamibacteria; order Vicinamibacterales; family UBA8438; genus NP936. Next base: position 4,419 of record JADFPE010000106.1, read on the forward strand.
TCGCCGAGCGCAGCCTGCTGCCGGTCATGCCGGGCGACGACACGTTTCCCTACACGGTCCGGGTGGTCTCAGACATCCTGGAGTCGAATGGGTCGTCGTCGATGGCCTCGGTGTGCGGCGCCACCCTGGCGCTGATGGACGCGGGCGTGCCGCTCACAGCGCCGGTCGCGGGCGTCGCGATGGGGCTGATTCTCGACCCCTCGACCGGACGGCACGCCGTGCTGAGTGACATCGCGGGCGCCGAGGACCACTACGGCGACATGGACTTCAAGGTCGCCGGAACCCGCGCCGGCATCACCGCGTTGCAGATGGACATCAAGGTGGGCGGCATCACCGCCGACATCATGCGGCAGGCGATGGAACAGGCGCGCACCGGACGGCTGCACATCCTCGAGCGCATGCGCGCCACGCTGCAGGAATCGCGGTCCAACATCTCGTCCTACGCGCCCAGGATCGTCACGATCCAGATTCCGATCGACAAGATCCGCGACGTGATCGGACCGGGTGGCAAGACGATTCGCAGCATCATCGAGCGCACCGGCGTCAAGATCGACGTCGAAGACGACGGACGTGTCAACGTCGCGTCGCGCGACGACGCGTCGGCCCAAAAGGCGATCTCGATCATCGAGGAGCTGACCGCGACCCCGGAGCTCAACAAGACCTATCTGGGGAAGGTGCAGCGCATCACCGACTTCGGCGCCTTCGTCGAGGTGCTCCCGGGACTGGACGGATTGCTCCACATCTCGGAGATCGCGCACTACCGGGTGAAGGAAGTCCGCGACGAGCTGCAGGAAGGCGAGCAAGTCCTCGTGAAGGTGATCAACGTCGACCCGTCCGGGAAGATCCGACTCAGCCGGAAGGCGCTGCTCGACAAACCGGAGGGCGGCGGTCAGCCCCCGAGTGGCGCGCGGCCGGAACGGCAACACACCAAGTCGTAACAGACCCTCGAGGAGTCAGGACGAAGCCGGCACGCGTGCCAGCTTCGTGTTCGGACACCGCCTGTCGGCAATCGCACATGCCGGCAACTGGCGGTGCCCGTACGCCCCGATTCGCGGTCCGCTCGTCTCGCACGCTGACCTCACGTCTGCTATCAGCCGCGAGATGACACAGACGGCGCGCGAGGGTCAGGACGGCGGCATCGGCGGCCACACGCCCGCATGCCGCGACGCCGGCAACCATCCACGGGGAATCACCTGGGTCATCGCGTCCCGGATCCCCGCCGCGGTTCCCGACGCCAGGAGCGACACCGACACCGCGCCGTTACCCGCTGCGGCGAGCAGGCTGGTCCGCCGTCTGAGGGCTCGCGCACGCACAACTTCCTATGTTCGTCCGCCGAGGCCTCCCGTCTGGCGGCGTTGCTCGTCGGTCGAATACTGCCCGTATGCTCCCTCCTCGCGCCGTGCCAGCCAGGCGCCTCGACGCCCCACAACGGGGGAACTCATTGTTGGGCGGACCCTTACCGTCCCGCTGTGCGGGGGCAGGCATCTCGGTCAGCGATGATACGTGGTCTGACACTCCGTGGTGACAGTCCCGCGTCGCACCGAGACCCGTCGTAAGAGCCGCCGCGTCTGGCCCGTACAAGGGACGACGAGGGAGAAGACCGGCAGGATGTGACCAAGAAGCAACGCCGTGAGGCGGGGTGCGGCGCCGGTCGCCTGCACAGAGACTGTCATCACGGGTGGCCAAGCGGCGCCACGCAGCCTCGGTCCAATCAGGGTCGCGCTCCGGGTGTCACACGCACCTGATTTCGCCGCAATTCCAGCGGGCGCTCTTCGGGCATACGCCGTGCGTCGGCATAGGTGTCTCCGCCCCTCGAGCCCGGTCCATCCCCGGGGCCGCGCGGACGGCGCCCGGGACGGTTCCCCTGTTTTCTCGGCGGGGACGCCTATATCCTGGCCACTATGGAGAAGCGAGCCGGCATGCGAGATGAGACGTCCGCCGTGTCCGGAGCGGCCGCACGATGACAGACGGCCTCATCTGGCGTCGTCTGTTGACCACCGGCGGCGTCGTTGCGGGGCTGGTCCTCGTGGTCGGCGGTGCGGCGGAGTGGGTCCTGATCGGGCGGACCGACGTGGTCGCGCGGACGCGCGCGGAGCGGGCGATCCAGGCGCATGTCGATAGCGTTGAGAACTTGCTGACGAGCGTGGCCAGGGCGCTCGCCGGGCGGTCGGACGTACGGTCCGGCGTCACGGGCGACCGCCCGGCGGTGCGCCGCCTCTTCGAGGTCGTGCGGGTCGAGGCCGAGGCCCAGTCGGTACCGGACCTCTCGATCACGATCTACGACGCGCGCGGCACGCCCCGCGCCTGGAGTGGCCGTCCCACGGAGCTTGGCCAGGACCGGATGCTCGCGGGCGTCGCAGGTTTCGCCGATGCCGGCCAGGCCGGGCTTCGCCTGATCCATGTCGAGCCGATCCTCGACCCCCGTCGCACAGTCTCGGGCGGGGCGGCCCGACGACTCGGGTCGGTGGTCACCGAACGGGTGCTCTCCCCCGCCGCTCCCGAAATGGAACCGGACCTCGGATTCGTGCTCGCTACCGTCGTTGGTCGTGCCACGCTGTGGGTGCTGGAGACCGGTGCTCGGATCGGCACGGACGCTGATCGCTTTACGGTGATCGGTGCCGATGGCCGGCCGCTGATCGACGCGGCGATCAGCCTCGACGAGATCGCCAGGACGCGCGCCCGATGGCGGGCACGCGTGTTGGCGCTGTTCTTCGTCGTACTGGCGATCACGACCTTCTCAGCCGGAGGTCTCGCGCTGGTGCGGCGCACCCGCACCCGCCATGTTCGGGCGTTTGTGCTGCTCGCCCTCGTTGCGTCCGCCGGTCGAGCATGGCTCTGGCTCGCGAGCACGCCGGGGCTGTTCGAGCTGTCTCTGGTGTCGCCGGACGCGTTCCGCTCGGTCCGCTGGCCGTGGCTGACCCGCACGCCAGTCGACCTCTTGCTGACGGCGGTGCTCGCCGCCGGGCTGGTGGTCCTCCTCGGCGATACGGCCAACCGCAGACGGTGGACCGGTCGGACCGAACGACGCGGCGGACCGTCCGGTCCCGTCTGGATGCTCTGGCAGGGTGCCGCCGTGACGCTGGTCGCCCTGCTGCTGGCGGGCCAGCACCTGGTGCTGCGCGACACGGTGGCCGGCGCAGCGGTCGACCTGCTGCACACCGCGCTGCAGCCGTTCGATACCGCCCGGGTGTCGTTGCTGCTTGCTCTGGTCCTCATGAGCGCGGCCACCGTGTGGGCAGTCGGCCTGGTGTTCGGGGCAAGCGTCGCCCGCTGGCCCACGGGACTGCGGGCACAGCGCCCCTGGCTCGTCGCACCATTCGGGATGGTGCCCGCCGCAGTGGCGATCGCCGCGGAATGGGTGCCGCCGTGGCCGTCGCTGCTGACCACCGCGCTGGGGCTGCTGCTGGCGTGGCGCTGGCGGAGGGCGGTGACCTGGTTTCGTCGTGCCGACCCGCTCGCGCGCGTGCTCGCGATTTTGTGCGCCATCCTGTTGCCGGTGCTCCCCCTGTATGTCGCGCTCGTCGACCTGACCGGCGACGCCAAGCGCCGGTTGCTGGAGACCCGCTACGCGGTGCAGGTCGCGGAACATCCGCAGGACCTGAGGGAACAGTTGGCCCGCACGCAGGAGCAGATTGACGCGGTCCAGGATCTCCGCGCGATGACGGCGTCGGTGGGCGGTAGCGAGGGCGGCGCGATCGACATCGACCGCGCGTTCAGCATCTGGCGACGCACGGCGCTGGCCGCGTCGCGGCTGACCTCGGCGGTCGAGCTCTACGGTGCCGACGGGGTTCTGAACAGCCGGTTCGCCCTGAACATTCCGGAAGACGCCGTGACCGCGTCAGCTTGGACCGGCACGGGGTGCGAGTGGGAGGTCTTTGGCGAAGCGGTTCTCTTCGGGGCGGAGGAGCGGCGGATGCTCCATGCGGAGCGCGGACTCTGCGTGGCGGGTCCGGACGGCACGCGCGCACCCGCCGGGGCCGTCGTGGTGCACGTGGTCCAGGTCGACTACGAATCGCTTCCGTTCATCTCCTCGCGGAGCCCGTATGTCGAGCTGTTCGCCGGCCCAGACGCCTCACCGGTACCGGGCGCGCCTGGACACGACGTCGAGCTGGTCATCTACGGCTGGGGGTTGCAGCCAACCTTCGTCTCCAGCCGGACAGGGTGGGCCATCGACGACCCCCTGTTTCAGCGGATCTACGCCTCGCGGGCGCCGTTCTGGACCCGGTTCGCCAAGGAGGACTCCACCCGCTACGACGTCCTCATCACCAACGACCGGGCTGGGATCTACGCGCTCGGGTACCCCATCCACACCTGGGTCGACCATCTGTTGCACCTGTCGGAGCTCGCCATCCTCGTGATTGCGGCGTTCGCGCTAGTGCTCGTCATCATCGTCGGTGTCGGCCTCCTGTTCTCGCGGCTGCGAGTTCAGCTCGTGTTCCGCGAGGTGCGCCCGCGGTTCGCGCTCAAACTGCAGCTGTGGTTCCTCGGGGTCGCCACCGCGCCGGTCCTCGTGGTGGCGGTGCTGATCCAGGGGTACTTCGCGGACCAGCTCCGCGCCGACGTGGCGGCGGTCGCCGTACGCACGGCGGCGGTCGCGCAGAGCGTCATCGAGGACTCGTTTGTGCTGCGGTCGGGCGACGGGCGGGTCATCACCCCGCTGACCGACGACGCGCTGGTCCGGATTAGCCAGGTGGTCGGTCAGGACGTCAACATCTTCGACGGTCCACAGCTGGTGGCGACGAGCGAACGGGACCTCTACGCCTCGGGTCTGCTGCCGACCCGGACGCCGGACATGGTCTATCGGGCGATCACACTCGATCAGCTTCCAAACTTCGTGGGCGAGGACGCGATCGGGTCACAGGGGTATCAGCTGGCGGCGGTCCCGGTCCCGGCCGTTGGACGAGACGTGATCCTGACGGTGCCGCTGGCCTCGAGACAGCGGGAGATCGAGAGCCAGATCGTCGAGCTGAACCGACGGATCTGGGGGGCCACGCTGTTTTTCGCCGCGGTGGTCGGGTTCATCGGGTGGGCCATCGCCCGCAGCATCGCGAACCCCGTCAAGCGACTGACACGCGCCACGAGCCGTGTCGCACGCGGCGAGTTCCGCGCGCCGGTGTCGGCGCGCCGCGCCGAGGTGCTCCAGAAACGGGTGGCCGACCGGGTGGCGGACGAGCTGGACATCCTGGAGTCGGACTTCACCAAGATGGCGGTCGAGCTGGATGCGCAACGGCGCCAGCTCGAACGCACCCATCGGCTCGAGGCGTGGACCGAGATGGCGCGTCAGGTCGCCCACGAGATCAAGAACCCGCTCACACCGGTCCAGCTGAGCGCGGAGCACCTGCTCCGTGTGCACGCCGACCGCGGGTCGCCCCTGTCCCCCGTGCTGCAGGAGTGCGTCGACTCGATCCTGAAACAGGTCCGGATTCTGCGCCAGATCGCATCGGAGTTCTCGAGCTACGCCTCCTCACCCGTCGCCGATCGCGTGCCGACCGCGCTCGATGCCCTCATCGAGGAGATCATCGGGCCGTATCGTCCCGGGCTCGAAGGCCGGATCCGCGTGTCGGTCGAGTTGCCGACCGATCTTCCGATGCTGCGTCTGGACGGCAGGCTCATGCAGCGGGCGTTGACCAACATCATCGAGAACGCGTTGCACGCGATGCCGGACGACGGGACGCTTTCGATCAGCGTCGTCCGGCACCCAGCGCAGGTGCACCTGGTCGTCGCCGATACCGGGGTCGGTCTCGAGGCGGACGCGCTGGCGCGCATCTTCGAGCCGTACTTCTCGACCAAGGTCACCGGCACCGGGCTAGGCATGGCAATCGCGAAGCGCAACGTCGAGCTGAACGCCGGCACCATCGCTGTCACGAGCCAGCTGGGCCAGGGCACGACGGTCACAATCACGTTGCCGATTGCCGCGGTGACCGACGACCTGGAACCGGTCTAGGGAGAGGCTCAAGACGTCAGGACGCAGCAGTCAGGAGACAGGAGGACGCGGGAGGGCTCGCCAGATTCTGCATCAGACATTCCCAATACGAGAGCGTCGGCGCGCCATTCGGAGCGCCCATCGTCTCAGCCGGCCTGCGCCGTCGGCACCTCGGTCGTGTCACGACCGCCGCGCCCGCCCCGCCGCGCGGTCGACCGTCTCAGTCGGCCAACCACGAACCCGATCGGTCCGGAGGCGAGATAGCTGTAGGCCATGAAGAACAGCACCGGCTCCGGCTGGACGGCGATTGCCGCGATCAGGAGGGGGATCTGGAGCAGGACGAGGAAGGACCTGCGCGGTCGCAACGTCAGGGCGCCGAACGCCCGAAACCGCATCCGGCTGACCATCATGAGCGCCGGCACGAGCACCATGGCGAGCGCGATGACCGGCGCCTGCGGAACCCCGAATCCATCCGGCCAGGCGAAGACGGTCGACACGAGCACGCCCGCCGCGGCGGGGCTCGGCATACCGACGCAATACCGCTTGTCGGGCGTGTCGGTCTGGACGTTGAAGCGGGCCAGGCGTAGCGCGGTGGCCGTCACATACAGGAATCCCACCGCCCAGCCGAGTCGACCGAGTGGCTCGAGGCCCCAGGCCAAGACCAGCACGGCGGGCGCGACACCGAACGAGATGACGTCGGCCAGCGAATCGAATTCCCCGCCGAATTCGCTGGCCGCGCCAGCCAACCGGGCGATGCGGCCATCCAGCACGTCCAGCACGGTGGCAACGCCGATGAAGATGGCCGCCGTTGCATAGTTCTCCTGCATCGCGTAGACGATGCAGGCGTAGCCACAGAACAGGGTGCCGACCGTGAACATGCTCGGCAGCAGATAGACGGTGCGCTGAAAGCGTTTGGTCTGCCGTTTGCCACGCAACACCGCGAGCACCCTGGCCATGGCGATTCTAGCGAAGCTGCGCCTCGAACCGACACGTACTGACCGACGTGGGCTTCGCTTCGCTAGGTAGCATTTCTCAGTGGCCCCGCTACGCGGGGACTAGCCGTGCTGTGCTGGCGAAATGTGACTGATGTGTACACATTTTGAGTGGTCAAGCACGGCTAGCTCAGATCCCGTCGGTCACCGGCGGCGCACCAAGATGGGCCACTACCGTCTCGCCGCCGCGTACGCGGTTGCCCTTGCTCACGACGAGCGTGGCGGTCGTTGGCATGAAGAGATCCATCCGGGACCCGAACTTCATGATACCGAACCGCTGTCCGGTCTGCACGGTTGTCCCGGCGGCCACGCGACAGACCACTCGTCGCGCCAGCGCGCCGACGATCTGCCGAAAGACGATGGTCTGGCCGGCGTGATCGAGCCAGATCTCCGTCCGTTCGTTCAGGGCCGCGCCGTCCCGGAACGCCGGCAAGAACGTGCCTGGAACATGCTCGACCCGGGTGACCTGTCCGGCGATGGGCACCCGGTTCACGTGCACATCGAGTGGGGACAGGAAGATGCTGATCTGCAGCCAGTCACCGGGCGGCGCCAGGGGTCGGTCCGCCGGCCCGGCGTAGAGCACACGACCATCGGCCGGAGATACCACGGCCTCCGGCATCTGTGGGGGTACCCGTTCCGGGTCGCGGAAAAACAGCGCGATCGCCACACCGAGACCGCTCAGCGGCAGGGCGACGAGCGGCAGACCGGCTGCCAGGCAGACTGCGGCCGGGATGAGGGCCACACCGATGAACGGGAAGCCTGCGCGGTCGATGGTCATCGTGTTCCGGCGCTCAGCGCCCCGGTAAACTGGCTGTGGAGACCAGGCCGCAGCGCCGACACCCACTCGGCTCGTCTCGTCGTGGGGTTCGACTGGCTATGCAGTCTGTGGATCTGCGTGGCGGCGCAGGATGTCCTGCATCCGATCTTTCAGTTGTAGCTTCCGCTTCTTCAGGGTGACCTCTTCGACCTGTTCCGGGTCAGAGAGATAGTGCTGGTGGGCAAGTTCGTCGAGGCGGGTATCGAGTTCCTGATGTTGCTCGACGAGCTGGCGAAACCCCTGGTCGGTCTGCAGGAGATGATCTTTCAGCTGCTGCGACTCAATGGCCATGCCACCTCCTTGGCAAGCGGTGCAGAGGTCGGGTGCGGTGAGGGTACGCCGTTCCGGGGCGGAACGGTACCATAAGGACCGGGGTCTTTCAAGGCGATCTTCCGTCTGCGCTGAGCCTGCGCCACCAGTAGACGAGCGTATCCTCCGTCGGGTCTGGAGAGGAGCCAGAGCCTCCGCCGCACCGGATGGCCCCGCCCTTCTCATAGAGCCACAGCGTGCGACTCATGGCTCCGCTCGCCGGCGCCGTTCACGAGCCAGTTCCGCATCCGGCCGGCGGACATAGATCGGGCGGAGCGCGTGCGGCGCGACCGCCTGCCGACACCAGGGCTCGACCGAGGCCATGACCGCCATGACGCCGGCCAGCGGCGGGGTCTCGTGAATGGTCCGCGAGCCCGGGCCGAGGCGGCCGGCGAACAGCGGCCGGTACCCGGCGACGCCATCGCCGATCACCCAGACCCGATGCGTGGCCAGCATGTCGGCCCACGTGTCGAGGAGTGCTACCGGGGCGACCGCGACCGGCTCGACCGCTACACGCCATCGGGCGCCGGCCGGGCGTTGGGTGTTGGCGGCATCTGCGGAAGGTACCGGTTCGTAGAGGGCGCTGAAGACCTCGCCGCGCTTGGCGTCCACCCACGGGGCGATCAGGTCCGGCCCGAGACCGTCGCGGTCTGCCAGCCGCGCCGCAACCTCGACGAGCGTGTCGAGGACCGAGATGGCGACCACACGTCTGTTGTGGACCAACGCCAGCCCCTGGATGGTGGCGACCCCGACGCGGAGCCCGGTGAACGACCCGGGCCCGGCGGCCACGGCGTAGCGATCGATCGCCTCGGTCGTCAGGTCGTGACGGTCGAGCAGCCCCTGGAGTTCGCCCGGGAGCCGCTGTCCATGCGTCAGGCTGGGGTCGCCGGTTGCCTCGTCGACCAGACGGCCGTCACGCGCCAGCGCCAGGCTGCCGCCGGCGGACGAGGTGTCGAGCGCGAGTACGAGCATCGGTTAACGAGGCTCTACCATAGACCGTCCCGACCCGGATGGGTCCGTCTCGCCTGGCGGCGTTGTTCCTCGGTCGAACACGGCCTGTATGCTCCCGCACGAGGCCGTACTTTGGCCGGGTGCGGCATCAGGACGACGCCGGCGGCCGGCACCGATTCACCCCGTCAAGCCAGGAGCAAACACAATGCCGGCAACGTCTTGACTGTCGTCACGACCGCTTTCTATACTCACACACATTCAACGGTCGCGGCATCTGGCCGCCCGTGTCGCCACCATTCCTCCAAGAGGGTCCGGTCAAGAACAAGTTCGCATTTCGTGGGCGTCGGCATCGACGCCGCGCACAGCCCCAGCCAGGCGTGAGTAGGGAGCATACCGGCAGTATTCGACTGACGAGTAACGCCGCCAGACGGGATGGATCGGTGGCCAGACATGGGAAGTTGTTCTTGACCGGGCCCGAACTTCAGTGACCGCATCCACGACGAGTACGCGAGCGCCTGCCCGGGCGCCGACGCCCGCCATGCGCCAGTATCTGGACGCGAAGCGGCAGCATCGTGACGCGATCGTGTTCTTTCGCATGGGCGACTTCTACGAGATGTTCTACGAAGACGCCCTGACCGCTTCCCGGGCGCTGGACATCACCCTGACATCGCGGTCGAAGGATGCCGGTGGGGGCGCGATTCCGATGTGTGGTGTGCCGCATCACGCCGCCGACAGCTATGTGACCCGGCTCGTGAAGAAGGGCTTCCGGGTGGCGATTTGCGAGCAGGTCGAGGACCCAAAGAAGGCCAAGGGCATCGTGCGGCGTGAGGTCGTGCGGGTGGTCTCGCCAGGGACGTTCATCGATACGAGCTATCTCGAAGACCGGGAGCCGACCTTGCTGATGGGGCTCGTGGCGCAGCCGGGCGCCGTGCGTGACCGTGGGGGCGCCGGGAGCGATCTCGACCGCTACGGGATGGCGCTTCTCGACGTGTCGACCGGCGAGTTCACGGCCACCGGGTATCGCGGCGACACGGGTCGACAGGCGCTGGCAGACGAGATCGCCGTCCTCAGGCCTCGGGAGGTCCTGCTGTCATCGGAGTCCGAGCTGCGGGCCCTGCTCCCCGACTCCCCCGCTCCGCTGGTGACCGCGGTCGAGCCCTCGGTGTTCGACATCGAGCGGGCGCGTGACGCGCTGACCACGCAGCTCGACACCGCCGGGCTCGAGGAGGCCGGCGGCACGCTCTTCCTCACCCTCGAGCTCGTCGAGGGCGAAGACCTCTCCGAGCGGCTGAAGCGCGGGAAGGTCCCGGTCGACGAGCAACCGCTGATCGATACTCTCGAGACAGCCGCCCCAGACGCGGCCTTCGACGGCTTCCTCGCCACCAGCCCACCGCCAGCGCGCCGATCATCAGCCCGGTCACCGCGATCGTCAGCCCGAAGCAAATCGTCATTTTCACTTGCAGCTTCGATTCGGGCAGCCGGGTGTAGGGAATGGGCAGTCCCTCGTCGAGCAAGTGCTGGATCACCGGGCGCAGCCACCGCTCGCGGATGAAAAAGGTGGTCATGATCAGCGCCAC
>JADFPE010000327.1 GCA_022562495.1 Acidobacteriota bacterium
TCGTGGGGGCGCTGCATCTCGACGTGCTGATTGACGACACCGTCCAGCATTGTGTGGACGCGATTGCCGAATCGGAGGCGACGCCGTTCCTGATGCTTCGGAAACCGGACGCGAAGGTCGAAGGGAACGCCGAGCGTCTGGGCATCAGGGTCGTCTGGGCGGTCGCCGAGTGTCTCGATGTGCTCGACGAGCGTCAACGGCAGCCGTCGCACCCCAAGCTACTCGACCGCTCGAAGCAGACGCTCCGGCCCGAGAAATGGGACGACACGTGGCAGAGGAGGCGGACATGAGCGACAGACCGACGAAGAAGCTCGTGCGCGAAGGCGACTTCGTTGCCGAGGTGGAGGTGCGCCTCATCGAAGACGAGACCGACTGGTCACCATGCCTGTCTCCGGAGGACGCGTTCAAGCTCGATGACGTCCGAGACGCCCTGAGGGCGGGGGACGTGAAACGGGCCGCCCAACTCGCCGCTCGCCTCTACCCGCTGACGCCGATAGAAGCCTGATCACGAGAACGACGACAAGATGCCCGGCCGCTAACAACGGGCTCCAGCGGACTCGCTTCGCTCGCCGCTGAACCCTAACGTTGGCGTCAGGCATCTCTTGCAATGACAGCGCGCGCGGAGATCGCCGCCGGGCTCCTGGGAAGCCTGGACGGCCCGCCAGACTCGGATGCTGAAACCGGGTCAGGCGATCATCAGGCGGGCAGGGCGTCGCGACTTTGGCCGGTCCGTGACGACGATCTCGACGTCATTGCCAAGACTACGGGCTCAGTCCGACGCGGCTGACACTGCCCGCCGCTTGATATGGAGCCCGAGAATGAAATTCGCACCGCCTGGGAAGAGCACTTCGGCCGTTGAGGTCACCAGCGTGTCGGCGCACGGGTTTTGGATCTTGACACCGATCCGCTGTCGATGCCCGCGGCTGCCTGACCCGATCTGCCGCTGTCTCGCGGCGTGCGTTTCCCCCGCGTGTCCTGCCTCGGAGGCGGCTTGGCCCGCCTCTTCGTGCGTACGCAGATCGGTCGAGACGTCAGCCGCCTCGAGGTTGCTGAATGTGCCACGGTGCCGACATGGTTCGTGAGCAACCGCCCGCCTTCCCTGACATATCGCCGTGGCACGGATGTGGCTTTTGCCCAGTCGGGTGAGGTGATGGAACGCACCATGATCGGGAAGGGAGGCGCCAGGGTATCATGGCTCTGAAGCAGAAGCTCGATTATTCGGACCTCGCGAGCGCCCCGGCCGATCGATTGCGATACGAGATCCTCGACGGCGAGCTGCTCGTGACACCCGCCCCAAGCTTGGTCCACCAACGCGTGTCCAGACGGCTCCAGCGGCAGCTGGAAGACTATTTCCACGCCGCCGGCCGCGGCGAGGTGTTCGACGCGCCAACCGACGTGATCTTGACGCCGCACGACGTCGTCGAGCCCGACCTGGTCGTGGTCACAGACGCCCGGCAGTTTTCGCGGCGCGGCGTGGAAGGCCCGCCCACGCTCGTGGTCGAGATCCTGTCGCCGGCCACGCGGGATCGCGACCAGACGCTGAAAGCCCGGCGCTACGCGGCACTCGGCATTCCGCACTACTGGATCGTCGATCCCGACGCCTTGCGCATTGCGTTCCACAGAGCCGAGGGATCGAGCTACGTCGTGGCAGCCGACGCCGAAGGTGACACCACGGTTGAGGCGCCCGGCTGGCCGGGCCTGACGATTGCGGTCGGCGAGCTGTGGAAGCCGTCGCCACTCGAGCGAGCAGACGGAGCCTGAAGGAAGAGAGCTCCGCTGACAGGTCGCCCTCCTCCAACGCCTCCAGCCGCTTGCACGCGTCGACGCTGGCCTCGCGTCCCGCAACGACGCGCCGGCCGTGCTTCAACAGCTGCGTGTGATAGTGTTCCACTTCGAGCAGGACACCCACACCGCATCGGTGCCGACGGTCGCGACCGCCTGAGGTTGGCGTGTCCTCTACGGGCCTGAAGGCTCTTGCTCGCGGTACGACCGCTACCAGACGTCTACACCACCGACCGCCGGGATGTGCCGCGGGGCACGACCTTGTCACTACGAGTCGCGTTCGATCTCGACGGTGTGCTGGCCGACCTCGGGACCGCGTACGACGCGGTTGCCGCGAAGGTGGAGGCCACCCGGGCCACGTCGTCGGGTGGAGATGCGACGACGCCAGGTGAGGCGGGCGACCGGAGCGACACGGACGACGACGACAGCGCGACGTCGTCGAGTGTGCCAGTGAGTAGCGCAGAGACATGGGAGGCGATCCACGCGATTCCGGACTTCTGGACCACCCTGGCTCCGCTGGAGCCGGGGGGCATCGAACGGCTACAGGCGACCGCCATACGACATCGATGGGAACTGTTCTTCTTCACCCAGCGGCCGGCGACCCGGGGAGAGACGGTGCAGCGCCAGACTCAGCGATGGCTCGTCGAGCACGGCGTCGACCTCCCCAGCGTGATTGTTACCCGGGGGTCCAGGGGCACGCTCGCGGCGGCGCTACATCTCGACGTGCTGATTGACGACACGGTCCAGCATTGTGTGGACGTGATTGCCGAATCGAAGACGACGCCGTTCCTGGTGCTTCGGAAACCGGACGCGGCGACCGAGGGGAACGCGAAACGGCTGGGCATCACGGTCGTCCGGAGCGTGGAGGAGTGTCTGGTCGTTCTCGAGGAGCTGCAACGACGGAAGGACAACCCCAAGCTGCTCGACCGGTTGAGGCAGAGCATCGGGGCATCTTGAGGAATCGGTCGCCGGCCCAGAGTCATCTCGAGAACGCGCCCGAATGGCGGCGCCTGCGCGACGTGCTCGGGCGCGACCAGCACGCCGGCCTCGCACGTGCCGTCGTGGCATCGGCGCTCAGGTGATCGACTAGTCGAGTCTGCATGTGCGCGGCGCTGGCGACACGCGGCACGCACGGCGACGAAACCAAGAGGCGGCCTGGTCCGCCTCTTGGTTTGTACACAGATAAGTCGAGATGTGAGCCACCTCACCGGCAGTTCGTCCGGGTAGGTCTTGTCGCCTTCAAGCCGCCAGACCCGACCGGTCGGCGAAGGCCAGGCGGTATGCAGTGGTCAGTGGTCGAGACCGCGACAAGAAATACTGAAATATGTAAAATACTTATTTATG
>JADFPE010000107.1 GCA_022562495.1 Acidobacteriota bacterium
ACATTCCGCACAGGGGCAGCGCTGGGCTTCTTGCGCAGCGGAGTCGCGTACTGCCGGTATGCTCCCTCGTCTCGCCTTGCAGGGGCCCGGCGCGGCGTCGATCTCGACGACCCTCAGTGCGACGCGCGACTTTCACCACGGACTGCTAGTGATACTTCGGAATCAGAAACTTCCGCGGATGTCCCGCTTCTTCCGCGTTGCATCCGTACCACTGCAGCTTGTAGCCTTCAGGGCCCGGCAGCCACCGGGTCGTGTATGACACCGGCTCGCGCAGGAACATCGGGTCTTCGACGGTCAGCGTCATCCGGAGCTCCTCGCCGTCGCGCCAGTAGCGCTCCGTCACCCGCTTCTGCTGTGACGACGGAATCCCGTTGTAGTCGTCGAAACCGGTGATATCGAACACGAACTGGACGGTCTCGACCAGCAGTGCGCCATCCTCGTAGTGACCGACCGAGAAGCCCTGGACCGTGAACTCGTTGAGCGGCGGCGCGCGCCCGTCGAGCCAGACCGTCCGGATCTGGTCGTCCTTTTCGTACCGGAACAGCACCCGGTCCGGCCACTGGGTCACGTCCATCATGAACGGGTCGTACTGGAGCGCCGGCGACGCGGAGGGCACACAGTCGTATTTGGGCGCGATCGCCTCATCGAACACCGCCTGATGTGCCAGCCCGCGCTCGTTCAGCACCGGGAAATTCTCGCCCGGCACCCACGGCATCTTCGGACCGTTGACCGGACGCGCGCGGAAGCCGCCGTCCCACACCCCGACCAGGTCGGGCACGTCCGACGGGTCCGCTCCCGACTGGGCGAACGCCGCCGGCGTCAGGCCACCCGCGAGCAGCATGGCACAGACGACCAGCCCCAGCAGTCCGTGTCGGGTGCAGGTACTCGTCACGCTCATCTCATCCTCCATGTCTCCACCGGCGCACCCGGTTGCCCGATTGTCCTCGGCGCACGACGCAGATGCGCTGATTCTACACCCTGCCTGGCGAGACCGTGCCGCACACCGCTGGACACGGCCGGCCCGGCAAAAAGTGTTCACGTCTTCTGCGGCCGGATCACCCGATTCCACCACATCACCGCACCGGTCGCAAACATCGCCGGTGGCACGAGCCCGACCAGGGCCCACAGTAGCTTGGTGGACCAGCCGCCGAACCGCCCGAAGTGCAGGTACGCGAACCAGTAGAGCACGGTGTCGCCAACACGTGGGTCGAAGTTCTCCTCGTCGAACGGCTCGAGGTAATCGACCACCGCGGAAAACGGCTCCGGGAATGCCAGGTAGACTCCGGTCACGCCCCACATGACGATGAACAGCAGCGTCCAGACACCGAGCGCGCTATGCAGGCTCCAGTTGAGCCGCCGCCAGTTCGCCCGCCAGTCGATGAGCAGGCTGCGTCGCCAGCTCTGGATGCCAGGCCACCAGATGATGGCGCCCGTGATACTGAGCAACGTCAGCAGTACCGCGCCCACCCCGTTCACCGTACGCCCAGTTTCGCCGGCCAGCAGGTTGTCGTGCAGGTCGAGCAGCCAGGTGGTCAGACGCCAGCCGGCCGGCAACGCGTGGCCCAGGTACTCGCCCGCGTACGGGTCGAAGAACAGCAGATCCCGTGCGGCGCCGTCCTGCTGCACCGACATCGTCACGGCGTGAGTCGGATCGTCCGGGTTTGTCCAGAGCTCGACGGTGTGGTCCGGATAGGCGCGGCGGGTCGCCGCGATGAGCGCCGCGTCGCTCAGTCGCGGCCCCGAGATCTCGACCGGTCTGGGTTGCGGGTTGAAATGCTGTCGCAGCTCGCTGCGGTAGACCAGGACGCTCCCGGTCACGCTGATCACCACGAGGTAGAGCCCAATGCCCAGGGCGGTCCACAAGTGGATCTGGAAGAGCGCCTTCCGCAGCCACACGCCCTGCGGGTGCCGGAGCCAGCCAACCACTCGCACCATGTTGGCTACCGACGCGGCGGGAGAGCGAAGCTCAGGATGAGGTCGCCGCCCCGCCGGCCCCGCGACCCACCGCCGGACGCCACCGTGACGAACTGCTCGCCGTCGACCATGTACACCGCTGGTGATGAGAAGACACCAGCACCTGTATTGAATTTCCAGAGCTCCTCGCCGGTCTCGGCGTCAAAGGCATAGAAGTAGCCGGCGATGTTGCTCCCGGCGCCGACGAAGACCAGGCCGCCCGCCGTCACGACCGGCCCGGACTGCCCGTAGCCTTCAAAGATCTGCTGCCAGCTCAGCTCGCCAGTCGTGGGATCGAAGGCAGACACGAACCCCCGCGGACCCCGTCCCGAATTGAACGGGCGGTCGATGGCACTCACATACAGCAGCCCGGTCTGCTGGCTGTACGCCATCGGCGCGTAGCTGGCGCCGCCGCCGGATCCCGGCGCAAAGATCTGGTCCGGGCCGCGCGGGGTGAAGATCGGCACGATCGTGTTGCCTGCGAGATGCTCGGGGGGGATGTTCTCTGGGACGATCGGCGAGACCGGCTCCATCGGTACGCCGGCCGCGGTCTGTGGAATCGGTTGCGTGGGCCACGGCTGCTCACCCTCGCGGTCGGTCTCAGTCGACACCGGGGTTTCGACGATCGGGTGTACCGGCGCGCCGGTTTCGCGGTTCAGGATGTACAGAAAACCGTTCTTGTTCGCCTGGGCCAGCGCCTTGACCGGCGTGCCGTCCACCTCCATGTCGAAGAGGATCGGCTGGCTCCCGTTGTCGTAGTCCCAGACGTCGTGGTGCACCAGCTGGTAGTACCACTGCAACTGACCATCCTCGAGCGAGAGGGCGAGCACCGAATCGGTGAACAGGTTCACTCCCGACCGCTTGGTACTATCACCAAACGGGTTGCCGACCGCGACGTACACCATGCCTAACTCGGGATCGATTGACGGCGTTTCCCAGATCCCGCCACCTTCACGGCCGCCGCCGACCCAGGTCGGCCCGGCGATGTCCCAGCCCTGATCCTTCTCGTCCTGTGGAATCGTGTTGAAGTGCCAGATGACCTCGCCGGTCTGCGCGTCGACCGCCAGCACATGACCACCCGGAATGAGGCTCTCGCTGCGGGTCGAGCCGACGTAGATCACGCCGTCATGGATCTGCGGCGCCGATGTGAACCAGTACCCCATCGAGATCGCCGTCTCGACGTCCGGGTACCGGAGCCTGAGCACGTCGAGGATGACGCTGGCCTGGCCGTGCTCGCCGAAACTCTCGATCGGCTCCCCAGTTTTCGCGTCGAGCGCGAAGATGAACGAGCCGGCAGCGCTGTAGACCACCCCCTGCTCGTAGGTGACGCCGCGGTGCCGGAAGATGTAGCCTTCGCGGCGCCCTCCCGCAAGTAGCTCCGTCACGTCGTAGGTCCAGATCAGGTGGCCGTCGGCCGCGTTGACGGCATAGACGCTGCCGCGCGAATCGGTCACATACATGACACCGTCGACGATCACCGGGGTCGTCTGGTTGCTGACACCGTCGATGACCCCGTGCTGGAAGAGCCAGCGTGGGGTGAGCGTCGCCACGTTCGACCTGGTGATCTGGTCCATCGGTGAGTAGCGACCCCCATACAGGTCCAGGTTGTGCAGCGGCCAGTCGACGTTCTCACCCTCCTGTGCCAGCGCGGGCGCACCCAGGACACCCGTCAAGAGAAACGAGCCCAGCATCATTGACACGCACTTCTGCCTCATGACCTCAGTCCTCCACCGCCGAGAGCGTTGTGGCCCCGTTGGTGACGACGGTGGCATGCGGCCACCGATGCCTCCCGCTTCGCGGCGTTGCTCGCCGGTCGAATACTATCCGGTCTTCGCTCTCGTACGGTGAGGCGCAACACATCTCCCGGGCGGGCATCCCGCCGCTCACGCGACCGCCCGCCGCTCCCGCCCCCCGTTGAGCACCTGGCGGCCGGAGCGGCTACCTCGCGGGCATCGGCTCCCCTGCGGACCGTGACCACACTGCCAGGGCGACTCCACCGAGGATCACGACCGACGCCACCACCAGCCTGAGGGAGACCGTCTCGGCGAGAAACACCACGCCACCCGCCGCCGCCACGACTGGTACGGCGAGCTGCACCATCGCGGCGCGTGTCACGGTCAACCCGCGCAGTGCCCTATACCAAACGACATACCCGACGCCGGACGTCACCGCGCCAGACCCGATCGCCAACGACACACCTCGGAGTGACAGCTCGGCGTGTCGCAGCATCACGAGACTCAGCACCAGCGCGAACGGCACCGTGCGCACGAAATTGCCGGTGGTGGTCGCCACCGGTGTCGTCACACCCCGGCCCCGCAACGAGTACGCGCCCCAGGCGACCCCCGCGAGCGCCATCAGCCCAGCGCCCACTGGCGTCGGCGCCGTCACACCAGGCGACACGAGATAGACCAGACCGACCACGGCCGCGGCGAACCCGACCCACTCCAGCGCGCCCGGCCGCTCACCGGACCGGAGCGCGACGGAGAGCATCGTGCACTGCACGGCGGCGAAGAGGATTAGGGCGCCGGTCCCGGTGCTCAAGCTGACATACGCGAACGAGAACGGCACCGCGTAGAGAAACAGGATCGCGGCCGAGCCCCAGTCGCCCCCCAGGACCGGAGCACCGCGCTCCCGCACGAGCCACGACAGTCCCACCAGTGCCACCGCGCCCGACGTGAGTCGGATGGTCGAGAAGCTCGCGGCGTCGATCACGCTCTCACCAAGCGCGACCCGGCCCAACACCGAGTTGGCCGCGAACGCCACGAGCGCAAAGCCGGTCGCGGTGACTGTCCACCCAACCGTGACACTGTCGTGCGCGCGCGATGTCGACATGGCGTGAACCGGCCGATCCTACCGTCACGAATCGCTAGATATCTTCAGGAGACCATAGCCCCCGCGTAGCGGGGCTGTGAGAAAAGCCACCTAGCGATGCGGAGCCGACGATCGTCCGCGTGGTTCGAGGCGCGGCATCGCTAGAAGCGTGGATTGACGACATTGTTGAAGATCGACCCGAAGGTGTAGCTGAACCCGAAGGAAACACTGTAGCGAGAGTCGGTGGCAAGCTGCCGCCGCTCGAGCAGAATCTCCTCGTCCGACAGGTCCGCTTTGGCCAGGTGCAGCTGATCGCGTACCAGCGAGGTGCTGGCACTGACGTTCAGCGACAGGCCGCGGATCACGCGAAAGGCGAGGTTCCCGGATACCGACGTGCTGTACTTGCTGAGGTCATTGAAAAAGCTGTTGTATCTGACCCGGATTCTGCTATCGCCCCACGGCTGCTCGACATCGAACGTCACCTCGATCTCCTGGGAGCCGAGCGTCTCCTCGGTCTTGCCGAAGATCGTCTCTTCTTCGTAGTCGAACGACTCCACCCCCGCCTCGTAGGAGAACGTCAGACTGCGGCGCGACGACTCGGCATACGGGAACACGTTGAACTCGAGGCCGGGGAAGACGCGCAGTCTCTGGTCCTGGTTGAGAAAGGTCGAGGCGCTCGCTCCGCCCCGGATGGAGGCGCCCCAGTGTTCCCCGAGGCTCTTCACGACCTGGCCGTCGAGCCCGTAGCGGGTCGAGATGTTCGTGAAGTCGCCGGTGCTCAGTTCCGTGACCGATTCGCGGTAGGACCCCGCGAACTCCGCTCTGATGATCCACTCCTCGGTCGTGCGGTTGGCCGACATCGAGCCGTTGAAGTTGCGCTGCGTTCGCGACGCCTCACCAGATGCTCGCATGTTACTGCTGACGCGATAGACCCAAAAGTTCCAGGGATCGTCTTCCGGTTGCGCCATCAGCGGACGCCGTTGACCACGCCCGTTCCCGGTCCCGATCTCGATGTCGAACACCAGCGGGGTCTCGATGATGTAGTGCAGGAATCCGATGCGGAGCACCTGCGCGACGCCCGCCCGGGTCTCGTCACGCGTGTCGGTTCGGCTCTCCGAGTACGAGTACCTGACGTCGTTGCCCTCGAACATCTCGAGGCCGATGAAGTCGAACGTGTATTGCGTCCCACCACCGCTGCGCTCCGTCGTCACCAGGACATGGACCTGGGCATCCCGGCGATCACGCACGTAGTTGACGAAGGTGATCTCCCGACGCAGGTAGTCGCGGTCGCACGCCCGACCACAGTCCAGAAAGACGCGCAGCGCCTCCGAACGGTCGTCCGCTTCCTGCGCCTCACCGAACGAGCCCCACGAGACGACCGCCGCGACCACCAGACTGACGACGCGAGAGCTACCGTACAACGGCCTTCTCCCTACCTTTCTTGTCCAGACACACCGCTATGCCACCGGGGACGCGACGGCCCCCCAACGTATACGCCGACGGTCGTAGTTCTTGTTACAGACCACGCCCGGAATCGGTCACTCAAGCGCCAGGGCGCGCCTGACGATCCCGAACAGGTCCGACTGCCGGATGAGCCCCCGCACCGGCGCCGCGCCGGGCCCCTGGGCGAACACCGGCACCTGCGTGCCCGTGTGCTCCTCCAGATAGTGCGTGTTCGTCCCATACGACACGGCCATCAGACCGCCCTCGAGGGTGCGCAGGCGCGCCACCTTGCCCGGCGGATACTGGGGCTCGCTGCGACGCGCGACGAACAGGCTCGGCCATGGCACGATCTGCGCCGAGTGCCCGTGGTCCGAGACGACCACGATCAAGGTCTCCGGATGCCGCTCCTGGAACGCCACGGCGACCCGCACCGCCTGGTCGAGCGCCCGGGTCTCGCCGATCTGACCGCAGGGGTTGCCCGCGTGCGCCTGCTTGTCGATCGACGCGCTCTCGACCATGAGGAAGAAGCCGGTCGGCGTCGACTCGAGCCTGGTCAACGCCCACAGGGTCATCGCTTCGAGGGTCGGGCGCGAGCCGAAGCGTGGGTTGTCCACACACCGGAACGGCGCCGGGTCGATGACCTGGCCCCCCACTGTCAACTGGATTGGACGTGCCCGGCCACCGTTCTCGCCGACCCACTCCACCGCCAGCGTATCGTCCCCGAACAGGCCCAGGATCTGGCTCGGATCGCCTGCCGCCTCCCGCAGACCTGCCGCGTCACGCACGATCAGATACCCGGCCTCGCGGGCCCGGCGCAAGACCGACACACCGGCCTCGTCCGGTTGGTCGAAGTGCTCATAGCCCCCGCCCAGCAGCAGGCCGACCCCGGATACCGCCAGCTGTTCAGCGATCGACCCGGGTCCGCCGTTCGCCTTCAAGTCTTGCGGACATCTCGGGTCGGTCGGCGTGGGCAGCATGTCGCGCGGCCCTTCACAGAAGCGGCGGCCAATATGCGCGACGAAGGTCGCCGGTGTCGCGTCGGTGATACTCGACGTCGTGACGATCCCGGTTCGCTTGCCGGCCCCGGCCGCGAGCTCGAGCAACGTCGGCACCGACTCCCCGGTGCCCGCCCGTGTCGCGATCCGGCCGCGACTGGTCACCACACCGGCGGCAATGGCGGTCCCGCCACTGGCCGAGTCGCCGACATACTCCGGCACGTGCGGATCTTCCTCGAGCACCGTCAGAACCTTCGCCGCCGCCTGGTGCTCGAACGTCTCGAACACGAACATTCCGTCGGCACCGAGCAGATAGTTCCGCGCGATGGTCAGCTGATGATCGTCCACGCCGTCGCCGACGAACAGCACGACGTTCCGCGCCGTTGTGCCGGCCTGCCCTATCGCCGGCCGCGTCTCGACACCCAGCGCGAGGGCGACGACGGCTCCACAGACGGTGACGATGGACGCTCTGGGCATCGTCCCAGTATACGGGTTGACGTTCCACCGGCTTGACAGTCCGGGACCCCGGGGGTACAACCGGACTCTCTCGAGTGATGGAATCACCAAAAGGAGCGTTATGCGACGAACCCTGATACTCGGCCTGTTTGTGGCGCTCGTCTGCGCCGTGCCGGTCTCGGCCCAGACCAACATCACGCCCGTGGAGCCGTTCAAGGTCGGCACCTTCGACATCCACGATGTGCCACATGTCGGCCTCGTGCTGCGGGACAGCCTGGTGATCGATATCGAAGCGGCCAACATGGCGCTCGCGTCGAACCCTG
Organism: Acidobacteriota bacterium; assembly: GCA_022562495.1. GTDB lineage: Bacteria > Acidobacteriota > Vicinamibacteria > Vicinamibacterales > UBA8438 > NP936. Next base: position 7,982 of record JADFPE010000107.1, read on the forward strand.
ACTACGCCACGGTGCCGATGCCGAAAGACATGCTGGAACTGATCGGACGATATGAGTACGGGTTGAAATACCGGCTCTACGAGATCGTGAACGACGTCGTGAACAACAACCGGCTGAGCGGCAGCGGGCGAGCCGACTACGTGCATGACGTGGCCGAGCTGCGGATCCGGCCGCCGATCATGTATCCGAGCAAGCTCATGAACGCGGCGGTCAACTTCTTCACGCACGCGTGCGAGGGCTGCACCGAGGAGGAACTGCAGGCGCGGACCCAGGAGCGGCAGGAGAACCGGGGCGTCCCCTACCTCTTCTTGAAGCCCACCCGCGGCGCGATCATCGGTAGCGGCGATGACATCGTGATGCCCTACGGCCGCAACCGGATCGAATGGGAAGTCGAAATGGCTATCGTATTCGGCCGCACGGGCAAATACATCTCCGCGAGCCGTGCATACGACTACGTGTTCGGCTACATGGTCGCCATGGATATATCCGATCGCGGCGGGCGTCCTCCGGGTGGCTACGGTTCCGGTTCGGACTGGTTCGTCGGTAAGGGCCATGACACGTTCGCGCCCCATGGGCCGTGGATCGTTCCAAAGGAGTTCTACGGCGACCCGATGGAGCGCCTGCACCAGAGCCTGGTCATCGACGGCGTGACCGTCCAGGAGGCCAGGGCGGGAGACATGATCCATAACATCCCGGAGCTGATCGAGTACGCGTCGTCGCTCATCACTGTATTCCCTGGTGACGTTCTGCAAAGCGGGACGTCCGGCGGAACCGGCGCCGGCCGCGTCGAGCGCGCGACAGGCTCTGGGTACCTGCAGGCGGGCGAGACGATCAGCGCCACCATCGAGGGAATCGGCACGCTGACCCACAGGGTCGTAGCCGAGGAGAGCGTTCCGGCCGACCTGTCCGGCGCCCAGTTGCCGCCCGTCGACAGCTATCGGCGACCGAGGTAGGACGCGCTCGCATCATGGCGCCGGCCGGTGACCGCTGGCCGGCGTCTACTCATCCCGCGCTCACGCTCACTTGTGTCGCAGATCGTTCGCGGGCCCTGCGGGCCTGAAGGCCCTTGCTACGCCGGGCTTAGTCGACCAGCCCGGCCGATGCCACTAGCAGCAGGAGCGCCCGCTCGGTTCCGACGTGGGCGTCGGTAGCGGCCCACCACTCGCCCAGCGAGTGCGTGCCTCCCCCCGTGCCACCCCGGCCAATGGTGACCGCTGGAATCCCAGCGGCGATCGCCAGGTTCGCGTCGGTCGAGGCCGCGCCCAGTTGCGGTTGCAGCCCGAGAAACCTGGTCACCGCCAGCGCCCGCTGAATGAGCGGTGTACCGGGATCTACCGTCCCGGACGGGCGGTCCCCAATCAGCTCGACATCGACCTCCAGCGGCGTGCCCCGATCACGGCTGCGGTTTTGCTCGTCCACCGCCCGCTCGACGGCGCCGCGCAGGGCATCGTCCAGGCGCTCGAGCTGGTCCGGCTCGACTGACCGCAGATCGACCTCCGCCCAGCTCTCATGCGGCACGGCGTTGACCGACGTCCCCCCACCGATCCGGCCAACGTTGTAGCTCGTCGGCGGTGCCCCGTTGACGACTCTGGCCGCCGCCTCGTCGAAGTAGTAGATGGCCCGGCCGAGGGCATGCGCCGGATTGGCGAGCCCAAAGTCCCCCCACGAGTGGCCGCCGGCACCGGTCAGGGTCACGCGATACCGGCGCGAGCCCAACGCCTGGTTGACCACCCGGCTGTCGCTCCCACCATCGATTGCGATGAACCGATCCACCCGCGGCCCGCCCGCGCGCAGGAGGTGTCTGACACCGCGCAGATCACCCAGCCCCTCTTCGCCCACACTCCCGACAAACAGGATGTCGGCCACGGTTCGCACGTCCGCCCGCGCGAGCGCGCGGGCGACGTTGAGCAGCAGAATGAGCCCCCGCGTGTTGTCCCCGACCCCGGGCGCGTAGAGCCGATTTCCCTCGCGACGGACCGTGACGTCCGTGCCCGGCGGAAACACCGTGTCCAGATGCGCCACGATCGCCACGGTCTCGCCATCCCCGGATCCCGGTCTCCGGGCGAGCACGTTCCCCACCTCGTCCACGGCCACATCGTCGAGCCCGGCCCGACCGAGCAGCTCGGCGTATCGCGCGGCACGTGCCGCCTCCTCGAACGGCGGTGCCGGAATCTCGGTCAGCTCGATGAGCTCCCGTTCAGCCCCGGTCTCGAGCTCCCGCACGATCGCGAGCGCCCGGCGGATCTCGGGCCGCGCGGCGATGACACGGACCTCTGCATCGGGGTCGAGCGCCGCCTGTCGTGACAGCGGTGGGACCGGGTGTGACAGGGGCGCGGCGGACGCGCACACCACCAGGACGATCCCCAGAGCAGCTGCGGGACTCTTCATGGGTGCGCCCATGGGCGGGCGAGCGCGCCGCGGGAGCCAGGCCTCCCCAGCCGCTGGGGCCGAGCACGCCGGACACAACCCGCACGGCGGGGAACAGGGACCGGCTACTGCGACCCGCTCTCGGCGGCGGCCTCGCGCTCCGCGGCGCGCTCGCCGGCGAGCATGCCTTCCATGCCGATGTTGCCCTCGTGGCACGCGTACTCGAAGATCGCGTCGTCAGAGCCCATGAGCGGAATCATCACCGTCCAGGGGCGCGTCCACGTCGTCGGGTCGGTGATCGTGATCTCGTACTCGAGCGTCCTCGGACCGACCCGGGTCAACCGCTCGATCATGTGCAGGTTGTCGGAGGCGCCCCGGAACCTGGCCTGGGGCGAGTAGTTGGTCGTCTCGATGACCAGCGTGTCGCCGTCCCAGTGCCCCCGGGAGTCCCCGTGCAACTGGCGCACCCGGTCGGCAAGATGCGGCTGACCGTCGATCGGGATCACCCGCGCATCGTGGATCATCTCGTTCAGGAAGACCACGTGACTGGCGCCCTGGAACAGCTGATAGTAGCTGTTGTAGCCGGCACCCAGTCGCGGCACACCGTAGCTGACACAGCGTTCCTGCAGCGGTCGGTCGGTGTACGAGTCGGCCGGGTGCTCGTCCCGTCGGACGGCCGCGTCACGCCGCCGATCCTGCGCCTCGGGGGTCAGGTCCGGAATGCGCCCATCGGGCGGGTCGATCACCAGCGAGGTCCTGTGGTCGAAGTCCCGCTCGGCGATCCAGAACTGGTTGTAGTTGCCGGTCGTCGGATCGTACGACGTGGCCTCGATGCCAGCAATCGCCGCCAGCACCAGCTGGTCTCCGAACAGCGCGTCGCCGTCGCCGACCGCGTCCTTCGACGCGACCCGCAACGCGGCCAACTCCTCGTCGGTCAACCGCGCCTTGTCGGCCCACGCCTCGGGGCGCTCGAGCGGCGTGGCGCTGTTGTTGGCCCACACACCTTGCAGGTCGGGGTGTCCGTCCGATGTCCGTGGCAGGGTCCAGCCTTCGTCAACGGACTGAGCGGCAACCGACGCCGGGAGCAGCAGCCCGATCGCGACGAGCATGGCCACCGCGCACAGCGACATTGAGCATCTTGGACGCATCGACGATCTCCTTGAACGCCGACCGCCTAGCCTACAGGTCGTCGGCGTTCTAGCGGCGCGCGGCGGCGCGCCAATGCTCTCGTCCTACGTGAGGGCGTGACGTGCAGCACTTCCCGAATCGATCCTGCTCAACGCTAACCGGCTGAAAGGCGGTGAACTCAGACTTGGCACGTAGGACTCGAAACGCACAGGGTGCCGACCAGCTTGAACTCGGGCCGCGTGCCGAGGTTGTCGGTCTTGAAGGTCCAGGCGACCTCGAGATCATCGAAGTTCTCCGCCGTGATCCGGTCCAGCGGCGAGTAGTGATGCCGGGCGAGATTGCCGTGATAGACCGGCCACTCGCCGTTCTCGACACTGGCGGACGACGATTGAGCCTCCAGGGTCGCCGGCAACGCCCAGGCACTGACGACCATCGCCGCGACGACACCCCACCCACATCGTCCCGACTCAGCCGATCGCGTACGATTGCTCGAGCCACCCATCAACGCGCGCTCCCCTACTGGCCGTGCTCAGCCAGATACGCCCCCGACGCCGCCTCGTCCATGAGCGGCACCACCTTGTCCGGGTCGATCCGCACCATCAGATAAGTGATGTGGTCGTCGATCTTCGTGAACTGATGCCCGGTGCCGGCCGGGATGACGAACACGTCCCCGGCCTTCAGCTCGTAGGTCTGGGGGTTGCGCATATCGGCCGAGTTGTTGCCGGGGCCGTTGAGAAACTGGACGGCACGGTTGTCGGGCGGTCGGCGGCGCCGCCCGACGAGATCGGGGCCGGTCCGGTTCGTGCCGGAACCGCTCAGCACGACATAGACCTCGGTGACCAGATCGTGCGACGCCACCGAATTGGGTCGCGGCTCGCTCAGCGCACCCCGATGCGCGATGGCGATCTGCACGTTGCTCTTGCCGATGTCGATCGACCGGACCTGCTGGTCGGTGATGCGGTCTGCCCGACCCACCGCGACGTAGCGCTCGATCTCAGCGGCCGACACGTAGGTGGCCGGACACATCTCGCACGATGGCTCGACATCCTGCGCCGACACCCGACCGAGCAGGAACGCCCCGACGACCATACCGACCACGACGACGCCCAACGTGATCTTCCGCATGTGAGTCCCCCTCCACAAATCCAGCAACCGTCCAAAGTGTATGTCACACTCCCCCTACCGCTCCAGGCGGAGGTTTGACAGCGCGTCGTCCAGATACCAGACTAGTGGCCTGTCTTGGATGGGACTAGCGGCGGGAGAGTTCGCCACATGACCGACACGCAGCAGACGAGCCTGGCTGGACGACTCCTGTTCTGGGTCCTCGGCACCGCCCTCTTCCTCACCATTGCCATCCTGCCCTACTACATGTACTTCCAGTTCGCGGCTGAATCCACGACGCGCATGACCGTGGCGGCGGTCACGGCGGTCATCCTCCTGCTGGTGTGGCTCGCCACGGCCTACGGCCCCTTGAAGACGCGACACTAGTGTCCCGCCGAACGACCACGCGCTGGCTCGCGACCCTCCCCTTGCTCGTCGGTGCAGTGCTGGCCTGGCGCGTCATCGCGTGGCATCCGCTGTCGGTGTCCGCCACCGCCGTGACTGACGGGTTCGTCCGGGTCTCCGGCGTGGCCCACATCCATACGACCCATTCGGATGGCGGTGGCACGATCGCGGACGTCGCGTCGGCCGCCGCCGCGGCCAGGCTCGACTTCGTCATCGTCACCGACCACAACAGTCTCGCGGGCAAGCCCTTGGAGGGCTACGGCGAGGCCGGCGTCCTGACGATTGTCGGCACGGAGATCGCGAACCACGAGGGTCATCTCCTGGCGTTTGGCCTGCCGGCCCCGACCTACCGCTTCTCGGGCGACGGCCTCGACACGCTGCGCGACCTCGACGATTTGGGCGGTCTGACCTTCGCGGCCCATCCAGAGAGCCCCCGCGAGGACCTGCGATGGACCGGATGGCGCCTCCCGGGTGACTGGGGCATCGAGATCCTGAACGGCGACTCGCAATGGCGCGCGGCCGGATGGACCAGCCTCCTCGGCGCGGCGTTGCGCTATCCACTGAACAGCGACTACAGTCTCCTTCGCCTGATGCGGCGCCCGGCGGCGTTGTCCCGCTGGGACGATCTGCTGGCACGTCGGCGCGTGCCCGCCATCGCCGGCGCCGATGCCCACGGCACGCTACGAGGGTCGCCGTGGTCGTTCCGTCCCTGGCCCAGCTACGAAGCGGTGTTCCGGATCGCGCAGAACTACGTGCTCCTCGAGCGACCGTTGACCGGCAATGCGCCGGCCGACACGGCGGCCATCCTGGCGGCCCTCGGTCGCGGCCGCGCGTATATCGGCGTGGGCGCCCTCGCGCCAGCCGACCGGTTCTTCTTTCTGGCGGAGCGGGACGGCGGCCGCTGGACCATGGGCGACACACTCGCGTCGGGAGACCCGGTACGGCTACAGGCCGGCGGCGCGCTCCCCACTGGCGCCCGGATCACGCTGTATCGAAACGGGGTGGCCGTCACGACGGCGGACGGACCGCTGGCTGCACGGGTCACCGAGCCGGGTGTCTATCGCGTCGAGGTGCACGTACCCGGATGGGACATGCCCTGGATCGTCTCCAACCCGATCTATGTGCTGACGGAGCCGGAACGGGAGCGCCGCGCGCGGGCCGCCGAGCTGCCCGCACCGGTCGTCGCGGACGCGGCGGCGATCCTCGACCCGTTCGACAGTGACTCGACGTTCGCTGCCGTCGCCGACGACTCAACGAGACAGGACCTGCCATTCATCGATCCGGACGGCGGCCCGGACGGGTCCTCGGCGGCGCGGATCGCCTTCCGGCTCGGCGAGCCCAGCACCGAGCATCCGTCGCCGTTCGCCTCCCTCGGCAGCTACCAGCCGCGGGACCTGGCCGGCCGACACGGGCTGGTCTTCGCGGTCAGAAGCGACGATACGTATCGATTCTGGGTCCAGGTGCGCGACCGGAACCCGGAGACGCCCGAGGGCACAGAGTCATGGTTCGCCTCGGTCAAAACCAGCAACGCCTGGCGGACGGTGACCCTGCCGTTCAGCCGGCTGCGCAGCGTCGACCCGCATACCGACGGCACGCTCGACCTCGCCGACATCGAGGCGATCGTCTTCCTCGTCGACATCGGTGCGGTGCCGCCCGGCACCGAAGGCGTCATCTGGCTCGATGATCTCGGGGTGTACTGATGCGGGCTAGACGGGGCCGCGGCGAGACGGCCCAACGAGGTTGAGCCTTCGCGACCGGCGCTACAGGCGGATGCGGGGGCGACCCTGAAGGACCTTGACCGCTACCACGGCATGGACCCGGTAGCGGCTGGATCACACCGACA
>JADFPE010000108.1 GCA_022562495.1 Acidobacteriota bacterium
GCGCACTCCGTACCATCCGGTTCTGGTTGTGTCGCGCCGGACGCAGGATACGCCATCGCCGCCACCGTGGTACGTCGGCTCCACGCCATCCGTCCGGGTAGTAGGCCGGTCCGTCCGGCGCAGATACCGCTCGGCCGGAGCCGGCGTGCCTGCACAAAGGGCTGGCCGGTGGCGTGGGGTCCGGGCGGCGTGCGGCCGATAAGGGATATAGAGGGGACAGTGTCCCTTTCTCAGGCCGCGGCGCGGCCCCGATCGTCATTGGACACCGTCAATTCGGCCGTGTCGTGTTCGATCATTCGGGCGATTTCGTCGTCTATGAGCAGCGCGGTTGCGCGTACCGGTCGTAGGTGAGACGGCGAAGCTGCATCAACACGCGGCCGCGATACCTCGTGTGAGCCGCGCGGTCACGTACCGTTCGACGACACCGCGCGCGATGGTTCGGGTGTTGCTGATCGGTTTGTCGCGCAGACCCAGGGGTGGGGCGCTTTGGAGCGACCGATGACATCGAACGGATCCTGGTCGAGACTGTCCTTCACGGTGGACAGCCGCTGGGCCATGGTCTGCCTGGCTGTAGCGGTGCTGCTGCTGCGGGTTGCCCCCTGTGTCGCCCAGGTCACCGGCACGGTCCAGATCCCAGAGAACGTACCGCCCGACAGCCCGATCCAGCTGGGGCCGCTCTATCTGACCCCGACCTTCGCGCTCAGGGATATCGGGGTCGACAACAACGTCTTCAACGACGACGTCCAAGAGAGTGACTTTACGGTTACGCCCTCGGTCGAGATTGCGGGCGTCTCACTGTTCGGTCCCATGCGCTTTACGGGGCGCCTGAACACCGACTATGTCTGGTTTCAGAAGTTCCGGAGCGAGCGGTCGTTCAACAACACCGTCGATCTGCGCTTCGAGGGGTTCTTCGACCGCCTGCACCCGTGGGCGACCGGCGAGTTCGTGAGAACCAGGGCACGCCAGGGGCTCGAGATCGACGTCCGCGCACAGCGTACGGCGCCGACCATAGGCGCAGGTCTCGAGTGGGTCGTCGGCAGCCGCACGTCCCTGGCAGTGTCGAGCCGGCTAGCACGCATCAGGTACGCGGGCAACGAGCAGTTCCAGGGCGCGAACCTATCAGAGCAGCTTGACAGTACGACGCGAACGTACGGTGCCGGAATGCGGTTCGAGCTCACTCCGCTGACGATGTTGCTGGTCGACGGAGAGTACACCACAGCTCGCTTCACGGGCGAGTCGGTGCGGAACAACAACGCGTGGTCAGTCATGCCACGGCTCGTCTTTCAGCCGGACGCGTTCATCTCGGGCGAGCTGATGGTGGGCTTCAAGACGCTGACGCCGACAAGCCCAGCGTTGGAGGGATTCGAGGGGGTTGTCACCCAGGGGAATCTCACGGTCTCATTGCTGGACGTCACCCAGTTCCGTATCGAAGTCGAGCGGAACACCGAGTACTCGTTTGATCCGCTGCACCCGTATTACGTGCAGACCGGGGCCACGGTGACGATCACCCAGCAGATTGGCGGGCCGTTCGATCTGGAGGTCTCCCTTGGACGCTACGAGCTGGCCTATCGGGACCTGCCCGACCCCGCCTTCGGACCGCGTGGCACAGAGCAGCTGACAACCGGGAAGGTCGGTGTCGGGTATCGTCTGGGCGAGACCTTCAGGGTCGATATCAACGGACAGCTAGAAAAGCGACGCTCGATCTTCAGACGCGATCGGGAGTACGATCGGGTCATCTACTATGGGACGCTTGCCTATCTGCTGTAGCGCTGGTGGGACGCCACGCGTGGCGATCGCCGTCGCGCTGGTGATCGGCGTGACGTGCGCCGGTCTCCGGCTTGGCGCGCAGCAGCCCATAGCTGCGCACTACCTGGTGGGGCCGGAGGACACGCTGCGGATCGCTGTGTTCAACGAGGATGATCTGACCAGCATCTACACGGTCGATGCCGGCGGGAACATCACCTTCCCGTTGCTCGGGTCGGTGTCGGTCGGCGGCCTCACTTTGGGTGAGATCCAGGACGAGATCACCCGGCAGCTGGGCGACGGATTTCTCGTCAATCCCCAGGTGAGCTGCGAGATCGAAGAGTACCGTCGTCAAAGCGTCTATGTCCTCGGCGAGGTCGGCAGTCCGGGCATCTACCGGTTGTCGGGCAACCTCACGCTGATCGCGGTGCTGGTGCAGGCCGGTGGCACCACCGCGCAGGCGGGCGACGAGGTTCACATCATCCGGCCGGCCAACGGTCGGATGCTGGCCGGCCCGGTGCTGGCGGAGGACGGTGACCCGGGGGTCGAGGTCATCCGGGTCAGTCTCGAGGATATTCGCACCGGGCGGCTCGCGCTTGTCACGGTCCTCGATGGCGACACCATCAACGTGCCGAGGGCGCCCACCTTCTACGTGTTGGGACAGGTAGCCTCACCCGGTTCGTATGTCTGGACCCGGGGCATGACGGTGCAACAGGCGATCGCGCTCGCCGGCGGGTATACGAGCCGCGGCTCCAATCGCGGCATCCGGATCTCGCGCATAGTCGACGACACGCGGATAGAAGTCGGGGTCGATGAGGACGACCAGGTCCAGCCGGGCGACACGATCAACGTCCGCGCCCGCCGGTTCTAGGACCGTCCCGCGAGACAACGCGTGCCTCTCCCCCGGACGACGGTAGGGGGACCGGCGGCCGGTCTCTTCACCTCGTCGCGGCTACCATGGTACGCCACGGTCGGGCGGCTCGATGCGTCTCACCTTTTTGAGTACCTCGGGTCATCTCGGTGGCGCCGAGGCGAGCCTCCGCGACGTGCTCGCCAGTCTGCGGCAGGCGCGGCCGGCCTGGACCCTTGTCCTGGTTGCCCCGCGGGACGGCCGTCTGGTGCGCGAAGCGCAGCCGCTTGGCGTGCGGACGATCATCCTCCCGTTCCCGCCGGCGTTGGCCAGATTCGGCGAACACGGGTTCACCTCCGATGGCGGGCTCGCGGTGGCCAGGCTGGCGCGCGCCGCGCTGGCGACGCCCTGGTATGTGCACCGGCTCCGCGCGACCCTGCGCGCACACCGGACCGATGTGATCCACGCGAACGGCCTCAAGGCACATCTGCTGGCGGCGGCGGCCAAACCCCGCGGAGCGGCGTTGGTCTGGCACGTGCACGACTATCTACAAAGACGTCCCGTGAGCGCGCGTTTGATGGGTCGGCTCGTTTCTCGCTGCGATGCGATTCTGGCGAATTCCGAGAGCGTGGCGCGGGATGTACGCGACGTGCTGGGCGATCGGGTTCCGGTCTCGACCATGTACAATGGGGTCGATCTCGAGCGATTTAGAGCGAACGGACCGGTCGTCGACCTCGACGCGCTGGCGGGTCTGCCCCCGGCGGCGGCTGGCGTCGTCCGGGTCGGGCTTGTCGCAGTGATGGCCCGATGGAAGGGTCACTTCCTCTTCCTCGACGCGCTGGCCGCCGTGCCGCCCGAGACCCCGGTGAGGGGCTATGTGGTCGGCGGTCCGATCTACGACACCGAGGCGAGCCAGTGTTCGCTCGATGAGCTGCGCGCGCGCGCACGCGCTCTCGGTCTCGAGGGCCGCGTGGGGTTCACCGGGTTCGTCGAGGCGCCGGAAGACGCAATGCGTGCGCTCGACGTGGTCGTCCACGCCAGCACCGAGCCCGAGCCGTTCGGTCTGGTTATCGCCGAAGCGATGGCCTGTGGCCGGCCTGTGATTGCGAGCCGCGCCGGTGGGGCCGCCGAGATTGTCGAGGACGGCGTGGACGGGCTGGCGTTCTCGCCCGGCGACGCGGGTCAACTCGCCGGGGCCATCGCACGTCTGGCGGCCGACCCGGACGAGCGGCGCCGGCTGGGCGATGCCGCCGCGCGAAGCGCGCGCCGGTTCGACCGGCGGCTGCTCGCCGACACGCTCGTGCCCCTCTACGAGGCGTTGCGGGCCCGACGGTGATGCGGGTCCTGCACCTCTACAGCGGCAACCTGTACGGAGGCATCGAAACGCTGCTGGTGTTGCTGGCGCACGACCGGGCGCTGTGCCCCGCGATGGAGCCACACTTCGGGCTGTGCTTCGAGGGGCGTCTCAGCGCCGAGCTCGCTCGTGCCGGGGCGCCGCTGCACCGTCTGGGGAGCGTGCGGCTGGCGAGGCCGCTCAGCGTCTGGCGGGCACGGCGCGCCTTGCGGCGGCTGGTCGGCGCCGAGCCCTTCGATGTCGTGGTGTCCCATTCGCCTTGGGTCAACGCCGTGTTCGGACCTGTGCTCCGCTCTGCCCCTCCGCCGCTCGTGCAGTGGCTGCACAGTCCACCGAACGATAGCTGGATTGACCGGTGGGGGCGCCGCACGACCCCCGAGCTCGTGGTGTCCAACTCGCGGTATACCGCGTCCGCCGCCGGGCCCATGTTCCCGCGGTCTGAGGGCGAGTGGATGTATCCCCCGGTCCGGCTCGCCACCCCGTCTGCGACGGTCGAGTTGCGTGCGGCGGTCCGCGCGGAGCTCGAGACTCCGCAGGACGCCGTCGTCATCGTGCAGGTAAGCCGGCTGGAGGCCGGGAAAGGGCATCGGCTGCACCTCGACGCGCTGGGTCAGCTCCGGCAGGTGCCGGGATGGGTGGCGTGGATGGTGGGCGGTGCGCAGCGGCCGTTCGAGGTGCGATATCTGGCCGAGCTCGAGGCCCGGGTAGCGGCTCTGGGCATCGCTGACCGGGTCCGATTCGTCGGCGAGCGCAGCGACGTCGGTCAGGTCCTGGCGGCCGCCGACATCTACTGTCAGCCCAACCTCGAGCCGGAGCCGTTCGGGATCGTCTTTATCGAGGCGTTGTCCGCCGGTCTCCCGGTGGTGTCGACGAACCGTGGTGGTCCGAGCGAGGTGGTTGACGAGTCGTGCGGGGTCCTGGTGTCCGTCGGCGACGTTCCGGCCCTGGCGGCGGTGCTGGAACGTCTGATTCGCGAGGGTGACGCGCGACGCACCCTCGGACGTGGCGGGCCGGCCCGTGCCCGGCAGGTCTCGGACCCGGCCACCCAGCTCGCCAGGCTGTCCGAAGTGCTGGGCCGCGTGACGCACAACGGGTCTTGACGATGACCGGAGCAGCACACGACGCGCTCGGCGCGCGACTGACCCTCGACGTCCGGATGCGGAAGATGGATCGTCTTCGCAATCTGCACTCCTGAACCAATGGTGCAACCGGCTGTCCACGCCGACGACGAGATCGGCCCCGACCATCAGGAAGAGGCCGCGAGCTACATCGCTCCGCCCTGGCGCATCTCCGAGTGGGGGCTCGCCGAGTGGTTCATCGTCAGCCAGACCCTCTTGCCAGCGATGCTGATACTGCCCGGGACACAGGGGCTGCGGCTCGCGGTGCGGATGGCATCCTTCTTGTTGCCGATCGGGATCCTGGCCTACATGGTCCTGATGCGGAACATCCAGCTGCCGCGGCACCCCGCCGTTCCGTGGCTGCTCGCCACGGTTGCGTATCTCTGCTTGATGATCGCCCACCCGACCACCAACTCGCCGGTCAGTGGTGCTGCGCAGATCGTGCTCTACTTTTGCGTCATGAGCCCGTTGTTCTGGGCGCCGAGCCTGGTGCGGACCCCGGAGCATCTACGCCGACTCTTGGTGCTCCTGTTGGTCACCAGCGGCATCAACGCGACGGTCGGCGTCCTGCAGGTTTACGATCCCGACACCTGGATGCCCGGCGAGCTGTCCCGCATCGTGACGGAGTCCCGGTACGGTCTGTCCGCCGTGTCCTACATAGGCGCGGAGGGGCAGCGGATCATCCGCCCACCGGGTCTCTTCGACACGCCCGGCGCGGTGGCGGGTCCCGGCATGTTCGCCGGTCTGCTGGGTGCGGTGTTTGCCGCCAGCCCGATCTCGAAGCTCTATCGACTGATTGCGGCTGGGTTTGCGATGGCCGGCGTCATGGCCATCTATCTGAGCCAGGTGCGGACCTCGCTGGTCTTGCTCATCGGCATGTGCGCGCTGTATCTGGCGTTGCTCGTCTTCCAGCGCCGGGGCTCCAGTGCCGCGGCGTTTTCGACGATGCTGGCTGCGGTGGTCGTCGGCGGTCTCGCCTTCGCGATCACCTTGGGTGGCCCTGCGATCATGAGTCGGGTCACGACGCTGTTAGAGGCCGATCCGTTCGAGCTCTACTACGCCTCTCGAGGCGGACAGGTCGTCTACGCCTTCGCGGACGTGGTCGACGCGCCGTTCGGGTCGGGTCTGGGGCGGTGGGGCATGACCGCTCGCTATTTCTTCGACGAGTCCAACCTCGATGCGCCGTCGATCTGGGCGGAGATCCAGATCAGCGGTTGGCTGATCGACGGCGGGTTCATCGTGCTCGCCACCTACAGCCTTGCGCTCATCGTCACCGCATTCTACGAATGGCGCGTGGTCCGCGAGGCCACGGACAACTGGGTGCAGGCCAGCGCCGCGGTGGTGCTGGCCGCCAACATGGGGACCCTGATGCTCTGTTTCACGTTCACGCCGTTCCTGACCGCCATCGGGATGCAGTACTGGTTTCTGTCTGGCGCGCTGCATGGTGTCGTGGAGGGCTCGCGCGAGCTCGACATATGAGCCTGTGGCTCCTCGTGAGCGGCGACTTCAGTCTCCACGGGGGGATGGACCGCGCCAACCTCGCACTGGCCACCCATCTGGCCGCCGACCCCGAGGTCGAGCTGCACCTGGTGACACACCGCGCCGCCACCGAGCTGTTCGACGTCGGACGGGTGCGGGTGCATCTGGCGCGCCGGCCGTTCGGGTCCCACGTGCTGGGTGAGCCGTTCCTGGCCAGACAGAGCACGGCGTGGGCAGCACGCGTGGCCAGCCGCGGCGGCCGGGTGGTCGTCAACGGGGGCAACTGTCCCTGGTTCGACGTCTCGTGGGTGCACTACGTGCACGCCGCGTATGAGCCGGAGCACCGGACGAGCCTGGTCCGACGGGTCAAAGGCCGCTTCCGGCGGGGCCGAGACCTGACGCACGAACGGCGGAACCTGACGCGGGCGCGTCTCGCTGTGTGCAACAGCCGGCGAACCCAGCGCGATCTCGTCGAGCGCCTCGCGGTCCCGGTGTCTCGCACCCGGGTGATCTACTACGGCATCGACCGCGAGCGGTTCGCGCTCGTCGGTCCGGACGAGGTCCGCGCGGCGCGCCAGACGTTGGGCTGGCCGGCCGACCGACGGCACATCCTCTTCATTGGCGCGCTCGGGGACCGGCGCAAGGGGTTCGACACGCTGTTCGAAGCGTGGGCCGAGCTGTGCCGCGAACCGTCCTGGGACGGGCATCTGGTCGTCGCCGGCGCGGGCGCTGAGCAGCCGCTGTGGCGACGCCGGTTCGCCCAGGCCGGGCTGGCGTCCCGCGCGACGTTCCTGGGCTTTCGCGAGGATGTCGAACGGCTGGTCGCGGCGAGTGACGCCCTGGTCCACCCCGCGCGATACGAGGCATACGGGCTGGGCGTCCACGAGGCGCTCTGCCGCGGTGTCCCGGCGCTGGTGAGCGCCGACGCAGGTGTGGCTGAGCGCTATCCCCCGGAGCTCGCCGATCTGCTGATTCAGGATCCTGAGAGCGCCGGTGAGCTGGCGGGCCGGCTGCGGGCATGGCGCGAGCGCCGGGACGGCGTCCGCCGCCTGCTCCGTCCCTTCGCCGACAGGCTTCGGGAGCGAAGCTGGGACGATATGGCCGCGGACATCGTCGCCGCGGTCCGGAGCGCCGCGTGAATGGATGACCCGGCTGGCGCGATGACACCGAACCTCGACACCGGCGGGCTGTTGCTCGTCCCGCTCGTCATCGCCACCGGTGGGGGCCGCGTCAATGGCGGCTGGCGGGCCTCGGGTGAGGCGTTCGCCGCTGCGGGGCGCGCCGAGCTCGTGCTCCGCAGCGGGCAGCGGGTCACCAGCCTGGGTCCGCTGGTGCGGCTCGCAGTTCCTGGTGAGGGTCCAACGTCGCATCGCGACCGGTCCTGACGCTCGTGGGCGAGCCCATCCTGCACATCCTGACCGGAGAGTACCCACCGCGCCCGGGCGGGGTCGGCGACTACTGTGCGCAGGTCGCGGCCGGTTTGGCGGCTGAGGGTCGCGGCGTTCACGTCTGGTGCCCCGGTCGTGACGCGCGGCGCACCGAGGCGTCGGGCGTCGAAGTGCACCGCGTCGCTCGACTCTTCAGCCCCGGGGGCCTCGGCCGGTTGGCGCGGGCCCTGGACCGGTGGCCCGCTCCACGCAGCTTGCTGCTGCAGTACACGCCCAATGCGCTCGGCGTGCGGGGGATGAACGTGCCGCTGTGTGTCTGGTTGCTGATGCGGTCGCGCCGAGACGACGTCCGGGTCATGTTCCACGAACCCTATTTCTACTTCGGGTGGCGCCGGCCGCACCGCAACGTCCTCGCCGTGGTGCAACGACTCATGGCGGTCCTGCTACTCGGGGCCAGCCGCCGCGTGTATCTGTCGAGCGCGACCTGGGAGCGGTCTCTCAGTCCCTACATGTGGCTTGGCGGGCGACAGCTCATGTGGCTGCCAATCCCCTCGAATGTGCCGCGCTGCGAGAACGAGGTGGCGATCGAACGGTGTCGCCTGGAGCTCACCGGCGGGTCGCCCGACACGCCGCTCATCGGACACTTCGGCACCTACGGCGACCAGATCAGACCACTGCTCGAGGCCTGTCTCGCCGGCGTCGCTGCACGGCTTCCGGGTCTCTGCGTTGCCTGTCTCGGGCGACACGGCGAGACGTTCGTCGCCGGTCTGGAGGCGCGTGTGCCGTCGCTACGCGGTCGTGTCGTCGCGTCGGGTGGCCTCGCCCCGGAGGCGGTCGCGGCGCATCTGCGGGCCTGCGACCTGGTCGTGCAGCCGTTCCCGGACGGGGTCACGACTCGCCGCACGTCACTGATGGCGTCGTTGGTCAATGGGTGCCCCACGGTCACCACGATCGGTCCGCTCACCGAGCCGCTCTGGACGGACGAGAGCGGTGTGGCGATGGCGCCTGTGGGCGACACGGCGGCCCTGGTCGATCTGGTCGTCGGCCTGCTGCGGGATGAGGCGCGACGGGCCGCCCTCGGACGCGCGGGATACCGTCTCTACGACACCCGATTCGCGTTGCGTCACACCGTTCGGCACCTGAGCGACCAGCCGGGACACCCGGTTCCGGTGCGAGCCGCGAGATGAGCACACGACACGTGGCGGCCGCCATTCAGCCCGTCGACCGGTGCTGGGTGTGCGACCACGACCAGTTCGACCCCTTTCTCCAGTGTGCGTTCGAGCACACCCAGTTCGCGGCACGAGACCCGGAGCTGGCGGCCTACACCGGCGCCCGGCTGTGGCTGCGCCGGTGCCGGCGATGCGGCTTCGGACAGCCCGAGGCCGTGCCGGCGCTCACCCACTACTTCGACCGGATGTACGACCAGCACTGGTCTGACGAGTGGATCGAGAGCGAGTTCGTGTCCCGGTCGAAAGATCTGATCTTCCGGGGCATCCTCGCGGACCTGCGGCGGCGGGTGCCGGCGGCCGAGCGTCGCCTCCTCGATGTCGGCGCGCACGTTGGCAAGTTCCTGCACCAGGCGGCGCAGGATGGATGGCGCGTCGAGGGCATCGAGCTGAACCCGAGGACGGCCGCCTACGCCGCTCGGCGGACCGGCGCCGTGATCCATCAGGTCAACCTGGATGCGTTTCTGATGACGGGCGGTCAGGTCGACGCTGTGACGCTGATCGACGTGCTGGAGCACATCCCGGAGCCGGTGCGGATGCTGCGTAAGATCCGCCAGCTGCTGAAGCCCGGCGGCTGGGTTGGGGTGAAGGTCCCATGCGCTCCGAGTCAGCTGCGGAAGGAGCGGGTGCGGGCGGCGCTGCGCTCAGGCTATCAGATCTCGATCGGCACCAACCTCGTCCATGTCAACCATTTCGACCCTGGCAGTCTCGTGCGCGCGCTCGAAGCGGCGGGGTTCGAGCAGGCCACGGTGAGGACCGCCGCGCCGGAGCTGTCGATGGTGGTCGGCAGCCGCCTGCGGGTGGCGCTCGATGATCTCGTGCGCATGACGATCTTTCTGTGCGGCCGGTGGATGCCGGGGGCGGTGCACTGGCCGGTCGCGCTGAACCTCCAGGCGTACGGCCGCGCGAGACGTGGGGACGTCGCGCGGGCGCCATGACGCCGCGGCTCCGGGTGGGTCTGGTGTGCGACCTCGCCGAGGAAGGTTGGCCCAGCATGGACCTGGTGGCGGAACGGCTCGACCATCATCTGCGGACCGACCACGCCTCGACCGTCGCGGTCACGCGTCTCTGCCCACAACTCGTGCGCCGTTTCAGCCGTGTGCCCGGCGTCGCGCCGCGAGGCATCAGCTGGACCGCGGACCGGCTCCTGAATCGCTACCTGGATTTCCCGCGCTGGTTGCGGGGGGTACGGGCCGCCGACCGGTTCGATCTGTTCCATGTCGTCGACCACAGCTACGCGCATCTCGTCCACACCCTTCCGGCGCGGCGGTCCGTGGTGACGTGTCATGATCTGGATGCGTTCCGTGGGGTGATCGATCCGGTGGCGTCTCGGCGCTCACCGCTGCTGCGGCCGATGGCCCGGTACACATTGGACGGGTTGGCTGCCGCCGCCCGTGTGGTCTGCGTCAGCCGTGCGGTCCGGGACGAGCTGCTCGCCTATCGGATCGTGCCCGCGGAACGCATCGTGGTGATTCCGAACGGGGTGCACCCGAGTCGGTCAGCCGACCCGGACGCGGCAGCCGACGCCGCGGCGACCGCGCTGCTCGGCGAGCCGTCCAGCGCGGTGCCGGAGCTGCTGCATGTGGGTAGCACGATCCCGCGGAAGCGAATTGACCGGTTGTTGCGGGTATGTGCCGGTCTGACGCAGGTGGTACCCGGGGTGCGGCTGGTGCGGGTCGGCGGTCCGCTCACGTCCGCGCAGCAGGCCCTGGCGAGTGAGCTGGGGCTCGAGACGCGTATTCGCACGCTCCCCTTTGTGGAGCACCCGGTGCTGTCGGCCGTCTACCGGCGGGCGGCGTTGGTGCTGCTGACCTCCGATGCCGAGGGGTTCGGGCTGCCGGTGGTCGAGGCGCTGGGCTCCGGCACGCCGGCGGTCGCGACCGACCTGCCGGTGCTGCGGGAGGTCGGGGGGGAGGCGGTCAGCTACTGCCGGGGCGACGACCTCCGTCACTGGGTCGAGACGGTGGCCGCGCTACTGCGGGAGCGTGATCGGGAGCCCGCCCGCTGGACCAGGCGACGCGAGACCGGTCTGCGTCACGCCGCCCGGTTTTCGTGGCGGACCTACACCGACGAGATGGTCCGGGTGTACGAGAGGCTGCGCGAGATCGACGCGACGCCGGTCGCGGCGACGGGTGACGGTGGGGAAGGCGGTCGATCGCCGTGACCGCCGACCGGCCGATTCGTGTGCTGCACGTCGGCAAGTTCTACCCGCCGGTGCCGGGCGGGATGGAGCGGATCCTCCAGCTGTTGTGCGAGAACGAGCGGCCTGGTGTCGACAGCCGCGTGCTGGTGGCCAACCTGGAACGAACGACGGTGCGCGAGGACCTGGCGGGTGTTCCCGTGACGCGCCTCGCCAGTCTGGGGCGGATCGGGTCGGTCGGGATCTGCCCGACGCTGCCGTTCTGGCTCAGGCGTCTGGGCGGGGATCTCGTGGTGGTTCACGAGCCGAACCCGGTGGCGCTGGTCTCGGTGGTGCTGGCGCGCCCACGCGGCAGGGTGCTGGTCTGGTTTCACAGCGAAGTCGTGCGACCGCGGTGGCGGTATCGGCTACTCTACCGGCCGTTCCTACGTGCCGTGCTCCGGCGGGCGTCCCGCATCATCGTGTCGTCGCCGGAGTTGGCGCGTCACGCAGTCGAATTGCAGGACTTCCGCGACAAATGCGTCGTGGTTCCGTTCGGTGTGGACGCCGAGCGTTTGGCGGCCACCGCGGAGGTGCGGGCCCGCGTGGACGCGCTCCGGACACGGCATCAGACGCCGATCTTGCTGTTCGTCGGACGGCTCGTGCCTTACAAAGGGGTCGACGTCTTGTTGCGGGCGCTGCACGGGATCGAGGCGACCACCCTGCTGGTCGGAGACGGGCCGTTGCGAACCATGCTCGAGACGCAGGCACGGGAGCTGGGGTTGTCGCGTGTCCGCTTTCTCGGCGAGGTATCTGATACCGGGCTCACCGCCCTGTATCACGCGGCGGACCTGTTGGTGCTGCCATCGGTGACCCGGGCCGAGGCGTTCGGTGTCGTGCAACTCGAGGCGATGGCCTGCGGGGTGCCGGTGGTCAGCACGAACCTGCCGTCCGGCGTGCCGTGGGTGAACCAGCACGACAAGACCGGGCTGGTGGTGCCACCTGGTGACGCTGCCGGGTTGCGGCAGGCGCTGCACGCGCTGCTCACGGATCGGCCTCGCCGCGAGGCGCTTGGGCGCTACGCCCGCGAGCGGGTGGGTCGCGAGTTCACCCTCACCCGGATGGTGCACCTGACTAGCGAGTTGTATCGTGAAGTGCTCGGGGATGCACCGTACGCGGGGTCCGTCGGGGCATGACGGCACCGGCATGACGACGACCGACAGCCGGCGATCGCACCGGATGGGGTCCGAGAGGGCGCGGACCGTGGTGCCGACCGGTCACGTCCCAACGGTGCCGTGTCCGTGGAGCAAACGGGCTCTCGACATCGTGCTGTCCGGTGTCGGGCTCCTGCTCTCCGCGCCGCTATGGCTGCTGTTCGCGGTGGCGATCAAGCTGCAG
Source organism: Acidobacteriota bacterium (assembly GCA_022562495.1). Lineage (GTDB taxonomy): Bacteria > Acidobacteriota > Vicinamibacteria > Vicinamibacterales > UBA8438 > NP936. The sequence goes on from JADFPE010000108.1 coordinate 12,676, forward strand.
GACGGCGGCCCGGTGTTCTACGTGCAGGACCGGATCGGCGAGGGGGGTCGGCTCTTCAAGGCGCTGAAGTTTCGATCCATGGTGCCGGACGCGGAGGCCGGGGTCGGCGCGATCCAGGCGACCGAGGACGACCCGCGTGTGACACTCGTCGGACGGCTGTTACGCGCTGCGGCGATGGACGAGCTGCCCCAGCTGTGGAACATCTTCCGGGGCGACATGAGCTTCGTCGGGCCCCGGGCGCTCAGACCGGGAGAGATCGATGCCGACCGTCCCGGCGAGGTGGTGCCGATCGAGGAAGTGCCAGGATTCGTGGAACGCTGTAGGATACGGCCTGGTCTGACGGGCGTTGCCCAGATCTACGCTGACCGCGATTTGCCTCGGCGCTCCAAGTTTCGCTATGACCGCCTCTACATCCGCACGCAAACCTTCTGGGTGGACGTGAGACTGATTCTGGTGTCGTTCTGGATCACGCTCCGCGGCACATGGGAAGTTCGCGGGCGCAAGTTCTGAACGTCGCCACACGCCCTCCTCCCTGAGGTTGCCATGGTTGGTATGGCACCAGATCTCGTGTCGATGCACGAGCAACGTGACATGGACACACGCGGACGATCACCTACAGTGTGACCAGACGAGACGTCGTCATTGTCGGTGGAGGGCCGGCCGGTCTCATGGCGGCCAGGACGCTCGCGCAGCTCGGGCACGACGCGGTCGTGCTCGAAGAGCACGACGAGATCGGCGCGCCCGTGCACTGCACGGGTATTATCGGCCTGGATGCGTTCGCCGAGTTGAACCTGAGCCGCGACACGATTCTGGCGGTGGCTCAGTCGGCGCGGTTTCATGCCGCGGACGGCAACACGGTCGTGATCGAGAGCGACCAGATCCACGCAGCGATCGTGGACCGACGTGCGTTCGACGAGGCGCTCGCGCACCAGGCGGTCGCAGCCGGAGCGGAGGTGCGGGCCGGATCACGCGTGGCGCAGCTGGAGCCGGAGCAACATCACGTACGTGTGCGCACGGTCACGGGCGAGGATCTGACCGCTCGCGCCTGCGTCGTGGCCTGCGGCGCCAGCTACCGGTTCAATCAGCAACTGGGTCTCGGGGTGCCGCGGGTGTTTGTCCAGAGCGCCCAGCTCGACACCCCGTTTCCCCCGCTCGACCAGATCGAAGTACATCTCGACAATCGGCGCATTCCGGGCGGCTTCGCCTGGGTGGTGCCGTTCAGACGGGGCGGGCGGTCGCGAGCGAAGCTCGGGCTGATGAGCGAGCGTCATGCCCCGGCCAGCTTCGGAACGTTCGCCGACGCGCTGGCGGCACGCGTGGGAGCGGAACGGGACAGCTGGCCGACGCCGCGGTTGAAGATGCTGCCGCTCGGTCCGGTTCGGCGCACCTACGCCAGCCGAGTGCTGGCGGTGGGGGATGCGGCCGGGCTCGTGAAGCCGACGACAGGCGGCGGAATCTACTACGGGCTGTTGAGCGGTCACTGGGCGGCCGAGACGCTCGACGGTGCATTGCGACGAAATCAGCTCGACGCGCGGCGGCTCCGGGTCTACGAGACCCGGTGGCGGGACCGCCTCGGTCCCGAGATCCGGGCCGGTCTCGCGTTTCGCACAATCGCCGCTCGTCTCGACGACCGCGCCATCTCCACGCTCATGGAGCTGGCGAACGTCGACGGCCTGGTGCCGATGCTCAAGCGCACCGCGAACTTCAACTGGCACCGCGACGCGGCGCTCGCCCTCCTCCGCAACACTGCGTTCCGCAAGGTCGTGCTCAACTCACTCTTGGGCTAGGTCGACGCGGCGCGGCACCCGTCTGGACGGCGTTGCGCGCGTGCGGTCGCGCACTCCCGCGAACCATCACGACGGTTCCAACGAATATCTGAGTGTCTGACATCCATCTGCTGGTCGGCGGGATGGATGGCGGCGCGCGTCGACAGCTGGCTGCGCGGGCGACGTCACAGGGGACCTTGGCGGTCATCGTCGACGCGATCACCGCGGCCGGCGAGCGGTTCGGTGTACCGGTGCTACCGGCGCTGGTCGATTCGCCGTCCGTCCGGGCAGGAGCGACCTGGTCGTGCCTGGAAC
>JADFPE010000109.1 GCA_022562495.1 Acidobacteriota bacterium
GAGCCGTCCGAGCGCTTGCTCAAGCCGCTCAAGCCGCTCCCGCGCGTTCGAAGTGGGCCTGCTCATCCAGCCCACGATACCGGGCGCCGGAGGTTTTGTTCAGCGAAAAGCGCGGCCGACCCGCTAAATAATTACCGTTGGACATGGTCCTCTCCCGTGTTGGCTGAAGAGTTCTGCTCGGATGAGAGCAATGTTCATGAACGTGCTCCTCTGAGCCAAGGTCAAAATGATGCTGGGCTACTGGGGGCGGCGAGTCCCGCGATTGTGTGGCTGTGCAGCAGTCAACCGGAAATTGCGGTGCACCAGGGCGGAGGGTGGCAAAACTTTCGTCTCTTGGGCGAAAGTGTGTGGGAAACTGTCGCCCAAACTGGACTTCTTCGGAGCCAACGGGCTAAAATCAGTCGTGGCTCTCAGGATGAGAATTCACAGCATGCAGATGTCTGGACTTCCCTGTCCAAAACCTCTGTGCTGTTCCTGTGCTGGGGGCATCAATGAAGGACTGCCGTCCGTAAGTTGTTGAAAATAAAGTGTCGGGGCGTGGCTCAGCCTGGTAGAGCACTCGGTTCGGGACCGAGGGGTCGGAGGTTCAAATCCTCTCGCCCCGACCACTTCCTTCCCGCAGGAACGCGCACACGTCGGTCTCTCATCGCGTTCCGTTCATACCCACACATCCAGGTGCTGCCGGTTGCTGTCGTACCGACTCGAGACCGCGCGATGGCGCGATCGGCATCTTCGCGGCTGGAGACACGCGCACTCTCAGCCTCACGGATGAAATCGGATCTGTCACGATGGCGGGCTCCGCCCGGCGACACTCGGCACTGCCGCGACGCACGACAACGACCTGTGTGATCGGCACGGACGATACGCTGTCGATGGTCCCCCTTACGTCTCCCACAGCCAGGCGGCGCCACGCACACCGCTGGAGTCTCCGTGCGCAGGTGGGACGAGCGTCGTGACGACCTGGTCTGAGAACACATACGCGCCCCATAACCGTGGCACGGCCGCGTACAGGCGGTCCAGATTCGACAGCCCGCCCCCCAGCACGATGACGTCAGGGTCGAGCACGTTGATGATGGTGGCGAGCGAGCGGGCGAGGCGGTCGTCGTACCGGGCGAGCGTGGCCTGCGCGGCCAGGTCGCCCGCAGTCGCGGAGGCCACGATGCGTGCCGGCTCCACCCGCTGACCGGTGCTGCGCTCGTGGTCGGCCACCAGACCGGGTCCGGACAGGAAGGTCTCGATGCAACCGATCTTGCCGCAGTAGCACCGAGGCCCGGGATGCTCGCCCGGGCCGGGCCAGGGGAGCGGATTATGTCCCCACTCGCCCCCAATCGCGTTCCGTCCTCGGCACACGTGCCCGTCGATCACGATGCCGCCGCCGGTCCCAGTGCCAAGGATGACGCCGAACACGAGCTCGCACCCCTGGCCGGCTCCGTCCCGGGCCTCGGATAGCGCGAAGCAGTTGGCGTCGTTCTCGAACCGGACCGGCCGGCCGAGCACACGTTGCAGATCATCGGCCAAGGGCCGACCGATGAGCCAGACCGAGTTGGCGTTCTTGACCAGCCCGGTTGCGGGCGACAGGGTCCCCGGTATCCCGACGCCGACCGTCGCCGCGTGTCCGATGCTCTCTTCCAACCGCTCGACCAGCCCGGCAATGGCGGTCAGCGTACCGCGATAGTCGTCCCGTGGTGTCGGCACACGATGCCGAGCGAGGATGACCCCGTCCGGAGACAGGGCGGCGCCCTCGATCTTGGTTCCACCCAGGTCGATGCCGATCCGGTCGGGACCGACGGCTGCGGGTTCGGGCATGCGTCTGTGGGTATTCTAGTAGCCCGGTCGGTCAGCTATAATCTCGCGCGGCCGGACATCGCGGGCGGCCACGGTATGTGGAGGGGGACGTGGTGGTGGCGCGGCGGTTTCTGATCTCGGGTCACGTGCAAGGCGTGGGGTACCGGTTCTTCACCCAGGCAGCGGCCGCGCGCGAAGGGCTCGGCGGTTTCGTGTGCAACCTCGAGGACGGTCGCGTCGAGGTCGAGGCCGAGGGCGACCAGGCCGGGCTGGATCGGTTCGAGCGCGCGCTGCATCAGGGGCCGCCCTGGGCGCGTGTCGAGCGCGTGGACGTCGAGGATCTGATGCCCACCGGGCGGCCGCCGCAGTTCCGGATCGGCATCGCGTGACGGCGTCAGTCCGCAGTCGAAGCACGAGGTGCATCCCCTGACACGGAGATTCGGCACAGAAAGTCCTGGCGGGGCATCCCGCCTGGCGGCGTTGCTCCTCGATCACACATGCCAACGTTGTCCCACGTCGCGCCGTGTGATGGTCGCGCGGCGTGAGTACGACGCCGGGACTCATGCACCGAACCTCTGAAGACGACACGACCTCACTGTATGGAACACCTGAAAGCCAAGATTCGCCACGTGCCCGACTTTCCGAAACCGGGCATTCTGTTTTATGACATCACGACCCTGCTGCGTGATCCGAGTGGGTTGGCCGAGGCGATCGACGGGATGACCGAGCCGTTCCGAGACCAGCAGATCGACCTGGTGGTCGGTATCGAAAGCCGGGGATTCATCCTGGGCGCCGCGGTCGCCGACCGGCTACGAGCCGGGTTTGTACCGGCGCGCAAACCGGGGAAGCTGCCGGCACGCACCATTCAGCAGCCCTACGATCTGGAATACGGGTCCGACGCGCTCGAGATCCATCACGACGCGATCGAGCAGGGACAGCGCGTGCTCATCGTCGACGACCTGCTGGCGACCGGCGGCACCGCGCGCGCCGCGCTCGACCTGGTGAAGCAGACCGGCGGGGAGGTCGTCGGCCTGGCGTTTCTGGTCGAGCTACAGTTTCTGAACGGGCGGGCACGGTTGCAGGACGCGCCCCTGTTCGTGTTGCTGCAGTACACGTCGTGAGCACCGATCCGGCACTCACCCTTGCGGTCACCGTCCTGGCGGCGGTCTGCGGCGTGGTCGGTCTGCTCGTCGTCACCCTGCTACGGGCGCGGCGTCGGGACGCGCAGATCCTCGAACTGCTCGCCACCTTCGGGCCGGTGGCCGAGCGCGCGCGATCCGACCCGCACGTCCTCCTCGCCTGGTATCCGATTGCCGAGGCCGCCCGCCGGACGTTCCCCGACGCGTTCGCGGCGATCGACCAGAACGGGACCGACCGGTTCCCGTTCGGCGCGGCTCAGCTGGAGACCGCCCACGCGCGGTGGACCACCGACTGGCTGGAATGGGAGCAGACCCATGATGCGGAGTACCGACTGAAGAGCGAGGCGATCGAGGCAGAGCTCGATCGGTCCGCGGGCACGGCGTCTCAGGCCGCCCGGGCACGTCTCGACACCGTGGAGCGGGAGAAGCTCGAACGGTATCAGCGACGCTACGAGGAGTATGTCCGAACATCGCGGGCGCTGGCGGATCTGACCGGCGCAACCAGCGGCACGGACGCGAACCCGCGGAGAGCTGAGACGACCCCGTGAACACCAGTGATCGTGACAAGGGAGCCACGTGTCGTCCTGTGTGTCCGCTCTCACCACGATAGCCTCCGTTCAAGGCGTCTCGCGAACAACGGGTGCCGCTGCGGACATCACGTCGATATCTCGTCTCGGACGATCGCCACGACAGCTTGACGGTGGCGGCCAGGTCGCAGTGACCCTTCGCGCAGCCCGCCGGCGGTGATAGGATCCGGCCGTTGCGCTAGCTCCGCGGCTCGGAGCCAACGCGCATCGAACCGGCCGTCGAATCTGCGAGCCCTGTTCCACATCGAGAGGAGACCCACTGTGGCGATATACAGCTGTCCGAAGTGCGGAATGAGCGTTGGTACCATGACCTGTGGCAAGTGCGGTAAGGAACTCGTGCACGATACGCTGCAGCTCGACGGCGGCGCCTCCGTCGACATCGCGAAGTGCCCCGACGGGCACGGCAAGATCAAGTCGCCGCAGTGCTGTGGCGAGGACATGAGCTGCAGCGTGTAGCCTGGGCCAGCCGGGATCTCATCTTCAGGCGGCCCGCGCGGTCCTGATACAGGTATCGGCGGGCCGCCGGCCTGTACGGACCCCGACCGCTCGGAGGCGCGCCGGGCCGACGGTATAATGACAGGTTGTCCTGTGCTCCAGGTGATGGCGCGAGACCCCGGAACCAACGCGGAGGGTTGAGGAGCGATGACACGATCGTGGCGGCGTACCGCACCAGCGCTCTTGGCGTGTGCCCTGTTCGTCTGGGGGTCCGCCACGGTGCGTGCCGCGCAGGACGACCCGCCGCCCGAGCATCCCGTCATCAAACCGATGACCGGTGCCACAGCGTCCGCACGGTCGCATGTGGACGACTTCGGGAGATTGGTGGTGAACTATCGCGGTGCCGCCGCGTCGGACCAGAGGGTGGCCGAGGGACGCTACTGGGAGCTCTTCTACCAGCTAGCAGACCGCGCCACGAGTCGAGAGGAGATTCTCTCGAACTATGAGAGCGAAGCACGGCGCCTCGGCGGAGAGGTCTTCAATCGCAGCTCGACCCGGATGGTGTTCCGACTGACGCAGCCGGGCGGCGGCGTCATCTGGTGCCGGCTCGACGCACGCTCGGGCGGCGCCTACGAGCTGGAAATCATCGACGAGGCCGAGCTCGACCTCAGCGTCGAGTTCGATGCCGATGCGCTGCTCGACGCGTTGAACCGGGACGGTCGGGTCGCGATCTACGGCATCCTGTTCGACGTGAACCGCGCGACGCTGCGCCCCGGCAGTGGCACCGTGCTCGACACGATCGCCAGCATCATGGACGCCGATCCGGGGCTCCGGCTCGAGGTGCAGGGGCATACCGATGCGACCGGCACCGCCGAGCGCAACCGGGTGCTGTCGCGGGAACGCGCCGGCGCCGTCGTGTCGGCGCTGCGGCTCTACGGGGTCGGTGCGGGTCGACTCGTGGCGCGCGGGTTCGGTCCCGACCAGCCAATCGGCGACAACAGCACGGACGAGGGTCGACAGCGCAACCGGCGCGTCGAGCTGGTGCGCCTGCCGTAGGGTCCGCGCTACACCGAGGGACTGTGCCAATGGCCGATCTCGACCTCGACACGTTTATGAGCGGACTCGTTCGGCGGAACCCCGGCGAGCGCGAGTTCCACCAGGCGGTGCGGGAAGTGGTGGCGTCGCTGATCCCGTTCCTGCGCGACCATCCGAAATACGTGGAGGGCGCAATCCTGGAACGGATGACCGAACCGGATCGCATTATCATCTTCCGCGTCTGCTGGCTCGACGACGACAACAACATCCGGACGAACCGGGCCTACCGGGTACAGTTCAACAACGCGATCGGGCCCTACAAGGGCGGGCTCCGTTTTCACCGGAGCGTGACGCTGTCGGTCCTGAAGTTTCTGGGGTTCGAGCAGACGTTCAAGAACAGCCTGACCGGGCTGCCGATGGGCGGCGCCAAGGGCGGGTCCGATTTCAACCCGAAGGGGAAGAGCGACTCCGAGGTGATGCGTTTCTGCTATTCGATGATGACCGAGCTGGCCCGTCACATCGGTGAAGACGTGGACATCCCCGCCGGAGACATCGGGGTGGGGGCACGGGAAATCTCGTATCTGTTCGGACAATACAAGCGGATCAACAACCGCTTTACCGGCATGCTGACCGGCAAGGGGCTCGCGTTCGGCGGCAGCCTCGTGCGCACCGAGGCGACCGGGTATGGCTGCGTCTACTTCGTCAACCACATGCTCACCCACGCGGGCGGTGGCCTCGACGGGAAGACCTGCGTCGTCTCCGGGTCCGGCAACGTCGCGATCTACGCCGTGGAGAAGGCGCGCGACCTGGGCGCACGAGTCGTGACGCTGTCCGATTCGGGCGGATTCATCCACGACCCGGACGGCATCGACCCCGAGAAGCTGGCATTCGTGAAGGAGCTCAAGGAGGTGCGGCGTGGTCGGATCGCCGAATACGCCGAGCGGTTCCGCTGCGCCTATCACAAGGGCGCGAGCCCCTGGCGCCTCCCCTGCGACATCGCCCTGCCGTGCGCGACCCAGAACGAGCTCGACGCCGACGCGGCCGCCGCCTTGATCAAGAACGGTGTCACGGCGGTCGCCGAGGGAGCCAACATGCCGTGCACGCTCGAGGCCACCGAGGCATTTCTGGCGGCCGGTGTGCTGTTCGGTCCGGCGAAGGCGGCGAACGCCGGCGGCGTGGCGGTGTCCGGGCTCGAGCAGAGTCAGAACGCGCTCCGGCTGAGCTGGTCGCGCGAGGAGGTCCACGAGCGTCTGCGGAACATCATGGCGGAGATTCATGAGACGTGCTGTCAGTACGGCGACGACGGCACCAGCCGGGTGAACTACGTGAAGGGCGCCAACATCGGCGGCTTCGTGAAGGTGGCCGACGCGATGCTCGCCTACGGGGCGGTGTAGGGACACACTCCTGGCAGGGCGCCGGAGCACGGCAGCCTGCGCCGGACCCGCAGGCCTTCCGTCACCCGGTCTCCCCCCACCCCGCGGCGACACTGAGACTTCGATGCCTGTGCGCGTGTAGCTCAGCTGGATAGAGCGACCGCCTCCTAAGCGGTAGGCCCCCGGTTCGAATCCGGGCACGCGCGCCAATTCCAGGCCGTGGCACGGCCGTCATCGTGCCGCACGTGCACCATCGGTGACGGGCGTGTCTGGTACACTGTGATGTTCGGGACGATCGAGAGAGGTACGGGAAGCGATCCATGAAGCGCAGTGAGCGACATCATCTGAAAGAGAACGCGGTCGCGGTCGCGATCGGCAGTCTGCAGCGGCAGCTTCATGAACGCGGCCGTGGGCTGATGACCGGGATCGCCATCGTGCTCATCGCCCTCGTCCTGTATGGTGGCTATTCGTGGTGGTCCGGGCGGACCGTATCACGCGCCGGAGCCCTGCTGGCCGAAGCGCTGGTGCTGGCCGAGGCGCCGGTGGTGCCGCCACCAACTGCGGTGGCCGCCGATCTGGCCGAGTTGGCGCCGGACGACGACGCCGACATCGCCGAGCCGACCGACGCGGCGGCACCCGCCGACACGGCGGCACCGGCAGCGGTGGCCGCACCGGTCGAGTTCGTCCAGCCGCTCGGCACCTATCCAACGATTGAGGCAAAGCTCGCGGCGGCGTTGCCGAAGCTGATCGAGGCGGCCGACGCCTACCCGGGTACCCAGCCCGGCATCACCGCGCGGTATCGTGCCGCCGCGGCGCTGGCGGCACTGGGCCGTCACGAGGAGGCAGCCGACCAGTATCGGCAGGTGATCGACCGGGATCAAGGTGGCATCTACGGTCGCATGGGGACCCTGGGTCTGGCCGATGTCCAGATCGCGCGTGGGGCGTATGACGAGGCCATCGTCTTGCTCGAGCAGTCGTCCGGAGTCGGCGCGGAAGCCGATCTGCCGGTCGATGGCGTCCTGATGCGGCTCGGGCACGCCTACGGCCTCGCCGGCCGGTCGAGTGAAGCCCAGGCCACCTTCCAGCGGGTAATGGACGAGTTCCCGGCCTCGCTCTACGTCGCCGACGCCGAGCGTGAGCTCCAGGCGCTGCACACCGAAGGCTGATCTGCCTCTGCCGACAGGGCATGTCCGACGCCGCGACCCCACCCGCCGAGTTCACGGTGGGCCTCGTGCAGATGGCCTGCGGTGAGGCCGTGTCGACCAACCTCGACACGGCCTCCACGCTCATTGAGCAGGCGGCCGACCACGGCGCGCAGGTCATCTGCCTCCAGGAGCTCTTTGCCTCGCGTTATTTCTGCCAGCGGGAGGATCCCGGCTGTTTCGACCTCGCCGAACCGGTCCCTGGTCCCACCACCACCCGTTTTGCCACCCTGGCCCGCGATCTGGGCGTCGTGTTGGTGGTGCCGCTCTTCGAAAAGCGGGGACCCGGCCTGTATCACAACACCGTCGTCGTGATGGATGCCGACGGCACCCTGCTGGGGCGCTACCGCAAGACCCACATCCCGGACGATCCGCTCTATTACGAGAAGTACTACTTCACCCCGGGCGACCTGGGCTATCCGGTCTTCGACACCCGGTTCGCGCGCATCGGCACGCTGATCTGCTGGGATCAGTGGTTTCCGGAGGCGGCGCGACTGAGCACGCTCGCCGGCGCCGAGCTGCTGGTCTATCCAAGCGCCATCGGCTGGCATCCGGCCGAGCGTGCGACGACGGGCGAGGCGCAACACGACGCCTGGCGCATCATCCAGCGGGGCCACGCCATCGCGAACGGGATCTTCGTCGCTGCCATCAACCGGGTCGGACACGAAGGACCAGCTGACGGCGGGCTCGATTTCTGGGGCCAGTCGTTTGTCTGTGATCCGGCCGGGCAGGTCCTCGCGGTCGGTTCGGTGGACCGCGACGAGGTCGTCATCGCGGTCTGCGACCGCCAGCAGATCGAGCGCCAGCGGCGTGCGTGGCCCTTCCTGCGCGATCGCCGGGTCGACAGCTACGATGGCCTGACGGCGAGACTGCTCGACGACCAGACTGGCGCCGGAAGCGGCTCGGCCTCCGGTGGCGACCGCTAGCACCCTGTGGTGCACGTCTCGCGTGACACCGGTGACGGTGCGCCGGCCTGGCACGGCGTGACGAGGGAGCGAGCCGGCAGTATTCGACCGAGGAACAATCCGCCTTCGTCACGGCTGCGACGCGACCTGGCCATAGCCTGGACATGAACGGGCCGGGCGGTGACTGGCGCAGCCAAACCGGATGCGGCGCGAGCCGCATCCCACGGGACTCTCACCTCAGACTGCTCGTCGATGCCCCGCCGCCCCGAGCCCCCACGCCACGGCAGCCGCCACACCACCGGACTGCGGCCGACCACGCCGGCCGAGGAGCGGTTCGTCATGCCGGCCGAGTGGGCGCCGCATCGGGCGACCTGGATCGTCTGGCCGCACAACCGCAGCGACTGGCCGGGCAAGCTCGGGCCGGTCGACTGGTGCTACGTGGAGCTGGTCCGGCGGTTGACACCTGCCGAGCCGGTCGCCATCGTGTTCCGAACCGCCACCGAAGAACGGCACGCGCTCGGACGCCTGTCCAGGACCGGCGTCGACCTCGGGCGGGTCGAGCCGCACCGGTTTCCCACGAACCGGTCCTGGATCCGTGACGCCGGGCCGACCTTTGTGACGCGTCCTGGCGACCAGGGGCTCGCACCGGAGGTCGCGCTCGTCGATTGGCGCTTCAACGCCTGGGCGAAGTACGACGACTGGGCACACGACAACCGGTTGCCGGCGCGGATCGCCAGGGCTATGCACCTGCGCCGGTTCACCGCGCGTACGCCCGAGGGACGTCGGATTGTGCTCGAAGGAGGCTGCATCGACGTCAACGGCCAGGGCGCTGCCCTGGTGACCGAAGAATGCCTGTTGGACCAGGTCGTGCAAGCCCGGAATCCCGGACTCGGGCGGGACGACACCGAACGCGCGCTCCGCGACCATCTCGGTGTGGATACGGTCATTTGGCTGGGGCGTGGCATCGCCGGGGATGACACACATGGGCATGTCGACGACATCGCCCGATTCGTCGCCCCGCGCACGGTGGTGGCGGCGACCGAGGTCGACCCCCGCGACGTCAACCACGCACCGCTGGCCGAGAACCTCACCCGGTTGAGGCGAGCGCGGCTGCACGGCGAACGGCTCACCGTGGTACCGATTCCGATGCCGGGGCCGCTGTGGTTCGGCAAGCAGCGGCTGCCGGCAAGCTATCTGAACTTCTACGTGGCCAACGGGCTGGTGCTCGTGCCGACGTTCAACGACCCAGCCGACCGGGTTGCCCTGAACCGGCTGGCCGCCCTGTTTCCCGATCGCGAAGTGATCGGTATCCATGCGGTCGACCTGGTCCTGGGTCTGGGCACGCTGCACTGTGCCACCCTGCAGGAGCCGGCACGTCTCGTGTAGCGGGGCGCAACTCCATTTTCGGTCGTGTTGTTTTCGCTCTGACCGCAACAGCCTTCGCTCAAGGAGTCGAGCCCCCGCGTAGCGGGGCTGTGAGACAAGCTCGGCTAGCGAGGCGGAGCCGACCGGGTCGGGACGGTCTGAGGCGGAGCCACGCTAGCGCGCCACGCGCCAGGGAGAGACCTGCGGCCAGGCTTCCAGCGCGTCGAGCGCCCAGGCCGTCGTCTCGTCGTCATGACAGGAGGTGCAGGGGTTCGGGATGCCGTAGCGGTCGGTCAGCGCCGGTGAGATGAACTTGAACGTGTGGCTCCGCACGTACACGTCGCCGACGGTCCGCGCAATAGGCGGCATGTGGCACGCGACGCACAGGCTGCCTTCGCCGTCGGGCTCGTGCTGGGTGTGGTAGGCGAGCGACCCGCGCGGACCCGCCTGCAGTTGCGGGCCGTGACACTCGAGACACATGTCGTTCCCCGGGGCGCGCAGGTCGGCATTGTGCTCCGTCCCGTGCACGTCGTGGCAGCCGTAGCAGGTGACCCCTTTCACAGACATCTGGCTCTGCACGTAGTCGTTGCCCTGCATCCGGTTCTTGTGCGCCGAGCCCTCGGGCCAATGGGTGAAGGTCTCCTCGCCGAGGTCCGGTCCTTCCAGCTCCCAGAACTCGCTCAACCGATCTCCAGGTTCGTAGCCGACCGGCCAATCGTAGTAGGCCCCGTCAATTGGATTCTCGTGCGGCTGGCCCTGCGAGTGGCACTGGATGCAGATGTCGTCCGCCCGCACCGGGTCGAGCCGCGCCGGGTTCACGATGTTGGCGGCGGTCGGGTCGAGGTTGTGCACGCTCCCGGGACCGTGGCATTTCTCGCAGCCGACGTTCCATTCGGTCGGGGTCTTGGTGGCGATGTCGTAGTTCACCGAGTGACAGCCGTCGCACAGCGGTCCAGTGGGACGCTGCATCTGGTCTTCCGGGTAGTGCTCGGTCCACCAGTCGCCGCCGCGTCTGGGGAAGTAGCGGCGCCATTGGCGGTTTTGCACGTCCCACTGCGCCGGAAAGATGAAGTAGTCATCTCCGATCTGCGTGTAGTAGCGTTGCTTCCACTTGCTGCCGTAAGTGAAGACGACATCCTCCGGGGTGAACGTCACGAGCGGGTCGTCCAGGGTGAAATCGCCCAGGATGACGTCGGGCTGCTCGCGTGGGTCCTGCAGCACCTTCGCCATCAGCGTGTCCTGCCAGCGAGCGTGGATCTCGACGTGGCATGCCTGGCACGAGTCGGATCCCACGTAGACGGCGTCGGCCCCGTCGGTCGCGGGGGCAGGACGTCGAGCGCATCCGGTCGCCACGACCAGGGCAACGAGAGCCCAGGGCAGGCAGCCGCGTGGCGAAGGCAGGACTCTATGCATGGCGCTCTGCACGATGATAGCCTCTTCCTCTCGAATGGCGCTCGAGCTTTCACCCGTGCTCTCGCTCTGGGTGGAAGAGCGCCACGGCACGCCGTTCAGGACGATGACGAGATTGCCTCCGTGGCCGAGACTGACCGTTCTGGCCATACTGCTCGGTGTGCTGTGGCCGGTCTCGGCTCCCGCGCAGCACCGGTGCGCGTTCCTGTGCGTGCCAGATGTGAAGATCGAGCCGACCGTCACCATCGAGCACCTGTTCGGAGCCGCCCGGGTCGAGGAGTTGGAGGACGGCATCGTCGTCGCCACCACGAGAGAGGCGCGCGAGACGATCTTCGAGCTGATCCTCGCGGTGGGCATTCCGACCGTGATCCCCCGGGTCGGGTTCACCATCGAGACGATCTTCGTGCCGTTCGGCGAGACCGACCCTCACCCGTTCACCGGGGCGACCGCCGCTGACGCCGGCCGGACCGCGTTCCGGGACAACGGGATCGAGATAGAGCTCGAGCTGAACCTGACGATCCTCGAGCCGGAGCAGACCGGGGGCTGGGTCGAGAGCCACTTCGACATCGTGGACAAGATCAGCCCCGGCAAGACCCCCGACGCCGGCAGCGTCTACACGCACAAGCTGAATTTCGAGCTCGACACCGCTTTTCTGCCCTTCAGCCGGTTGCCGGAGGACAACTGGCTGCATCACTTCGAGGTCGAGGCCTCGCTCGACTACGTGGCAACCGGGCTCCCGAAGGCTGGGGACGTGGTCGGCGGCGTGCGGTATCTGGACGACGCCAGCGCCTGGTCCTTCTCGCTGGTCGGCGTCATTCCCCTGGCGCCGCTCGCGCCCTGAAGGACGCGATCCTGTTTCTCCCGCTCTCTCTGGCCTGCCTTGAGCGGAGCTCGTCGTGACGTTGCCGCATGGGGAGAGGGCCGGGGTGAGGACCGTGTCGAGAGAGACCGCTCTTCTGTTATGGTGACAACGCAAGAAGGAGATTCCAGATGACGAAGAAGAGCACGCGACGGCGAGTCCTGCGTCCCGCGGTCGGGGTCCTCAGTCTGGCCGTGGCAGTTGTGGCGACCTCGTCGCGGCCGCGGGCTGCGGCCGATCTGCCGATGGCGGAGCCGGAATCGGTCGGCATGTCCTCCGAGCGGCTGCAGCGGGTCGACGAGTACTTCCAGCGATTCATCGACGACAACCAGATCGTCGGCGCGGTGACGCTCGTGGCCCGGAAGGGCCAGGTGGTGCATCACTCGGCGTTGGGGTGGAAGCACAAGGAAGCGAACGCGGCGATGACCACCGACACCATCTTCGGGTTGGCGTCGATGACCAAGCCGATCGTGTCGGCGGCGCTGATGATGCTGTTCGAGGAAGGCCGGTTCCGGCTCGACGACCCGATCTCGGACTGGATTCCGGAATACGAGGACCACATGGTGCGCGTGACCGTCGGGCCGAGACAGCGTCGGGTGCGGGAAGCCCGACCGGTCACGATCCGCCACGTGCTGACCCACACGTCCGGGTTGACGTTGAGCCCGAACGGCGCGGGTCTGTCGGAGGAGGACCGCCGCTTTGTGACCAACGACGGAGAACCGTTCGCCACGCTTGGCGAGCGGGTCGCCCGCGCCGCGCGGATTCCGGCCGCTTTTCACCCGGGCGACCACTGGCAATACGGGTCGTCGACCGACTACGTCGCGGTGCTCGTCGAGAAGATGTCCGGAATGACCATCGATGCGTTCCTGCGGGAGCGGATCTTCGAGCCGCTCGGGATGGACGACACCTTCTACAACGTTCCACGCGACAAGGTGGACCGGGTCGCGGCGGTCTATCGACCGAACGACGACGGCACGGCCGAGCTGTCCCGTGCCCCCGAGTTCCAGCAGCCGACCACTTACTTTCGAGGCACGGCCGGGCTCAGCGCCACCGCGGCGGACTACTTCCGGTTCGCCCAGATGATCGCTAATGGCGGCGAGCTCGACGGTGTGCGTCTGCTGGGACGCATGACGGTCGATCTGATGATCAGCAACAACATCGGCACCGGCAAGGACGTCTACGTCCGTGGGCCAGGCTACGGGTTCGGGCTGGGGTTCGGCATCCTCCTGGACCCGACGCAGTCGTTCGACACGCTGTCCCCCGGCAGCTACGGCTGGGGTGGGGCGTTCGGCACGCTCTACTGGGCCGACCCGGTGGAGGACCTGATCGGTCTGATGTTCATCCAGTTGCCGGGGCATGGACCGCTCAACATCCGCCAGCGGTTCACCAACGTGGTCACCCAGGCGGTCGTCGACAGCGTAGCCGACCAGCGCCCCACCGTGCAGGGCTACAGGACGTCGCATTAGGCGCGATGGCGAAGACGCTCCGCGAACGAGACTGGGAGATTCTCCTCTCGAGGATTCAGAGTGGCGACTGCACGCCCTTCCTGGGTACCGGCGCCTGTGACGGCTTGCTCCCCCTCGGGGCGGACATCGCAAAGCAGTGGGCCCGCAAGTATGACTATCCCACGGAGGACGACACCGACCTGGTCAAGGTGGCACAGTTTCTTGCCGTGCAGTTCGATGGAGCGTTTCCCAAAGACGAGATAGCCAAGGTGCTCAAAAAAGATGGGCTGGTGCCCGACTTTAATGACCCGGCCGAACCGCACAGTGTGCTGGCGCGACTTCCGCTCCCGGTGTACATGACGACGAACTACGACCACTTCATGTTTCAGGCACTGGAACAGGGGGGAAAGACCCACAGAGGGATCTGTGTCTCTGGAACGAGCAACTCAGGAAGAACCTCACGTCGATCCTGAACACCGGGGACTATCGCCCGAGCCAGGCGCAGCCGGTTGTGTTCCATCTTCATGGGCATCTTGGCGAGCACGACTCGCTCGTCGTGACCGAAGATGACTATCTCGACTTCCTGGTCAACATCTGGAAGGACCGTGCACGGATCCCGCCCCGGATCGAAAAAGCCCTGACCGGCTCATCGCTGCTGTTCATCGGCTATGCGTTGTCAGATTGGACGTTCCGGGTGCTGTTCCGCGGCCTGGTCAATGCCACCGAGGCCGGTGGCCGACGCGTGAGCGTGACGGTGCAGCTCTCACCGCTCGAAGACAATGCCCCGGCCGCGAAGGGACGGCAAGTTGAGAAATACCAGGAGTATCTCGAGCAATACTTCGGCGAGATCAAGATGCGGGTCTACTGGGGCACAGCCCACGAGTTCATCAAGGATCTGAGCGATCGCTGGTCAGACTTCACACAGGGACAGAATGGCGACGACCAACGATAGGCCGGGTACGCCATACATCGGGCCGTTGCCGTTCGGACGGGAGGATGCGGATCTCTTCTTCGGACGGGTGCGCGAGGTCGACGATCTCGTGTCCCTGACCTTCGCACATCGCGCGGTGTTGCTCTACGCGGAGTCGGGCGCCGGGAAGAGCTCGTTGATCAACGCGGGGTTGG
>JADFPE010000110.1 GCA_022562495.1 Acidobacteriota bacterium
CTCGCATTCATAGAGGAAGGCGGGAGCTCGTGAGCGTAGCGACAGTCTGGACGCGGACGAGCCCGGGAGCGTCGCTTGAGCGCTTCTGTGAGCCATGCCGGCGCCAGCACAGCATCAAGCACGTCACGACCGTCCACCCGTGGAAGACGACTACGGACGATCGTTGTACCTACTGCCATCGTCTGTTCATTCACACGTAGAGGAAGGGGATCACGAGTGACACACGTATGCAGCGCTAGGCCTGCACAGTGGTACCGCTACGACCCACCGGCGCACGTATGCAGTCTAGGGAACGGACACGACGGACCGCACGAGTGCGGATGCGGATTCGCCAGAGTGTGGGACAAAGACCGGACGAGAGTGAGCTAGCGCCCCGACGCTTCACCGCTCCCCCTGGATCGGTGCGGCCGTCGTAGCACTAGCTGCGAGAAGTGGAGGGACCGAGATCATGGATGCATACGTTTACCGAGCAGCGCTGTACTGCGAGAACTGCGCCGAAGCGATCGGCTACGTGTGCCATACCGAAACGCACGACGGCCGCAGCTCTACGTGTGATTCACAATGCACGCCCATCGGCCCGTACGCCGATGGTGGGGGCGAGGCGGACACGCCAGCGCATTGCGACACATGCCACGTGTTCCTTGAGAATCCGCTCACGCACCACGGCATCGAATACGTGATCGACGAGCTCGCGCACGGTGACGGTGATCGGGACGTGCTCTCAACGTGGCGAACCCACTACCGCGACACCTTGCAATGGTTCCTCGACTCACGAGGAATCGCCGAGCGCGTCTAGCGCCGATCGACGCTTCCCATCACTCCCGTAGTGGTGGGCGGCCGTCGCGGTACTAGAGAATCCGCGAGTAGTGAAGGGACCGAGACAATGAGCGAGACGTACCGCGAGAGCATCGAGCGAGCGATAAGCAAAGCTGCCCCTCGCACGCCCACAACGATTGAAAGCGGCCGCAGCGTCCTCATGTCGCGCTCTACATGGGAAACGGCGGGGGACTTCGCCAGGACAGCGCGGCGGACGATGCTCGACGGCTACTCCGAGGCAGACGCCGACCGCCGCGCGGGGGTGCGCATCTTCGACGAACCGCCCGGCATCTTCAACCTGAACACCTCGGGGATCGTCACCGCGAGCGGCACCTGGGACAGCGACCAGGGAATGGCCGACGAGTACCTCTCGAAGATGGGACACGGCTATGGGAACGGCTTCTGGGGCGAGCCGATGGAGGACGTCTTCCGGCTGGCGCTCTCCGGCACCGAGCTGGTGGTGCACAGTAGCTCGACGATGCTCTACGGCGCCCTCGACAACGACGACTTCTACATGTACATGGGCGGTCTCGCGGCCGCGGTGCGCAGCATCGACGGTGAGAGCCCCGAGCTGCTGGTGACCAACACGCGGGACCCGGGCAACCCCGAGATGACGTCGATCGACAAGTTCCTCGGCGCCGAGTTCCGGTCGCGCTACGTCAACCCGACGTGGATCGAAGGCATGCAGCGCGAGGGGTACGCCGGGGCCGGCGAGATGCGGGCGTTCGTCGAGTATCTCTGGGGCTGGGACGCGACGGTGCCCGACACCGTCGACGATGCCATGTGGCAGGAGTCGTTCGAGGTCTACGTCGAGGACAAGCACGACCTCGACCTGCAGGCGTTCTTCCACGCGAATTCTCCCTTCGCGTATCAAGATATGACCGCCCGGATGGTCGAGACCATTCGCAAGGGCTACTGGGAAGCCAGCGAGGAGACGACCAGGCGTCTGCTGAGCGAGTACGTTGAGAGCGTCGCAACGTACGGCGTCGGCTGCGCCGAGCACACCTGCGGCAACCCCAGGCTGTTGCAGTATGTGCTCGACCAGGGCGCCGTCATGAACATTCCGGGTCCGTTGCTCGACACGTTTCGGACCGCGATGGAGGAGACGATCGGCATCGACATCGCCACGGCCGCCGCCGCCGCCGAGGATTTCGTGCGGAGGAACGAAGCGCGACCCGCCACGCTGACGAGGAACCTCGAAGGCTTCCGGATGGACACGACGACGATCGACGACGCCGTGCCGGTGCCCGCGCCCCGGTCCGCAGGGGAGGCAAGCGATGGCGCATGGGACGCGTTGTGGGTGGGTGTGCCCCTGCTCGGGTTCCTGGTCGCGTGGCGCATCCGCCGACGTCGTGCCTAGGAGGCTGCTGAAGCAGGCGCTCCGGTTGCTCCCTCTCCACCTGGGCGAGGGCCGGGGTGAGGGCCAGGCCGTCCCTCGGGCCGTCGGGCGCCGCTCGTGCGTCGCGGCGCTCTCCGTCCTCCTGCTTGGCGGGTGTGACCGGCCGCGACTTGTCGAAATCAGCGAGCGCGGTGGCGGCGCCTACGAGGCGAGCCTTGCACGGCTCGGTGACGGCTGGGCCGTCGCCTGGCACGACACCCGCGACGGGCATCCCGAGATCTATGCGCGGCTCCTCGACGTCAACGGTCATCCCACCGGACCACCGCGCCGCCTGACCGACACCCCGAACTTTTCGTACGAGCCGCAGATTGCCGCCGCGGGCGACGACGAGCTGGTGGTCGCGTGGTACACGGTGTCGGCCTCCGGCGCGTCGGTGACGCATATCGGCGCCTGGAGCCTGGCGCGCGACGCCGGTCCGCGCTGGGTACGTGCGTTGTCACACCCCGCCCGTCGCGGCCGGAACGTGATTGTGCGGGTCGAGAACCACCGTCTGTTCTGTGCCTGGATCGAGCAGGGTGCCGATGACCGCGACGCCGCCATCTGGGCGCAGTGGCTCGACCGCGACGGGCGGCCGCTCTCCCCACCACAGCGGCTCGCCGACGCGGGACCGATGACCTGGAACCTCAACGCGGCGGTTGACGGCGACGGGCGACCCTGGGTCGTCTTCGATGCGACGGCTGGCACCCGGACCGACGAGATTTTTCTCGTCGGCGCCGACGACGCGTCGGCCTCGGCGGTGCGGCTGACCGACGACGACGGCGTCGCGTCCAAGTATCCGGATCTCGCGTTCGGTTCGGACACCGCCGCTGTGACCTGGTTCGACGAGCGTGACGGTAACCGAGAGGTGTATCTGGCGGTGGCGCCGTTCTCCCAATTGAGGGACCGGTTCGAGGCGCACGCCAGACGCGTCACCGCGACCGCCGGTGCGTCGATCGGTGCCTACGTGGCGTGGAACGGCGGCCGCGTCGGCCTTGTCTGGTCGGACGACACCGACGGGGAGGCCGAGGTCTACTTCCAGGCATTCGACGCCACCGGCGCCGCTGTGAACACCGCCGAGCGCTTGACGAATAATCCGACAGCGTCGCTGATTCCGGCGATTCAACCGCTGGGCGACGGCTTCGCGCTGGTGTGGAACGAGGATGTCGTGGAGGAACGGGGAGATCACCGGTCGGGTGGTCGGTCCGACATCGTGTTCGCGACTGTCCCGTGAGTCGTTTCTGCAGGCCACCCGTTGCCCAAAGTGGCCGCTTCGACGTACGATTCCCCTCTGCAGCAGGTTGCTCCTCATGCACAAACGCCTCGCGGCCCACGGGCTGCTCGACATCGCCGACAAGCTCGACGCCGGAACCCGGCTCGAGCTCGAGGACGGGGTGCGGCTCTTCGCCTGCCGGGATCTGCTCGTCCTCGGCTGGCTGGCCAACCGCGAGCGCGAGAAGCGGCACGCCGGTCGGACCTTCTTCAACTACAACCTCCGGATCGAGGCGACCAACGTCTGCGTGGCGAGCTGTCTGTTCTGCGCGTTCGCGCGGTTGCAGCCCGGAGATGACGGCGCCTACACCATGAGCCTCGAACAGGTGTGGGACAAGCTGCGTGTTCGACAGCACCAGCCGCTGACCGAGGTGCACGTGGTCAACGGGCTCCACCCCGACCTGTCGTTCGACTACTACCTCGAGTTGCTGCGGGGGCTGAAGCGGATTCGCCCCGATGTGCATCTCAAGTGCTTCACGGCGGTCGAGATCGCCTTCTTCGCCGATCTCTACGGCCGGACCGACGAGCAGATCCTGCGCGAGCTGATGGCGGCCGGGCTCGACTCGCTGCCGGGCGGTGGTGCGGAAGTGTTCGCCGAGCGGGTGCGCCGCAAGCTGTGTCACGACAAGTGCGGAAGCGACCGGTATCTGGATATCCATCGGACGGCGCACCGCCTGGGGATGCGGACGAACGTCACGATGCTCTACGGGCACATCGAGACCGACGAGGAGCGGGTCGACCACATGCTGCGGGCCCGGGCGCTGCAGGACGAGACCGGCGGGTTCCAGGCGTTCATCCCGCTGGCGTTTCATCCCGACAACAACCAGATGCGCAAGCTGCCGGCGCCGACCGCGGTCGACACGCTCCGGGTGCACGCGGTGGCCCGGCTGATGCTCGACAACGTGTCGCACATCAAGGCGTTCTGGATCGCTACCGGGGTCGAGACGGCCCAGACGGCGCTCTGGTTCGGGGTGGACGACCTCGACGGCACGGTGCAGGAAGAGCAGATCTACCACATGGCCGGCGCGCGCACGCCGGAGGCGCTGACGACCGATGACATCAGTCGTCTCATCCGGGTCGCGGGCCGGGACCCAGTGGAGCGCGACACACTCTACAACGTCGTGTCGATGCCCGCGTGAGCCGGACGCCGGGCCGCTCGACCGGACGGCGTCCTATCCGGTAGAATTCAGCCGCCTCGCGATTTACATCGGGCTGCACGTGTGTAGACATACGTGGGGCAAGGCTTCCCGCCTCCGGTCGCGGGTCTTGCAGGCGACCTATGGCGAGATCTCGGCGTAGGCGGATAGTCCTGCCACACAGGCAACCCAGGTGAGCTTCGGGCTTCGCACCCGGAATCGTTCCAGTCTCAACCCTTACGAGTGAAGGAGAGTTTTCACATGGCGCATGAGCTTCCCGACCTGCCGTACGACTTCAACGCTCTGGCCCCGCACATCGACGAGCAGACGATGCGCATCCACCATGGCAAGCATCACGCGGCCTATGTGGCCAAGCTGAACGGTGCGCTCGAGGCGCATCCCGACCTGCAGGGGAAGCGCGTCGAGGAGCTGATCGGCAACCTCGACGCGCTGCCGGAGGGGATTCGCACCGCCGTCCGCAACAACGGCGGCGGGCACGCGAACCACACGCTCTTCTGGCAGATCATGGCTCCGGGCGCCGGCGGCGCGCCGACCGGTCAGATCGCTGACGCGATCACCGGCGCGTTCGGCAGTTTCGACAGCTTCAAGGAGAAGTTCGCGGCCGCGGCGATGGGACGTTTTGGCAGCGGCTGGGCCTGGCTCGTCGCCGGCGGCGGGTCGCTCTCGATCGAGAGCTCGCCCAACCAGGACAGCCCGCGCATGAGCGGCAAGACCGCGGTACTCGGTCTCGACGTCTGGGAGCACGCCTACTATCTCAACTACCAGAACCGCCGACCCGACTACATCGCCGCCTGGTGGAATGTCGTGAACTGGGCGGAGGTCAACCGCCGGCTTGGATAGCACGAGAATCTGAGGCGATGATGCCGGGCCGGTGATGCTGGCCCGGCCTCACCGTCGTCTGCTTTCTGTCTCCTGCCTCCTGTCTTCTGACGCCTGATGCGCGCGCGATAGCGCGCGACGGTATGACCCTGTCGTCCGTCATTTTTCTGTTTCTGGCCCATCTCGGTATCGGCATCGTCTTCACCCTGGTGCTGGTGTCGCGAGTGGCCGGGGTGAAGTTCTTCCGCTTCAACGCCGGGTTCGCCGCGGCGTTGCTGCTGGTGGCAATGGCGATGCGTCCAGACGAGGTCGCCCTGGGCGCCACCGTCCAGGGCGCCGGCCTGACGGCGCTGCTAGTGGCGACCGGCGCCCTGCTCATCTACTGGGCCACGATCGGCCGTGTCCTGGCGTGGCTGCGGCCACTCTGGCTGTGGACTGCGGTGCTGTCCGGCGCCGGCGCCCTGGTGCTGCAGGGAATGGCGGCGGCGGCCGGGACCGGCACGCTGGTGGCCGGCCTGACGGTTGCCAGCTTCGTCACGTCGGCGGCATTGCTGGGCGGCACCTCGACCGCCATGATCCTGGGCCACTGGTATCTCGTGATCCCCTCGATGGACGTGTCGCTGCTGCAGTCGATCGTCAAGTTCCACATCGGATCGACCGCGCTCCGGATCGTCGTCGTGTCCGGCGTGGTGTGGTGGGCGCTCACCGCCGCCGAGTTGCCGGGACCAGGCTTCGAGCGGTATATCTTCTCGATCGACGGGGTGTTCTTCTGGCAGCGGATCCTGTTTGGTCTGCTGGGTCCAGTGGTCCTGGCCTACATGACCTGGGAGACCGCCAAGATCCGGTCCACCCAGTCGGCCACCGGCATCCTCTACGTCGACTTCTTCACCGTCGTCGTCGGCGAGGTGCTGGCGAAGTATCTGCTCGTGGCCACGACGGTACCCGTGTAAGCAGGTTGGTGATCAGGGCGCCCCGCCCCTCTTCCTCCGGGAGAGGGGCGGGGTGAGGGATGATAACGCGTAGCAAGGCCCTGCAGGGCCGTCGTGACACCGGTCGTAGCAAGGCTTCCCGCCCTTCGCCACGGCTACGGCGGACAACCCGGGCGGCTACACAGTCCATGGAAGTCACGGTCCAGTGTCATCAGTGCGGCAGCGCGCTGCCGGTCGCCGCAACCGACGAGTCGGTGCAGATCAACTGCGGCCGGTGCCGGCAGGCGTTTCTGCTGACCTTCTCCGAGGCGGTCCGCGCCGACCGGCAGGTGGACCGCTGCCCGGTGTGCGAGGGCAGCGACTTCTGGGGGCGGAAAGACTTCGACCCCAAGATCGGCCTCGCTGTCATCGGGATCGCCATCCTGATCAGTGCCGGGTTCTACTACGTCGGTTTGGACCTGGTCGCCTACGGAATCCTTGCCGGCGCCACGCTGATCGATCTCGCTATCTACAGCCGGCTCAGCGACCTGACCGTCTGCTACCACTGCCACGCCGAGTTTCGCGGCGACTACGAGCAAACGGCCGGCGCTTTCGACCTCCACACCGCCGACCTGCTCGAACCCGAGTACGAACGCAAGGTCGGGATACGGTAGGAGGTCGCAGCACCCTGCTGTCCGCGGTTTCGTCCTCAGACTTCAGCTTCAGGCTTCGTCCCTCCGGTGGTACGAACTGTCGAACGGGCTGAGGGTCGCCCGCCGCCGGCACCGCGTAGCGCACGCCGATGTCGAGCGCCTGGTCGAACTCTATCGCGCGCTGCCCGTGCGGACCGATGACGCGGCGGGGCCGGACCTGCTCGGGCGCCTGCGTGCGGTGGCGGATGCGTACGATCTCTCCGCCTACGACGCCGCCTACTTGGAACTGGCGCAGCGCCGAGGTCTACGGCTCGCAACCCTCGATCGCGCGCTCGCCAGGGCCGCGCGGAAGGCCGGCGTTGACGCCCTGAGACTCTAGATTAGCGGCCCATTAACGGCACGCACATGCGCGCCCGCGAGGAAGCGGCGCGGGGCGTGGGGGTCCCCGCAAGCGACCGAGCTGGGGTGTGGGGCGGAGCCCCACGTAAGGTTAAAACAGCTTCACCACGACCGTTTCGCCCTTCTCGACGAGGTCGGTCTGCGCCGGAATCTCGATGTAGCCGTCTGCTTGCGACATGCTGGTGATGTCGCCCGACGCCTTGAACGCGGGCACGGCGAGCCCGTCGACGACCCGCACGGTGTAGAACTGGTGCCGGCCGGTCGTGGACACGAACCGCTGCGCAGCGGGCACCGACACGGTGTGGCACCGGTGGACCGGCAGACGGGCCATCCGCCGCAGCATCGGCACCAGCAGCATGTAGGCGTTCGACAGACACGAGGTGGGGTACCCCGGCATCCCCAGCACCGGGGTCGCTCCGATGGTGCCGAAGACGGTCGGCTTGCCCGGCTTGACCGCAATGCCGTGAAACAGGATGTCCCCCTTGCGTTGTATCACGTCGAGCGTCAGGTCACGCTCGCCCACCGAGCTGCCCCCAGAGAAGACCAGGATGTCGTTCTCGAGACAGGCGTCCACCGCGTCGCTCAGCTCGTCGAGATTGTCGGCGGTCGTGGGGAACGGGATCGGCACGCCGCCGTGCTCCCGGATCACCGAGCTGAGGGTGAAGCGGTTGATGTCGTAGATCTGCCCCGGACCGAGCGGCTGCCCGGGTGCGACGATCTCGTTGCCGGTCGAGAGGATGGCCACGCGCGGCCGGGCATACACCTCGATCTCGGCAATCCCGAGCGCGGCGATCGCCCCGACACGGCTCGGGGTCAACAGATCACCGGGGTGCAGCAGCTCGGCGCCGCGCGCGATGTCGGCGGCCCGGCGCCCGACGTGCTGGCGCGGGTAGACCGGGGTGAAGATCGCGACCTGATCGCCGTCACGCCGGTCGGTCTCTTCGACCATGACGACGGCGTCGGCGCCGTCCGGCATCGGGGCGCCGGTGGCAATTTGCGTGCACTGGCCCGGCTCGAGCGTTCTCGACGGGACACCACCGGTGTGCACCGTCTCGATGCACCGAAGCACCCGCGGATCCATCCGGCTCGCGCCGAACGTGTTCTCGGCGATGACGGCGTAGCCGTCCATCGCCCCCCGGTCGAACGGGGGAACGTCCCGGTCGGCCACCACTCCGGCGGCGAGCACGCGGCCCACGCTGTCGTCGAGGTCAATCCGCTCGGTGCGGTCGAGCGGCAGCGCGGCCCCTTCGGCCAGCGTCAGGGCTTCCTCGAGCGGGATTGTCTGCCGGATCGGCCGCATTTTCGTATTCGTCATCGCTCTCGCAGATTGCTGAAGACCGCGCCTCTCCCTCTCCCGACTGACGAGGTTGCGCAACCCCCAGCTTCTCCCTGTGGGAGAGGACCGGTGTGAGGGCCAGCAGCAGTCTCGCTCAAACCTGGAGCCTGCATGCGCTGGCTCTCGACTACCTCGTCACCTCCCGCACCATATGGCCCAGCTCCGGGATCACCAGTCTGGTCATCCCCAGCCGGACCGCGTTCTCTGAGCCCGGGAGCGAGATCAGGACCGTGCCACGCGCCCCGCCGGCGCACACCCGTGACAGCATCGCGGCCGGGCCGATCTCCTCGAAGCTCAACGCGCGGAACAGCTCGCCGAACCCGTCGATCCGCTTCTCGATCAGCGTGCTGACCACCTCGTAGGCGCCGTCGCGCCGGCTGATGCCGGTCCCGCCGGTGGTGATGATCGCCTGGACCTCGGCGGCATCCAGCTGTTGCTCGATCGCCGCACGCAACGTGGCGGTGTCGTCGGGCACGATTGCGTGCCCGATGACGTCGTGACCCTCGCCCGCAAGCAGGTGCCGCAGCAGCCGTCCACCGGTGTCGTTCTCCTCGGTCCGGGTGTCACTGATCGTGAGAACATAGCAGCGAACATGTGCCGGCGAGGCGGCGTGATGTTCCCGGTGGCTCATGTGGACGATGATAGCTGGTTTGCCGCGCGGCGTTTGGTCTACGATCCGGACCGTGCGCCTTCCACTCTGTCTTGGCGCCCTCGCCGGTGTGGTCGCCACGGCGATCCTGACGGCCACCTCGGCCCCGCAGCTCGACGCCGCGGCCGCGCGCTGGGTCACGTCGACGCTCGAGGGGATGACGCTCGACCAGAAGGTCGGTCAGCTCATCATGCCGTCGTTCCGGTCCACCTATCTCAGTAGCGACAGCGCTGTCTACGATGCGCTCGTGTCGCGGGTGCACGAACAGCACGTCGGCGGGTTTCTGCTGTTCGGCGGCCGCGAGCCGGCACCCGACGTCCTGCTCAACGCCGGGTATTCGCGGTCGGTGCTGGGGCAGCCGTTGGCCGCCGCATCGATCACGAACCGGCTCCAGGCCATCTCCGCGTTGCCGCTGCTGAACAGCGCCGACTTCGAGGCCGGTGTCGGGTTCCGCATCCGCGGCGCCACGACCTTTCCGCGGGCGATGGCGTTCGGCGCCGCGGGCGACGACCGGCTGGTGTTCGAAGCCGGTCGTATCACCGCGCTCGAAGCGAGAGCGCTCGGCATCCACGTGAACTTCGCGCCGGTGGCCGACGTCAATAACAACCCGCGCAACCCGGTCATCAACACCCGCTCGTTCGGCGAGGATCCGGCGATGGTGGCCCGGCTGGCGGCGGCGTATGTCCGAGGTTTGACCGATGGCGGCATGATCGCCACCGTCAAGCACTTCCCAGGTCACGGCGACACCGATGTCGACTCGCATCTCGGGCTGCCGCTTATCGCGCATCCGCGCGCGCGGCTCGATCGGGTCGAGTTGCCGCCGTTTCGCGCCGGCATCGCCGCCGGGGCGGCAGCGGTCATGACCTCCCACATTGTGCTGCCGGGCCTGGAACCGGACCGGGAGCGGCCCGCCACGTTCAGCCGGCGGATCGTGACCGATCTGTTGCGGGAGGAGCTGGGGTTCGACGGGCTCATCTACACCGACTCGATGCGAATGCGTGGTATCACCGACCTTGCCCCGGCGAGCGAGGCGGCGGTGGCGGCGGTCGTCGCAGGGCACGACGTCGTGGTGCACTCCCCGGACGACGTAGCGGCGTTCGACGGGCTGAAGCAGGCGGTCGAGCGCGGCGAGATCACAGAGGCACGCCTCGACGCGTCGGTGCGGCGGATCCTCGAAGCCAAGGCCCGGCTCGGGTTGCACCGGACCCGCGCGGTGAGCCTCGACACGCTGCCGCTCATCGTCGGGACACGAGTGCACCGGGCCGTGGCGGCCGAGGTGAGCCGCCGTGGCATGACGCTCATCAAGGACGAGCGGCACGACGTGCCGTTGCGTGTGCCGCGACAGGCGGCGATCCTGTATCTGTCGGTGCTCGACTACCCGTCGGGGTGGGGGAACGGCGCGCCGAGCCGGACGTTTCTGCCAGAGCTGGAGACACGGTGGCCCAACGTGACGGCGGTCGAGGTGTCGGACCGCACCTCGCAGTCCGAGCTCGAGCTGCTGCGCGCGAGCATCGATCGCTATGATGCTGTGGTCGCCTCGGTGTTCGTGCGGACGGCGTCGTACAGCGGCCGGATGGACCTGGCCGACCCAGTCGTGTCGCTGTTGCGGGACGTGGCGCGACGCAGCCAGGCGCGGCGACAGCCATTCGTCACAATCTTCTTCGGCAACCCCTACGCCGCGACATTCCTGCCCGAGCTGCCGGCGATACTGCTGACCTACGATTACTACGATCTGGCCGAGGCCAGCGCGGTCCGGGCGATTGCGGGGGAGGCCCCGATCACAGGCCGACTCCCGATCGCGCTGGGTGATCAGTTTCCAGTGGGACACGGCCTGACGCGAGCTGCTAGGGCACGACCGTCACGGTGACGTCTTCGGACGTGCCCAACGCCCCGTCGCTTGCCAGACAGCGCAACACGTAGGTGCCGGGCTCGTCGAAGACCACCTCGGTCGCCCACCCGCCGTCGGGAGGAGCATCCGGGGTGAGCCAGCCGGGCGACCAGGGGGAGTTCGCGCCGGTGCGTGTGTCTTCCCACACCTTGACCTGCGGCGGGTCGAAGCGCACCGGTCCGTCACCCCGGTAGACATACCAGGACACTCGTAGCCCGGTCGCGCTGCCGACGGTCACCTGCACCGGAGGCCGCCAGGGGTTGCGCCGCCGCCGCCGCCGAGGTTTCGGCACGCCGTCGTCGCTGGCCACGGCAACCAGCGCCAGCGGCTCGCCGACGCGCACCTGCCGATTCTTGCTGCCTTCGATCCGCAGCACCGGTGCCGTGTTGGCGCGCATGGCCGGGTCGCTCCGGCCCGCGCCGAGCGCCCCCTGCTCGGATGCCTGCACGAGGTTGTCGACCAGGTAGTCGAGGCGAAGGGTCGCATACGCCCGCTCGGTGACCCCGGCAGTCGTCAGCGTCCAGATCATCTCGTCGTTCTCGTCGAACTCCTCGGGTACCGGCACGCGGAACACGAACCGGTTCCGCCGTGGCAGGAAGTGCGTCGGCTGCCCCGCATCCGGTCCGCCCGGCTGGACGTTGTTGTCTGGGCCGGCCGGGACGTCGAGCTCCTCCGCCCAGTTCCGGTTCATGTACCCGAACAGGAAGTAGCGGTTCCCCGCCTCGTCCTCCTCCCAGCCTTCGTAGGCCGGTGACACATTCTGCCCGTGCATGTACGAGGGCCGGCTCTGCGCGCCGGCCGTGGCGGTCATCACCAGCACGGCCAGCACGGCCGGCAGCGAACGTGTCCAGGTCTGTGAGTGTGAGGCGTCGCCAAACAGCACAGCGTTCTACCGTCCTCGTCAGACGTGTGCCCTACGGGCGGGTCGGATTCGCGGTGTTGGCTTCGTCGGCGTCTTCGCTCGCCGTGTCTCCGTCCGCATCGTCATCCTCGTCCGCGTCATCCTCGTCGTCCGTCTCGGTCGATCGCGACCGTTGCCCGTACTCGTCGGGCAGAGCGAGGTCGTCGAAGGGACAGAGCGGACAGCCGATGACGTGGTCGTTCGGCCCCAGCTGGAGCTTCTCGCGACGCTCGGCCATTGCCGCGATGAACTGCTCGTCGGAGAGCTCCACGCCCAGGCCGAGGTCGATGAACATGTTGGCCACCGACCGGTTGCCCGACCCCTGCCAGTTGCGCGGGTCCGGGATGTTCCGGTTCGTCGGCGAGTTGTCCATGTAGCCGACGATGTGCATGATGGTGCCCTTCGGCAGCAGCGGCGCGTAATCGTCCTCGTACTCGTAGGTGCGCACCCAGTTGTGGTCGTACCCGACACAGGTCAGCGTCTCGATGTTCATGCCCCAGATCGCTTCCAGACACATCCGCTGGCCCGGTGCGTGCAGATGCGGCTCGAAGGTGGAGATCTTCTGGTGCTGCTGCAGCACCGAGTAGGCGTGCAACTCCTGATTAGCCTGCATCGGCCGGATGTCGATGTCGAGCGCGTTGCCCAGACCACGCCCGACCCGGCGATACTCCGGCTCGTAGCCCTTGGGATGGAACTTCCAGGCAATCTCCAGGTGACCGGTCGTGTCCCGCCCGTTCGAGTGCAGGTGCAGCGAACTGGACACGACGCTCGAGTTGGCCGACAGCAGCCGGCCTGCCTTCGCGTCGAAGATGTCGGCGTTCCGACCGACCTCGTGCACGGGCCACCCGGTGGAGGTCCCCCGCACCTGGTCCTCGTCCTGCTCGGTGTCCTCACCCACGACCCGCGTGCTCCAGATCATGTGGTGGTAGATGAACCGGCCGCCGACGGTGTCCCGGCTGCGCGCGGCCGGGTCGACATCGTTGATCTCCTTGATCTCCAGCGCGGCCACATACCGGTCTTCTGTGATCCCGACCGGCGTCGTCTCGATCTCGCCCCACCAGTCTGGCGCCGTGGCCCCCACGGTGATGTCCGGTAGCACCGTGATCAGGTCCGGCTCGCCGAGGCTCCAGGCGGCGCTGTTCCAGTCGAGCGGCGTCGGCATATCGGCCCGGTTCCCCTCGGGGGCGCCGCTGTCGGCCCACGCGGCGATCTTGGCGATTTCCTCCTCGCTCAGGGAGGGGTCGTTCTTGTAGCGCTGGATCCCGATGTTCTTCTCGATGTACCAGGGCGGCATGACGCCGGCACGCGGTCCCAGGCTGGTTCGCATCTTCATCGCCCTGGCCCAGGGCCGCGCCTGCTGGTAGGTCAGGAGCGACATCGGCGCGACCGAGTCGGGCCGATGGCAGATCTGACAGCTCCGCTGCAGAATCGGCGCGATGTCCTTCGTGAAGGTCACGTCCGGGTGGTCACCCGTCGCGGTCTGTCCCTCGAGTGCCGTCCCGGCCGATGCCAAGCCAAGGAGGATGACTGCGCCACAGATCAGCCGTCGTAAGGTCATTCTGGGCCTCCAGATACCAAGAAAGAACTCAACCATGGATGATACTCGACCCGTCTGCGTCGTGAACCCAAAAAGTCGCGCCGAACGGTCGGTGCGGCCGCGTCTCTGTCTCCTGGCGGGTGCTATACTTCCTGGCTGGGTGGCGGTGCCAAGGGAGGCACTGGCGCCCCCCCGCGTTTCGTCTGCACCCAACGCGCCCTTAGCTCAGCTGGATAGAGCGTCTGGCTACGAACCAGGAGGTCGCAGGTTCGAATCCTGCAGGGCGCGCCAATGTTCTCCGAATCATTCGGGAAACCGCGGGCTAGGGCATCCGTCCTCGCCCGTCGCAGCAGGTCAGAAACCCTCAGTATTCGCGTGGTAGACCACGCAGCAGGGGTGTTCGCGTGGCAGACCGCGTGGCACCATCGGGGACGCGGACGAGTCCGCGCGACGACCGTCGACTGGACGGCGATCCCCAACCGTGGCACAACAGGAGCGACTGGCTCGGTCTGTCGGAGCTCGCGGCGGTCACGAGGGTCCGGACGTACCCGGGCCCTCACCTACGTCTTCCCACCGGTTCGCGACCCAAAGATGGGGGCGACACCACGGCAGGGGCTATGGACGCTCCCGCACGTATGGACGCACACGACGCGTCCACAAGATGCTTGCGACACCGCCCGGAGAGCGGTGTCGCACAGCGCCCACAGCCCATCAACTTCCAGTTGATCACGAACCCCGAAGAACTCAGAGACCGCACCGACGCGACGACAGGCGTCCAGACTTCTTCACTTTCACGTGAGCGCCGACAGGCAGCCCGAGGTGTTCGCCTCGGTCTGTCACAGCATATGGTGGGCCATTGTCACGCTGACCACGGTGGGGTATGGCGACACCGTCCCGATCACCCTGGGGGGCGGTTGTGTACAGCCGCGGTGTT
>JADFPE010000111.1:0-1883 GCA_022562495.1 Acidobacteriota bacterium
GGAGGGGGACAGTAAAGGAGCCGGTGGACGTACCATACGTGGGGAACTCGCCACGCGGCGCGATGACTCCACCGAGCACGCACGGCGCGACGCAGTTGGCTTCGGTGTAGAACGGAGCCACGTACGCCGACAGCTTGTGGCGGATCGCCTGCAAGAAGCCGCTGCGGCTGAGGAAGAACGATTCACCCATCCCGCGCCAGCCCGCGCCGCCGGGATACGCCAGCAGGGAGGCCCCGACCTGGAGCTGCCCGACGAACGGCGGCGAGAACGGATAGGTGCCCGAGAGCTTGAACTCGCTCCGCAGCGGCCGCGGGAAGGACCCGCTGTCGCAGAACCGCAGCGCGTTCGGGTTATCACCCCGGTCAAGCACGTCCTGGCACTGATTGACCTCTCCGCCGTAGGCGCTGGCATCCTCGAGGGTCCAGCCGCCGAAGATGGTGCCGCCGTTCGGCAGCCGGGCGTTCAGGCTCAGCTCGAAGCCGTAGTAGACGTTCGAGTAGCCGGGACCCCGCGTCCGATCGAGCTCATCGACCAAGGTACGCACTGACGGGTCGATGTTGAAGATCGTGACCACCCCGACATACGGCGCGGGCCGCAGGAACTGGAAGCTGTTCGCGGCAGACGCATTCGGGTCGATGCTGCCGTTCGGGAGTACCCCGAAGTTGGCAAAGTTCCGAAACAGGTTGTCGCCCGACGTGGTGTCGTGGTACGACCGCCGGCGAAATTCCGCGCTGATTGACAGGCCCGGCCTGAGTTCCTGCTGGATCCCGACGGTATACAGGATGTTGTACTCCCGCTGGATGTTCGGGTCGGGTCGGTCGGTCTCACGGAGCCCGAAGTTGATGTTCCCCGTCGGGCCAATCTCCCAGTCCTGGGCGATGTCGTCGCCATTGGTCCCATACGGGTTCAACCCCGACGGACCACTGCCGTCGGGCAGCAGATGGACGTCGAACCAGTCCCGCCTGTCGGTGTCTTGCAGCGCGGGCGCATAGCGCTGCGGGAAATTGCCGCCCACGTTGCGCACGTACTTGTTATAGCCGAACTTCAACGCGGTCTTGGCGTTCCCAAACAGGTCGTACGCCACGCTCAGCCGCGGCGAAAAGTCCGGCCCAAGGTTCGGCAGCTCGATCCGGTCATAGAGTATCGCCGGAGAGAACCGACCTCCCGGCTTGACGACCGCCGGTATCGCGGTGTCCGCGAGGTCCACCCGCAGGCCGTAGTTCAAGGTCAAGCGGTCCAACGTCCACGAGTCCTGTGCATAGAAGCCCCCGTTGTAGCTCAAGTCGGCGATCACGTTCGAGGGGTGGTTCGTCACGACGACCTCGTCGGCCAGGCCGGTCAGGCCAGAGGGCAGCCCCGCCTTAACGTTGTTTGCGGCGGCGAAATGGTCCGGCCCAACGAAGTCCAGGATCCGCCCAAAGGGGTCCGGCTGGCCTGTATAGACCTGGTACAGGTTGCCATTGCCGTCATACGAATACCGATTCCGGCCCTTGCTCATCATGCCGCCAAATTTGAAGCTGTGGGAGCCGGTCACGTACGACACCGCCCCGGTGTACGTCCACCGATGGGTGTAGTTATTCTCGTTCCATTCCTTGTTGCCGTACTCGAGGCCCAGCCAGTTGTCGTCTCTATTGACGATGGAATACCAGGGGTCCGTCGCCTGCAGCTGCATCGCCGCGAGGGGGATCGTACCCGTAGCCAACGGATCTCCTATCGGAAAACAGGGCGTCGAAAGACACTCGAATCGGCCATCCGGAATCGGCTGCGTCAGCCCTGGCTGGGAGCTCGGGTCCCAATCCTCGTATGTCAGCGAAAAGCCGAACTCGACCAACATCCGGCTGCTCATGGCTGAGGTCCACTTCGCCGTGCCGGTGTCGTAGTGC
>JADFPE010000111.1:1893-14612 GCA_022562495.1 Acidobacteriota bacterium
TGTCCATGAGGGACATGCATGCGGTGACGATGTCGAATGACTCTTCGCCGAACTCATCTGCC
Organism: Acidobacteriota bacterium; assembly: GCA_022562495.1. GTDB lineage: Bacteria > Acidobacteriota > Vicinamibacteria > Vicinamibacterales > UBA8438 > NP936. The sequence continues at coordinate 1,956 of JADFPE010000111.1, forward strand.
AGGTCAGACGCGTCATGGCGCTCGTCAGGCTGTTGTCGTCGATGCCGGGGCTCCCGTCCCGCTTCGTGCTGTTGAGCACCTGGCTGTTGATGATATTGCGCCGCACCGACGAGAAGAACCACAGCTTATCCCGGAAGATCGGGCCGCCGACCGCCGCGTTGAAGTCGTAGATCCTTTGGATGTGCGGAACCCCTGCGTCCTCTTTGACGTTCATGTCGCCCAGCCGCTGGTTCCAGTTGTCGGCCTGCCAGCCGCCATTCGGGGTGCCGCCGCCGAAGAAGCTCCCGCTGAACAGGTTCCCGCCTTCTTGCGGGATCATGTTGATGCGCAGCCCCCCGAGCTGTGTCTCGGCGCCAATCCCGGAGGTCGTGAACGACGTCTCGGCGGTCATCATGGGGTTGAGATACGCTTGGAACTGGCCGTCGTCGATCATGGTGTTGACCATCAGGCCATCGACCTCGACCGTCGTATGCTGGCCCCCTAGGCCGCGGCCGAACATCACCGATTGCTGCGCCCCGGAGGTGCCGCCGACATCCGGCTTGTGCACCTTGACCCCCGGAACGAGCAACGCATACGACCAGAGGCTGCGCCCGGTCGGCAGCGCTTCCTGGACCTCGCGGGTCAGCACCTCAGTGCGCTGCACCTGCTGCACGTCGACGACGGGCGATTCGCCTGACACCGTCACGGTCTCTTCGACCGCCCCGACCGACAGGGCAATGTCGATATTCATCGTGAAGTCGGCTATCAGCACGAGCTCATCCCGTACCTGGGTACCAAACCCAGGCAGCGTGAAGGTAAGGGTGTAAGTCCCTGGGCGTAGATTGACGATGCTGTACTGGCCCGTACCGTCTGTGACGGCCAGGCGCGACTGTTCGATCAGCGCGGGGCTGGCTGCTTCCACTGTCACACCCGGCAGCACGCCGCCCGTGTTGTCGGTGACTTGGCCAGCGATCACGCTCTGGGCCGCGACAACGGCGGGTACCAACAACAAGCACGCCGAGACGACCACGAGAAGTTTCCCGAACTTCATGCGTCTACCTCCCTGTAAGCGTGAGACCAATGCCTTGACCGTTTCGTCATATATCTAGCCACGAGTTTTAGTGCAAAACATGTGCCGTCCGGTGATAGATATGGCATCCTTTATTAACAACAACTTACGCGATTTGAATCGACTGACGAAGCCGTTTTCTCCAATTATTTGGATCGTTCTACGCAGAATTGGATCCACGGCACGTCGGCATTGCCCTCATTCGAACATGTGAACCCACTCGCTCGACCGAAGAATCCGGCACAGTCTACATGGGCGGACTCTTCGAGTCAACGTGAAATTCAGGGGTCAGGGGCAGGGGTCTGGCCCACCGTCGGCGCTGGTATCCCAAGTCAGAAGTTCGCGAATGCGCGCCCCACCGCTCCAGGCAGTCGGGCCAGCAGATCCGCCAACTCCGGTCGGTCAGGGAGGACTTCCCTCGCCTCGGTTAACCGATCGCGAGCCTCCTGATAGCGTTCGAGGTGGACAAGCGCCATCGCGAACCCGATCCACGCCTCAGCGAATCCAGGATCGGTCGTGACTATCTGCTGGTAGTGAGGTAGCGATTCTTCCACGCGTCCGGTGACTCGCAAGGCGTCGGCCAAACCGAGCCGCGCTTCCAGATAGTCCGGGCGGTACTTGACTGCGGCCGAGAACCGTTCGGCCGCCTCCTGGTGTCGCCCGCTCAAATCCAGGATCATCCCGAGGCCAAAATGCGCCTTGGCAAACTCCGGTGACCGCCGCAACGTTTCCTCGAACTGCTCCACGGCGCCGCGGGCGTCTCCCGCCATGAATAACGCCGTTGCCAGCCTCTGCCGTAGCGCCGGGTCGTCTGGCGCCAGCTCGAGTCCCGTGCGGAAGAGTGCCTCCGCCGCCGCCCACCGTCCGTTTTCTAACTCGCGAAGCCCACGCACCTCGTAGGCCTGTGTGCTTTGCAGCAATCCAGCGTATTCCTCCATCAACGGATCGGGCGCCCTCAGCGTGCCGTTGCCCCGCTGCCGCAGGTGAGCTTCGGCCTGGTCGAGCTCGCCCAGTCGCCGATAGGCCATCGCGAGCGGGTAGTGCAAGCTCGAAGCCCGCTCGTCGACCGACAAGGCCCGCTCCAGATACTCCACAGCTCGAGCAGCATCCTGTCTCGCGAAGGCTGCCCGTCCCACGCCCGACAGCGCCGCCGCCAAGCGGGGCTCGAGCGACAACGCCTGGATGAAGACCAACTCCGCCGCTTCCGGTCGGCTCTGGTCGAGGTACGCTTCGCCGAGCCAGACCAGCGTTGGCAGGTGTGTCGGCCGCAGCTCGAAGGCGCGCGTGAAAAACTCGGCGGCCTTCGCTCCCTCGCCCTTGATTCTGTAGAGATGCCCGAGATAGTACGGCCAGCGCATGGCGCTTGGCACCAGCGCCTGCGCGTTCAGGTAGCAGGCTGCCGCCGCCTCGTAGTATTCAGCGGCCATCAGAATCAGGCCCAATTCTCCATACGCGTTGCCGAGCTCGACGGGCGGCGTCCTGCGGGCCTCAAGCTTCTCCATCAACAACGAGTAACGCTCGCGCACCTGGTCTTGCACCGATTCTGCCAGTCGCGACAGGTCGGGCAGCGAGACAGCCCGCAACGCCTCCGCCTCCGGCGCCCCCCGTTCCGACTCGTGAACCGAGGTGGTCGGGATCCCCTCGGCGTGTGGACCACAGCCACCGGCCAGCGTGGCCAGCACACACGTGAAGGCCGTCAGACCGACCGGCCGGGCGCGTCTCTTCATCTGCCCCTGCCTTCCGTCAGCGTCGTATACCGATCAACTGGCACGTTTGTCCACTTTTCGACGCGCCCGCTCGGCCAGATCACCCGTACCCGTGGTGGCTCCATCGACTGGTTGGCGAGGCGCCCGGCTGGCAAGGCGCGACGAGCGAGAATATCGGGCCGGTCGACGACTGGGGCACGCTGCTCGGCGACACGGTCGCCACGCCCGGAATGGCGGGGTGTGACGTGTCGATGAATGGCCGGTTTTGAGGTATCCACCGAGGGCCCGGCGGCGCTGTTTCAGACGCCGGACCCCGGATGCACTGACTTTATGGTATGTCGTCCGCAGCAACCGCGGCCGCCGAGAGGCCGGCATCGCTGTCGCGCAAGGACACGGATGCTGTCGGCCTTTGCAGGTCGTTACCGTTGACCGATCTTGAAAACCACGCCGACTGAGAAGGTGAAATCCTGGTAATCCTCGCCATCCTTACTCACGAGCGAGGCGCCTGGGTCGGTCTGGTCGGGCTCGCCGAACATCACTCGCCGATAATCGGCCTGGATGCGAAATGCTGTGTTGTCCGACATGTCGACGTCGATCCCGCCGCCCGGCTGGATGGTGAAGTTCGTCGAGGTGTGGGCGAAGAACGCGATCTTCCGGAGGGAGCGGGTTAGCCCGGCCATGATATGGACGAACGGCCTCGCGCGTCCGGTTCCCAGATGGAACCGCGGTCCGGCCACCGCGCTGACCGTCTGAATGCTGACGTCGCACAGCCCCTCCGCCGCCGTGAGCCTGGGCGAGCAAAACCCGCTCTCTGGCCGGTTGAACGAAAACGCCTGGAAGTCCTCGGTCGGAAGCGGCGGAACCACTCCCTCCAAGGTGTCGCTAGCCTCGATGCCACGCTTGAAGTGACCGTTCAGGTCGAATGCGAGCGAGACGGTGTCGGTCAGCTGGTAGCCGGAACCAAAGAAGAAACCGAAAGGCAGGGTACTTTGATTTACGGCCAGGGTGTCGTTTGACAGAAATGAGTAGCCCGCCGACACCTCAGCGGCATTGTTCTGCGCCGCCACAGGCTGAGGCAGGCAGAGTGTCACTACCAGGAGAACGCCCCCAAGGACAGCACACTTTCGCATCGTAGAATCTCCTTAGAAGCTGTGCCTAAACTGGCCGCTTCGATGTCAAACGCCCGCGTTGCATGCGCGAAAGCCCTAGCCTAGCAGTCATCACCAGGCGAGTCAATCGGATGGGTGCTGACACAACAGCCGGATTCAAGCAATCTTGAAAGCAATACTTGTGCCTCTTGTCTGATTGATATAAATACATATACATCAGCAATTTGTACCAGTACGATGTGGCTTCACCGCATCTTTTAATTCAAATATTTGGATTCGGATCCAATGCGTTGATTTCGTGATAGTTGGGTGGTGCTAATCTCAGCGGGTCCTGTTGCCGCGGATTATTACGTTGGCAGGTCGCGGCGCGTCGAGCGGACGACGCCGCTCGGCACGACCCTCCGTGTGCGTTTCCCGGCTGGATGCGTCCGGCGACATGGGCCACCCAGCTTTCTGCTATCCTTGGTCGGACCCTGACTAGCTGTTCACGCGCGGAGGCTCGAAGCCTCGGGCAGAAAACGGGTCGGGTTGGCGGTGTGGCGCAGGCCTTCAGGCCTGCGTGGCGAGGCGGAGCCTCGCCCCCGCGGAAGCGGCTAGCCGGCGGGCTGGCCGCGCACGGCTGAAGCCGTGCGCCACAACAAGATCTGTTGGCTTGGCCGCCGTGCTACGGCTCCCACGATTTCTGAGGAGGAGGTGCGACATGGTCTCGACGTTCTCGGTCGTGCGGCGGCTGCTGTTGTGCGGCGCGTGTGTGCTTGTGGGTGTCGTCGCGGCGAGCGGGCAGGCCCCGCCCGAGCAGCGGGTCGACATCGACGAGCTGAAGGCGGCGATCGACGCCGGTGCGACCATGCTGTTGATCGACGTACGCGAGGATGATGAGGTCGAGTCCGGGTCGATACCCGGGTCGATTCATATTCCGCTCGGGCAGCTGGAAGACCGGATGTCCGACATTCCCCACGACGTGCGGTTGGTGTTTTTTTGAAACGGTGGTGCGCGAGCCTCCCGTGCTGCGGAGCTCTTCAACGAGAACGGATACGAGACGGTCGAATTTTGCGGGTTGAACGAGTGGAAGGCGAAGGGATACGTCCTCGGCCAGACGCAGAAGCCGGCGCCTGGCGCCGTCACACCGCGGTAGCAAGACCCTTCAGGCCCGCCGTATCGGATGGTGACGATCAGGGCCGCGTCCCGCTTGGTCAGGCGTTAGGCTCTCAGGCTGCGGGCTTCGTGCTTCAGCCGCTCGCTGACGCAGTAAATAAGGAAGGGCCCCATCCAGGGAATGGGACCGCAGCCCGCGCCGTCTTTCGTCCTGTAGCCCGTTGCCCAAAGCCCGACGAAAGCCGAGAGCCCACAGCTTTTCCTAGGTTCTCACTGTCTCCTGTCTCCTGTCTCCGGTCTTCCGCCTTCGCCAAGGCTACGGCGGACAGGCCTTGCACCGGTGGGTCCCGCGTGTGCCGCCCGCCGCGAGCTCACCAGCGTCACGATGACTCCGGCGGCGAGTGCCACGAGGAACGACGGCGCGAGCTCCTCGGCACGCGCGACCACCGGTCCCCAGCCGGGCGCGAGCGGCAGCAGGAACTTGAAGACCGGGACGGCGATGAGCCCGGTGATCATCGAGGCGAGCGCGCCGTGGGCATTGTAGCGACGCCAGACCAGCGACAGCACGATGACGGGACAGAAGGTGGCGGCAATCCCCGACCACCCGAAGATGACATACCAGAAGATGGTCCGTTCCGGTACCAGCACCGCGACCGACAACGCGACCGCCAGCGCAACAAACGCGAGTGCCAGCGTGACCCGGCGGGACAGCCCGATCAGGGTCTCGCCAGCCAGGTCCGGGTGCAGCGTCTGTTGATAGACGTCCCGCGTCACGGCGCTCGAGGCCACCACCAGCAGCGAATCGATCGTCGACATGATCGCCGCGAGCACCGCCGCGACGAACAGCCCCACGACGAGGGGCGGAAACAGGTGCTCGACCAGCACCGGTAGCACCTGCTCGCCGCTGGGTCCGAGGGTCGCGGCGAAGTCGCCGTCGGCGCCCACCAGCAGCGCCCGGCCCAGCAGCCCGGACAGCACCGCGCCGGTGTCGGTCGCCAGTGTGAAGGCGATCGCGACCCATCGCCCGGCGCGGATCTGGGTCTGGTCGCGGATCGCCATGAACCGCACGAACACCTGGGGCGAACCGAGGAACCCGATCCCGATCGCGGCGTAGCTCACGATGGTCAGCAGGTTCGGTAGCGTCGCGCCACCCGGTCCCCACGGGTTGAGCAACACCGGGTCGATGCCCGCCGTCAGTGCGCCCGGCGCCAGCGCCGCGAACGCGGCCACCGGCAGCACCACCAGACCCGCCAGCATCAGCAGCCCCTGGAACAGATCGGACCAGGCGACTGCCAGGAACCCGCCGGTGTAGGTGTAGATGACGACGATGCCGAACCCGACGAGCGCGCCGGTGTAGTAGTTCCAGTCGAGGAAGATGGCGAATGCCTTCCCGGTCGCGTCGATCTGCGCGCTGACGTAGATGGTGACGAAGAGGGCGAGCGCGCCGGCCGCGACCAGCCGCAGCCGTCGGGTCGTGGCCGGTGTCTCGGAGGAGCCGAACCGGCTGACGAGGTAGTCGGGCACGGTGATGGCGCCCGAACGGTCGGTCGCTCGTTTGAACGGCGCCGCCATCAGGAACCAGGCGGTGCCGACACCGAGCACTTCTCCGACCACGACCCACAGCGCGCTGAGTCCGGCGGCGGCGCCCAGCCCCGTCAGCCCGAGATACAGCCAGGCCGACTCGCCGGTGGCGCGGGTGGAGAACGCCGCAACCCAGTACCCGAGCCGCTTCCCGCCGAGGTAGTAGTCGCTCAGCGATTCGACGCGTCGCGAGGCGAGCACCCCGAGCAGCAGCAGCACGCCGAAGTAGGCGGCGATGATGAGGTAGAGCATGGTCCTTCGACACCAGCGCGCCAGACCCTGCTCAGGATGAGCGGTCCCCCGGACCGAATGATAGCCGACTCGGATCACACGGCGGCGGACGCGTATGCGGTAGGCGCACGGTCGAGCCCGTTCAGCACGCAAGGGCCTGTGGGCCCGTCGGGCAGGCCCGTCGGGCAGGTGGGGCGCTACCCGAGGACGGCGCGGATCGAGTCGCTCAGGATCTCGACGGTGCGGTCCAGCTGGTCCTCGGTGATGACGGCGGGTGGCGCAAGCAGGTAGGTGTCGGCCTTGACCCGGCTGAACAGGCCCCGCCCGGCCGCTTCCTGGTGGACCCGCGGTCCCACCGTGTCGCCGGCGGGAAAGCTCTGCTTGGTGGACCGATCGGCCACGATCTCGACGGCGCACATCAGCCCCTTGCCGCGGATGTCGCCGACGTGGGGGTGGTCGCCAAGCGCGGCTCGCAGCGCGGCGATCAGCCGGTCGCCCTTGACCGCGCACTGGCCCGGCAGGTCCTCGTCCTCGATGATCCGCAGGTTGCGTATGGCGACCGCGCATCCCACCGGGTGGGCCGAATAGGTATAGGCGTGCATCCACACGCGACCGTCGTCGTCGAGCGCGGCGGCGATCGTGTCGTTGATGCCGATGCCGCCGAACGGTACATAGCCAGAGGTGATCGCCTTGGCGAACTGGACGATATCCGGCTCGATGTCCCAGTGGTCGAGGGCGAACAGCGTGCCGGTACGCCCGAACGCCGTGATCACCTCGTCGGCCACGAGCAGCACGTCGTACTGGTCGCAGATCTCCCGGATGCGAGGGAAGTAGTCGTCCTGCGGGACGATGACGCCGCCGGCGCCCTGCACCGGCTCGGCCAGGAACATCGCGATGGTGTCGGCCCCCTCACGCAGAATCGCCTGTTCGAGCTCGTTGGCCGCCGCGATGCCCTGACTCACGCCCGGCGGGGCCTCGTAGCGATACGGGTCGGGTGATGGGATGTGGAGGAATCCCGGCACCCGTGGCTCGAACAGCGGCCAGTAGGCGCTCATCCCGGTGGCGCTCATGGCCGCCAGCGTCACGCCGTGGTAGCCGTCGATGCGGGAGATGACCTTGGTTTTGTCCGGCTGGCCACGCAGCTTCCAGTAGGCGCGCGACATCTTGATGCTGCTGTCGGTCGCCTCGCCGCCGCCGCACGTGAAGAAGAAGCGGTTGATCGACGGGTAGGTGAGCGCCGCGAGATGCTCGGCGAGCTCGATCGCCGGCTCGTTCGAGCTGCCGGTGTAGCTCGACATGTAGGCGAGTGTCTCGCACTGCGTGCGCGCCGCCTCTGCCAACTCGCGTCGCCCATGACCGGCCAGCACGTTCCACAGGCCGGCGAGCCCGTCGATGTACTCGTTCCCGTCCGCGTCCCTCAGCAGGGCGCCCTCGCCCTTGACCCAGACCCGGGCCGTCCGCTGGGCCCGGGTGTCGTGCAGCGGGTGAATCAGGTGCGCGGTGTCGCGTGCGATGAGCTCGGCGTTGGTCATGATCTAGACGGAGCTTCGCCCCGAACCCCCGCGGGCGCTACGCGGGGCCCCCAAGCGCCCCACTCTGCGCCCGCGAGGCGCGCATGTGCGCGCCTTGTTCCGTACAGGACGGGGCTTCGCCCCGAACCCCCGCGGGCGCTACGCGGGGTCCCCAAGCGCCCCACTCTGCGCCCGCGAGGCGCGCATGTGCGCAACTGGGCGGCGGCGCCGGCGGCGTGCCGGGGTGCTTCCAGTACGTCGCAAACTCGTTACCGGACCCTGATGTAAGACCCGTTGCCCAGACGTCGGAACGGGCCGCCGTCCACCGAGAACTGGTCGGTCACCGTGAACGCGGTGTCCGAGGTCGTCTGCAGCAGCCGTTTGAGGACATACACGCTGCCGTCGGCCTCGACCGGGGCGGTCAGGAAGGTGATGGCGATCGGGCTGGTCCAGTTCCCGAGGCCTGTCAACGCCTGTCCGGTCGACAGCTGCTCGTGCCACACGATGGACTGGATGTGGGCATCGAACCCGATCGTCCAGGTCTCTTCATACGGTTCTCCGAAGACTTCCCCCGTCACGTGACCTCGGACGAAGGGTCCGTGCGGCATGGCGGTGAACGTCACCGAGCCGCTACGGGTCCCGATGCTGAGCGGCGGAAACTCACCGCCGGTGTAGTCGAACGTCCACTCCCCGGAGAAGTAGTCGATCCGCTGCTCGATCTGTGGCTGTGGCACGTCGGCGCGTCGCGCCCGCTTCAGCTCGATCGAGACGTCGAACCCATGGTCACCCAGCGTGACGCGCCCGCCGCCCGAGAGCAGCTGGTCGTCACGGGTGAGGCTGTAGACGAACGCCAGCGGACCGAACGCGGTGTCGGTGGCGCCTTCCACGGTGACCTGCACGTCGCTGGTGGTGACGCTGGAGACCCGAATCTCGGTGCCTGGGCCGAACCCGGTCACGAGACCGGTGTAGCCGTCATCCCCGGCAACGAGCGTGATCGTGACGTTCGTGTCGTCACCCTGCGGTGTGGTCAGCACACCGCGCCAGCTGCCGGCCCAGGGGTCGCGCTGGGCCAGTGCCGGTGCGGCCAGCGCCAGTACCGCCACGAGCATCGCGTACGCGATCTGTCGAGACATTGGTCTCTTCCTCCCTACGTACTGTCCGCTGGCGTGGTGCCGACACGTCGGCACGGCCGACTGCAGTCCAAAGAGGCACTATACGCGGCGCTTCGGCGAAAGATCAACGTGCGGTCTCGTGCGCCCGAAGCCCGAAGCCGTTGAGCGTCTGCTCGCGTCTCACACGGTGCAGACCGCCACCGTCTCACACCGCGACCATCATCGGGTCGACGGTCTTCACGAGCCCGTGCGCGACGTAGCCCGTATACCTGGTGTCGGCGAGCGCGCGGCGCCGGTGCGTTGGCATCCGGGGCTGTCGAGTGTTTATAATGACAAGTTCGCCGTGTGCGGGGGCGGCGGGCTGATTGGCACAGGCCCCACTCAAACGCCGAGGTCGAAATGTCGGAACCAGAAGTCATCGTCGGTATCGGAGGCGCGGCCGGCGACGGCACAGCCTCCGCCGGCAACACCCTGGTGCTGTCCATGGCCAGACAGGGCATTGCTGCGTACAGCTACAACAGCTACCAGTCGGTCATCCGTGGCGGGCATTCCTGGCTGCGTCTGCGTTTCTCGGCCAAGAAGCCACTGAACCACGGAGACCAGGTCAACGTGCTCATCGCGCTCAACCAGGACTCGCTCGATCGGCACCTGCAGGAGCTGCCGCCGGGCGGCGTCTGTCTCTACAACGGCGCCAAGTTCCAGCCTAGCTACGACCCGCCGGCCAGGGTCCAGCTGTGCGGGCTGCCGGTGCCCGACCTTGCGCCGGACTCGGTCAGGCTGCCCGTCATGCAGAACACCGTGGCCGTCGGGGCGGCGGTGCAGATGATGGGTCTGGGGTTCGAGACGCTCGCCGCCGTGTTCGAGACGACCTTCGCCAAGAAGCCGGCGGTTGTCCAGAAGAACGTCGAGGCGGCCCGGAACGGCTATGACTACGCCGCCAAGAACTTCCAGCCGCTCGCCACCCCACTCCATCCGACCGACCAGAAGTGGGCGCAGTCCTCAGGCAACGACCTCCTGGCGATGGGCGCCGCCCTGGCCGGGTGCAAGTTCTACGCCGCCTACCCGATGAGCCCCGCCACGCACATCCTGGAGTGGTTCGCGAGTCACGCCAAGCGGCTCGGCATCTGTGTCCGGCAGGTGGAGGATGAGATCTCGGTCGTCGGCATGTGCATCGGGGCCAACCACATGGGGGTGCGCGGGATGTGTGCTACCTCCGGCGGGGGGTTTGCGCTGATGAGTGAAGCGATCGGCATGGCGGCCATGTACGAGACCCCGGTGGTCATCATCAACGTCATGCGGGCGGGACCCTCCACCGGTGTGCCTACCAAGACCGAGCAGGCCGACCTGAACCAGGTCTTCGGCGCCAGCCAGGGCGACTTCGAGCGTGTCGTGATCGCCCCGGTCAGCATGGGGGACTGCTTCGTCACCCCGGCCGTGGCGTTCGACGTGGCGGACAAGTATCAGATTCCGGTCGTGATCCTGGCGGACCTGCTGCTCTGCGAAGGGAGCGAGACGGTCGCGACCGAGGTCCTGGACGTCGAGTTCCCGATTGACCGCGGCGAGCTGATCACCACGGCCGACGGGTCCCCGGACGAGCCGTATCTGCGGTACAAGGACACGCCCTCAGGTATTTCGCCACGGGCGATTCCCGGTCTTCCGGAGCATCTGTATGTGTCTGGCTCGGACGAGCATGACGAAGACGGTGTGCTGTTGAGCGACGTCTTCACCGACCCGATCCGGCGGAAGAAGATGGTGGACAAGCGGCACCGCAAGATGTCGACGATTCTCCGGGACCTGCCGGCCCCGATGCTGGAGGGGCCGGCCGACGCCGAGACCACCTTGCTCGGGTGGGGCTCGACCTGGGGGGTGATCAAGGAGGCGGCCGAGCGGCTCACGGCCGAGGGTGTCTCGGTGAATCACCTGCAGATCAAGACGATGATCCCGCTGCATGGCGATGAGATCGCTGCCGTCGTCGAGCAGAGCCAGCGGCTCATCATCATCGAGAACAACCAGAGCGGTCAGTTCGCCCGGCATCTGCGGGCGGAGACCGGCATCGTGGCGCACGGGCACATTCGGAAGTACGACGGCGAGCCGTTCGAGCCGAAGCACATCGTGTCCGCGGTCAACGACATCATCGGTGGCCAGGAGGTCGTCGACGTCCTGTCGACCGAGCCCGGTTTCCGTACCGACCATCCCACCGGGACGAGTGGTTCGTGGGAGGGGCTGAACCAGGTCACACGGCCTGGTGTGCCCACCAAGGCGTGAGGATACGACAATGACAGCTCCAGCGACGGTCGTAGAGGTCAAGGATTTCAAACCGGAGGTGCACTCGGACTGGTGTCCGGGCTGTGGCGACTTCGGCGTGCTCACCGCGCTCTTTCAAGCCTGCGCCCAGCTGCAGATCCAGCCCCACAATCTCATGGTGATCTCCGGCATCGGGTGCTCGTCCAACCTGCCCGGTTTCATCCGGTCGTACGGCGCCCACACCCTGCACGGGCGGCTCTTGCCGTTCGCGACCGGCTGCAAGCTGGCCAACCAGGAGATGACCATCATCGGCACCGGCGGCGACGGTGACGGGTATGGCATCGGTCTCAACCACTTCATCCAGGCGATGCGCCGCAACATCGATGTGACCTACATCGTGATGAACAACGAGATCTACGGGCTGACGACCGGGCAGGTCTCGCCGACCAGCGAGACCGGCATGAAGACCAAGACCAGCCCGCACGGCAACCTGGAGGGGATGCTGAACCCGATGGCGCTCGCCCTGGCGGCCGGGTGTGGTTTCGTGGCGCGCGGGTTCAGCAGCCAGATCAAGCATCTGGTGGAGCTCTACAAGGCAGGCATCGAGCACAAGGGGTTCGCCCTGATCGACGTGTTCAGCCCGTGTGTGACCTTCAACAAGCTGAACACCTATCAATACTTCAAAGAGCGGATCTACAAGCTCGAGGACGAAGACCACGACACCGGCAGCTTCCACGCCGCCATGGACAAGGCGCTGGAGTGGGACCCGAAGATCCCGATCGGGCTCTTCTACCGCAACCCCGATCCGAGACCGCCGCTCGATTCGCTCGACCCCGCCCTGACCGGCCAACCGCTCGTGCACCAGGACTACACGATCGACAGCGAGACCCGCGGGGAGCTGATTCGCGAGTTCATGTGAGGCGAGTGCTCTAGCAGCCCGTGGTGAAAGTCCCCCTGCATTCGACCGGCGCTGCATCCCGCCTGGCTGCGTTGCTCCTCGGTCACATACTGCCGGTATTT
>JADFPE010000112.1 GCA_022562495.1 Acidobacteriota bacterium
TGGATGAGGCACGACTGGTCGCCTGGCAGGTCTCGTCGCCCAGGGACGAGTTCCTGTTGCGGGGCTTGTCGATGCCGCTGGGCGACCGGATGACCGGCTGGGTCGGCGCCAACCGCGAAACGATCCTCAACTCGGACCCGGGTCTCGACCTGGGACGTATGGCCGAGGCGTGGCACCCGCGACTGCGCAGCTGCTTCGCCACGCCGCTCGTCTGGAACGACACCTTGTTTGGTGTGCTCAGTGTCTATTCCCCGGACCAGCAGGGGCTCAGCCGCCGGCAGACTCAGACGGTGACGCTGCTCGCGACCGAGGGTCTCCAGCAGCTGTCCGACGGCGACGTCGAACCGGTCGCCTCGGTCCCGGCGCCCGGACCGCGTCCGCTGCCGGGCCCCCGTCCGAGAGGCGTCTCGGTGTCCGCCTAGCAGCCCGTGGTACACGTCCCGCTGCATTCGGCCGGCGCTGCATCCGTCCGGCCTGCGCCAGCCGCCGCCCGGCCCATGCCTGTCCGGGCTATGGCCAGGTCTCGCCGAAGCCGTGGCGACGGCGGATTGTGCCTCGGTCGAATACTGCCGGTCTGCTCCTTCGTCTTGCCTTGCAGGGGCCCGGCGCGGCGTCGATCTCGACGACCCGCGGTGCGACGCGCGACGTTCACCACGGACTGCTAGGCGTCGCCATCTTCCCGGCGCCAGGCGTATACTGGCGGTCCATGCACAACGACGCGCTCGGTTCAGCCGGCCTGCTGGTGGCGGTGCTGCTCACGACGGTCTCGCCGGTCAGCGCACACACGGGCACCGCCGACGGCGAGTGGCCCACCTTCGGCAGCGACCTCCGGCATACCCGCTGCGCGCCCCAGACCGACTCGCCGATGCGCTGTGCGCTCGACAGCGTCCGATCTCTGGTCGTTGCCATCAGCGGCGGCAGCTCTCCGGGCGAGCCGGTCGCCGTCAGGCTACCGGAAGGGTAGCGGCCAGGGAATGGCGGAGACACGGTCGGGTGAGGGAGCCACGGTTGGCGGGTTTCGTAGTTTCCTGCTCCTCCTCTTCGTCATCGGAGTGGTCGGCACCGGCGCGGAGCTGTTGCTGCTCGGGCATACCGAGGATCTCTGGCAGTGGGTGCCGCTCATGCTGATGGCGGCCAGCCTCGTCACGCTTGGCTGGCGGGTGGTGGCTCGAGGGTCCACGAGTCTGCGCATCTTCCAGGGCACGACGATCCTGTTTGTGCTGAGTGGCGTTGTCGGGTTGTGGTTGCACTACCATGGCAACGCGGAATTCGAACTGGAGATGTATCCTGCTCTACAGGGGTTCGAGCTGTTTCGGGAGTCGGTGACCGGGGCCACGCCGGCCCTGGCCCCCGGCACCATGGTCGAGCTCGGACTACTGGGTTTGGTGTACACCTACCGGCACCCGGCATTCGGCAACGTATAACGCGCAACGAACGACGGAACTGACTCCGTGGAGAACTGAGGGGACGACGATGCGTGACACGACGAGAGCGGTTCGTCTGGCGGTGTCGCCCATGGCGCTCGTGCTCGTGCTGGGGCTGGCAGCCGGCGCGTGGGCCCAAGTCGGTGACAGCGGTGGGGTGGTGAACCCAAACCTGGCGGGCGCGGACGAGCTGCGCGGGCTGCCCCACCTGACGGGGCCGATCGTGGATGGCCTGATGGAGCGCCGACCGTTTCTGAGCATGACCGACCTCCAGGCCTACCTCAGTCCGTCCCTGAGTGCGGATCAGCTCACGGAGCTCTACCCGCGGCTGTTCGTGCCGATCAATTTGAACACGGCGTCGCGGGAGGAGATCCTGCTGGTGCCTGGCGTGGGTGACCGCATGGCGCACGAGTTCGAGGAGTACCGCCCGTATCGGGCGCTGGCACAGTTCCGTCGCGAGATCGGGAAGTACGTCGACGACGACGAAGTAACGCGGTTCGAGCGGTACGTGTTCGTGCCGATCAACCTGAACAACGCGAGCGACGAGGACATCCTGACCATTCCGGGGCTGGGCCGGCGGATGCTGCACGAGTTCAAGGAGTATCGGCCTTACCGCGCGATAGAGCAGTTTCGACGGGAGATCGGCAAGTATGTCGACGACGACGAGGTGGCGCGGTTCGAGCGCTACGTCGTCGTGGAGTAGCCCCCTGGATGTCTTCAGTCCGCCTCTGCCTGCTCGGGCTCGTATGGGCCTCGGTCGCGACCGCCGGGCAGGTCCCGACCGAACCGGACGCGATGTTCGACGCCTTCTGCGCCGTCTGTCACGGAGAAGACGGCCGCGGGCAGGTGGAGAACCCGGCGATCGACAGCGAGCCGATGGACTTCACCGACTGTGCGGTCGCGACTCCGGAGCCGGATGGGGACTGGGACCTCGTCATCACCCGCGGCGGGATCGCCGCCGGTCTCTCCTCAGAGATGCCGTCCTACGGCGACGCGCTGACCGGCGAGCAGATCCAGGCACTGATCGGCTACATCCGCGGCTTCTGCGCCGAACCGGGCTGGCCGATCGGCACGTTGAACTTTCCGCGACCGATCTTCACCGAGAAGGCGTTTCCGGAGAACGAGTTCCTGCTGCTGCCCGAATTCTCCAGCGGCGCTGACGGCGTCACGGAGCTCGCTCTGCAGGTGATCTACGAGCGTCGGCTCGGCCGGCGCGGGCATGTCGAGGTGCGGTTTCCCTTCGAGAGCGTCTCGGCGGCCGGCGAACGTCGTTCGGGCCTCAGTGACGTCAAGCTGGCCGGTAAGTATGTGGTCAACACAGATCGCGCGATGACACGAATCACCACGGTCGGACTCGAGGTCAGCCTGCCGACCGGCGATGAGGACGACGGTCTCGGTCACGGGACGGCAGTGTTCGAGCCGTATCTGGCGTTCGGGACGACCCTTGGCGACCTGTATCTCCAGACACAGCTGAAGGTCGAATCGCCCGCACGCGACCCGGTGTCGGGCGCGGAGTTCGGCTACAACGTCTATGTCGGGTTCGATGTCTCGGAGTTCCTGACGACCTGGACGGTGGGATTGGAGCTGAACGGCGAGGGCCGCGATCTCGCCGTCACGCCGCAGCTGCGCAAGGGGCTGACACGCACCGGCGCCATTGCGGTCGCCGGCGGTGTCCAGATCCCGTTGACCAACCGCGACGTCCGACGGGCACGCTGGGTCGGCTACTTCCTCTGGGAATACCTGGACCCGGTCTTCGCCGTGAAGAACTGAGGATCACGATGCCCGACCGACGTAGAAAGGGGGGGGTGTTGCCGGTTCCGGGGCTTCGCAGCTCGGGTGCGGCGACGCTCCCACCTGAATGTGGTCTGCCGGAAGCCCGCGTGCCGCGTCGAGTTGCCGCGTCGAGCGCACATGGTGACGCTCTACACGAGAGTAAAAACCCCTTTCACGCAGTCTGATAAAGACCGACAATACCTGTGGGGGACAACTCGTGAACTCGACGACACGCGGCCGGTTGTTCTGGATGGTCCTGGTGATCATGGTGGTGCTGATCTGGAACCTCTCGTCCCAGTTCCAGACCGGAGATACTCCGATCAACTTCAGCGAGTTCATCCGGTGGGTGGACACCGGTCAAGTCGACCGCGTCGAGATTACCGGCAACGAGATCGTCGGTACCTCGACAAGCGGCGAGCGGTTCCGCACCTACGCTCCGCCCCAGTACGAGGGGCTGGCCAACAAGCTCATCGACCAGAACGTCGTGGTCCAGGCGCGGGAGGCGGCGGCGAGCCCCTGGGTGACCCTGTTGTACTCCTGGGCGCCGATCCTGCTGATCATCGGCTTCTTGGTGTTCTTCATGCGGCAGGCCCAGAGCGGCGGCAACATGGCGCTGTCGTTCGGCAAGAGCCGAGCCAAGCTGTCATCGAGCACGGAGAAGAAGGTGACGTTCAAGGACGTCGCCGGTGTCGACGAGGCGAAGGAGGAGCTGCAGGAGATCATCGAGTTTCTCCGGGAGCCGCAGAAGTTCCAGAAACTGGGTGGCCGGCTCCCGAAGGGCGTCCTGCTGATGGGGGCCCCGGGGACCGGGAAGACCCTGCTGGCGCGGGCCGTCGCCGGCGAGGCCAGCGTGCCGTTTTTCTCCATCAGCGGGTCGGACTTCGTGGAGATGTTCGTGGGAGTCGGCGCCTCGCGGGTCCGCGACCTGTTCGAGCAGGGGAAGAAGAACGCGCCGTGCATCGTGTTCATCGACGAGATCGACGCGGTGGGCCGTCATCGCGGCGCCGGTCTGGGCGGCGGCCACGACGAGCGGGAGCAGACACTGAACCAGCTGCTGGTCGAGATGGACGGGTTCGAGTCGAACGAAGGGGTCATTCTCATCTCGGCGACCAACCGTCCCGACGTGCTGGACCCGGCGCTGCTGCGGCCCGGGCGCTTCGACCGCCGGATCATCGTGAACCGGCCGGACGTCAAAGGCCGGGAGGGTATTTTCGGGGTCCACACCCGCAAGATCCCGCTGGCGGACGATGTCGACCTGCACGTGCTGGCGCGGGGCACGGTCGGCTTCTGTGGCGCGGATCTGGCGAACCTCGTCAACGAGGCGGCGCTCAACGCGGCGCGCTACAACCAGAAGACCGTGATGATGCAGGACTTCGAGTTCGCCAAGGACAAGGTCATGATGGGCTCGGAGCGCCGGTCACTCATCATCAGCGACGAGGAGAAGCAGGTCACGGCGATTCACGAAGCGGGTCACGCCCTGTTGGGTACCGTGCTGGAACACGCCGACCCGGTTCACAAGGTCACGATCATCCCGAGAGGCCAGACGCTCGGTGTCACGCAGCAGTTGCCGGTCGACGACCAGCACAACCATTCGACCCTGTATCTGCATGACCAGCTCGCGGTGCTGCTCGGTGGCCGTATCGCCGAGGAGATCACCAACACGGCGGTGACGACCGGCGCCGGCAACGACTTCGACCGGGTCACCGACCTCGCCCGCCGGATGGTCTGCGAATGGGGTATGAGTGAGGCCGTCGGGCCGCTGACCTTCGGCCGGAAGGAGGAACAGATCTTCCTGGGTCGGGACTTCGCGCAGCAGAAGGAATACAGCGATGAGACTGCGAGCACGATCGACCAGGAGATCAAGCGGATCGTCACCGAGGACTACGACCGCGCCCGCTCGATTCTCGAGGAGAAGAAGAGCGCGCTCCTCCAGATCGCCGAGGAGCTGCTGACCCGCGAGGTGCTCACCGGCGAGCAGGTCACGCGGATCGTCTCGGGTCTGCCGCTTGCAGCGCCGGTCGAGGTCGCGCCGGACCAGCCTGCCAACCCGGAAACGAACCAGCCTGCCACCCCGGAGACGGAGCGGACGCCGGTCGTACCGTCGCTCGGCAAGCCCTTGCCGCAGGCCTAGTGCGCCGGCTTCTCCTGCCTCTTCCCTCCTGCCTCCTGTCTCCTTTGGGGTACTCTAACGAGGCTGTGCCTCGCTCGCCGAGCTTTGCTCACAGCCCCGCTACGCGGGGGCTAGACTCCTTGCACGGAGGCTGTCGTGGTGAGAGCGAAAAAACAGGATCACAACGTGACTCAATGATCACGATAGACGCTGTTCAAGGAGTCTAGCTGGGACCCCATGCTTCCTCGGTGTCACTACACGGTGCCGCTGCCGGATACGGCCCCGCTCCAGCTGGGCGGCCGGACGCTGGTGATGGGAATCGTGAACGTGACCCCAGACTCGTTCTCGGACGGCGGGCGGTGTCTGGACCCGGATCGCGCCGCGGATCACGCGCAGGAAATGGAGGCCGGTGGCGCCGACCTGCTGGATATCGGGGGCGAGTCGACCCGGCCCGGCGCTGCCGCGTTGTCGGTCGAGGAGGAGCTGGCGCGCGTCGTGCCGGTACTCGACCGGCTGGCGGGGCGGGTCCGGGTACCTGTGTCGATCGACACCTACAAGGCCGAGGTCGCGCGCGTCGCGCTCGACCATGGCGCGGTCATCGTCAACGACGTGTCGGGGCTGCTCTACGAGCCGGCGCTGGCGGCTGTGGTGGCCGAAAGCGGCGCTGTCCTGGTGCTGATGCACAATCGAGGACGCTCGCGCGACATGTATCGGGAGGCCGTGTATGGCGTTGTTGGCGTCGAGGTGGCCGCCGAGCTCGGTGACCGGATCGACGCGGCGATTGAGGCCGGCGTCGCCCGTTCGCGAATCATCATCGATCCTGGTCTCGGGTTCGCCAAGCGTGCCGAGCACACCTACGCGGCGCTGGCGGCGCTTGGACGCCTGGCGCCGCTGGACCGTCCGATACTGGTTGGTCCGTCCCGGAAATCGTTCTTGGCCGGGGAGGGCGATGGCGGTCCGGATGACCGGGAATGGGGAACCGCGGCCGCCGTCACGGCGGCGGTCCTCGAAGGTGCACACATCGTGCGCGTGCACGGCGTTCGCGAAATGGTCCAGGTGGTCAGCGTGGCGGACCGGGTCCGGGCCGCTGGCGAAGCTCCGTCTGACACCGGCGAGGGTGATGTGATGTCGCACAGCTCCGCTTCGCCAGGGAGCTTTTCTCTCAGTGCCGCGACGCGGGGGTAGCAGTGGCCTGATGGGGAACGGTCACCGATTCGCGTGTCAGCCACGGCTAGCCGTGCCGGAGGGCAACGTTCGGCAGGGGCAGGCATGAACGACCGTGTAACCAGCGTGTTGCGGCTGAACCGGGTCGGCTTGTGGGATCTGCTCGACATCGCGATCGTCGCGCTGCTGATCTACGAGCTCCTGAAGCTGGTCCGTGGTACGCACGCGATTCAGATCTTCCTCGGTGGCGGTCTGATCGTCGGGCTGTACTACGCGTCGCAGTTCACTCCGCTGCAGACGCTCAACTGGCTGATCCGCGCCATGCTTGGCTACATCGGCTTTGCGGCGATTGTGCTGTTCCAGGCGGACATCCGGCGCGCGCTCGCGCATTTCGGGCGTGCCCCGTTCTTCCGATATCTCAGCCGTCCGGAGACGACCGACGAGACGATCGAGGAGGTGGTGGTGGCGCTACGGATGCTAGCCGAGGAGCGTCAGGGTGCCATCGTCGCGATTGAACGGGAGATCGGGCTGCGCAACTACGTTGAGAGCGGCATCCCGCTCGACGCGGCGGTCAGCTACGACCTGCTGGTCAGCGTGTTCCGGCCAGCCTCACCACTGCACGACGGTGCGGTCATCATCCAGCAGGATCGGGTCGCCGCCGCCGCCTGTTTTCTGCCACTCACCGTCAATCCCCGCGTCAGCAAGGACCTGGGCTCGCGTCACCGCGCGGCCATCGGGTTGAGCGAGGAGACCGATGCCGTCGCCCTCGTGGTCTCGGAAGAGACCGGTCGGCTGTCGCTGGTCCTTGACGGGCAGATCGAACAGGATCTCGAACCGGAACAGCTACGGATTCGGCTCGAGGCGCTGATGCTGCACCGCTCAGGACGTCAGCCGCGTGAGGAGGCGAAACCGCTCGACGCGTGATGACCATTCCGCTCTTCCGAGACCTCGGGCTGAAGGTGTTCGCGATCGCGCTGGCCGTGCTGCTATGGCTGACGGTCGCCGGGGACCCGATCGCGGAGCGGGGTCTGCACATCCCGTTGGAGTTCGAGAACGTGCCGGACTCGGTGGAGATCCTGGGCGACCCGCCGGAGACGGTGGAAGTGCGGTTGCGCGGATCATCGGCGGTGCTGCGGCGCCTCGAGACGGGTGACGTGGCGGCGATCATCGACTTGGGCTCGGAGCGTCCCGGGAACCGGCTGTTCGACATGACGGCGGCGGGCCGCGTTCGCACCCCGCGCGGTGTCGAGGTGACCCAGGTCATTCCGTCGACCGTGTCGCTGACGCTCGAGGAGGCGGGGTCACCCCGGATGGTGCCGGTCGTGCCGGATCTCACAGGGGACCCGGCCCCTGGGTTCGTCGTCGGTCGGGTCGTCGTCGAGCCGGCAACGGTAGCGGTCGTCGGTCCGCGGAGCAAGTTGCGTCGGCTGACCGAGGCGATGACCGAGCCGCTCGACGTGACGAACGCCTCGGTGCCGATCGAGGAAACGGTCACGGTCGGCGTGGCGGACCCGAACCTGCGGCTCGAGACGCCACGCGCCGTGCGGGTCACAGTCGAGATCGTCCGCGCGCCGGTGGAACGGACGCTGGCCGAGGTACCGGTTCGGGTGCGGAACGTGGCCTCCGGGTTGTCCCCCACGGTCACACCGGCATCGATCACCGTCACCGTGCATGGCCTGCCCGAGCTGATGCGCGGGCTCGACAACAACGCGGTGGGCGCCTTTGTCGATCTTGCCGGTCTGGGGGCCGGCATCTACCATCTGTCGGTCATGGTCGAGCCACACCGCGCGTTTCGGGTCATCCAGGTCGAGCCCACGGTGGCGTTGGTCGAGCTGCGGTGAACGCATCCCCCGCGAGCATGTCTACCAGGTTATTCGGGACCGATGGCGTTCGGGGTACGCCCGGCGAGCCCCCGCTGGACGAGCGCACCCTCGCGCGGCTCGGCGCGGCGATCGTCAGGACCTGCGGCCGCGTGGGCGCCTCCATCCGGGTGCTCGTCGGCCGGGACACGCGCGAGTCTGGCGAGTGGATTATCGGTCAGCTGGCGCGCGGGATCGAGAGCGAGGCGGCGCGGGTCACCAACGGTGGTCTCCTGTCGACGCCGGCGGTCGCTTTTCTCACGCGTGACGGCGGGTTCGACGTCGGTATCGTCGTCTCCGCCTCGCACAACCCCGGTGAGGACAACGGGGTCAAGGTCATCACGGGAGACGGCCAGAAGGCGGATGACGACCTCGAGGCCCGGATGGCGGCGCTGGTCGCCGACGGGACCTGGGCGGTGCCGGACACCCCGGTCCCACCGGCCGAGACCGTCAGTGTCAGCCAGCCCTACATCGTGCACACCCGCCGGCTTCTCGACGGGGTGAAGGTGCCCGCGGATCTGCGGATCGCCATCGACTGCGCGAACGGCGCCACCAGCCGGATCGCCCCGGCGCTGCTGCGTGGGCTGGGGCTGGATCTGGTGGTGCTGTACGACCAGCCGGATGGTCGGAACATCAACCTCCACTGCGGCTCCACCCACCCCGAGCAGCTGCGGCGAGCGGTAGTCGAGCGGGGATGCCGGCTGGGCGCCGCCTTCGACGGTGACGGCGACCGGGTGATGTTCGTCGACCATCGAGGCGCGCTGGTCAACGGCGACGCGGTGCTCCTGATAGCGGCTCGCCGGCTCGCGGCGGGGGGACGGCTGCCTGGGCAGGCGGTGGTGGCGACCGTGATGAGCAACATGGGGCTGGAGCACGCCCTGCGTGCCGACGGCATCGCGGTGCACCGGTGTTCGGTGGGGGACCGGTCGGTGTGGGCGGAGATGAACCGGCGCGGCATCGCGCTCGGCGGCGAACAGTCCGGACACATGATCTTCGCCGACCACCTGGCGACCGGAGACGGACTGGCCACCACCCTCGAGATCGTCCGGGCCGTCATCGAGACCGGACGGGAGCTGGCCGACTTGGCCGCTGACCTGGTGCCGTTGCCTCAGGTGCTGGTGAATGTGCGCGTGCGGCAGCGAACCGCGCTGGCGGAGCTTCCCGAGGTGTCACGGCTCATCGAGAAGGCCGAGCGCGATCTCGCGGGGGAGGGCCGGGTGCTCGTCCGCTATTCGGGCACCGAGCCGCTGCTGCGGATCATGATCGAAGGACAGGACCTGGAGGCGATCCAGGGACTCGCCGAGACGATCGCGGAACGCGTGCGGGCCGATCTCGGGTAGGACGCGGCGTCGTAAGATACGCAAGACATAAGAAGTCAGAAGGCAGACGTGAGAAGACCGGAAGACGCCCGAAGGTCGATGGCAGGCCGTTCAGCTCGGCTGTCTGCCGGGCAACGTCAGCTCGGGGGGAAGCGGGTGGCGGGCGCCGCGAATGTCCTACGCGGTCGGCGCGTCGAGGAGAAGCTGGCGCAGCCCTCCGGCTTCTTCTGCCTGCTGCCTTCTGACTCCTGTCTTCTCGGGCATGCACTTTGGGAGCAATCATGAGGCTTGGCGTCAACATCGACCATGTGGCGACGCTTCGACAGGCGCGGCGTGCGCGTGAGCCGGAGCCGGTGACGGCGGCGGCGCTGGCGGAGCTGGCCGGCGCGGACGGCATCACCGTGCATCTGCGCGGAGACCGGCGACACATCCAGGACCGCGACCTGCGGCTCTTGCGCGAGGTGATCTCGACTCGGCTCAACGTGGAAATGGCGGCGACTGACGAGATGGTCACGATCGCCGCCGAGGTGCAGCCGGGGCAAGTGACGCTGGTGCCGGAGCACCCGGACGAAGTCACCACGACCGGGGGTCTTGACGTTGTGCAGCACCAGGCGGTGATCGCCGGCGTGGTGGGGCGGCTCCAGGCAGCGGGCATTGCGGTCAGCCTGTTCATCGACGCAGCGCCGGACCAGATCGCGCAGGCTCGCCGGACGGGCGCGACCGCAGTCGAGATCAACACCGGTCCTTACGCCGATGCCACACCCGACGGACGGACGGCGGAGCTCGTGCGGATCCAGGAGGCGGCCCGGCAGGCGCACGAGCACGGGTTCGAGGTGCTGGGTGGTCACGGATTGACCTACGTGAATGTGAAGCCGGTCGCCGCCATTGCGCAGATCGTCGAGCTCAACATCGGTCACAGCATCATCGCGCGCGCTGTCCTGGTGGGTCTGGAACGGGCTGTCCGCGAGATGGTCGCCCTCCTCGGCTGACGCGCGACGCGCTCCGGTGCGTCAGGTCGGTGACGCACCTAGCAGTCCGTGGTGAAACCCCGCGTCGCACCGAGCACGGCGATGGGCCCGGCTGACAAGGCGCGCCGAGGGAGAATACCGGCCTGTATTCGACCGAGAAGCAACGCCGGCAGCCGGGATGCAGCGCCGTTCGAATGCAGCGAGGCTGTCACCACGGGCTGCTCGGGCCAGGTGCGTGGCGTAGCGTTCGTTCAGCCGCGTGTGGACGCCGTTCGGGCGGCGTTGCTATGATCGGGCCGATAGGGCTCGGCGGCCCCATTTTCCTCATGAACCGCATAGAACCCGTGCCCCTCGTCCTGTCGTTGGTGCTGGCGGCCGGGCTGATGGGCTGGATCGTCTGGAGCCAGCGGCCGGCGGACCCGGTCGTCGCGACAGAGGCGCCCCTGGCTCAGACGCCACCGGTACCGGAGGTGCCGCCTGTCGACGCGACGCGCGCGGCGGAGCTGCGCGCGGCTGCCCAGAGCGCGCCGGAGGATGTCCAGGTTCGCGTGGATCTCGGGACTCTCTACTTCGATGCCCACCGCTTCCAGGACGCGATCCCCTGGTTTGAAGCAGCACTGGCGCTACGCCCCGACGAGGTTGACGTCAGCACCGATCTCGGGGTGGCGTACTACTACATGGACGACACCGATCGCGCGCTCTCGCAGTTTGCCCGGTCACTGGAAGTGGCTCCGACACACGCCAAGACGATCCTGAACCTCGGTATCGTCCGGGCCTTCGGGAAACAGGATCTCGAGGGCGCCATCGAGGCGTGGGAAGAGGTCCAGCGGGTCGCCCCTGGCAGCCCCGAAGCGAACGCCGCCGCCGCCGCGATCGAACGCATCCGTGCCGCACATCCTTAGTGGTCCCGGTCATAATTACGGTAACGCATCGAGGGTGGCGAGGCGCCCGGCTGGCCAGGCGCGAGAAGGGAGCGTACGGGCAGTACTGCGACGAGCAACGCCGCCAGACGGGAGGCATCGGCGGCCGAACATGGGAAGTGACTCCTGCGTGGGCCCGTAGTCGCCCGAAGCGGGCCACCAACACGCGGGCCCGACCCGTGTCGCCGACTCATGGTGTTTAGCTGGTTCATCCGGTTTCTGATCGTGATGCTGCTGGTGCGGCTGGTCTGGAAGTTTCTCGGCGGTGTCGTCGAGGGCGCCGCGCGCCGGTCTGAGGTGTCTCCCGTAAAAGGGGTACCGTTGGTGCGGGACCCAGTGTGCGGCACCTACATCGACCAGGCGCGGGCCCTGACGCTCCGCCGGAAGGGGGAGATGCACTACTTCTGCTCCGAGCGCTGTCGCACGGCGTTCCAGCAGGACTCGCGAGCCCGAGCCAGAGGACACTAGATGCCGATCGAGGAACGGCACCGCGCCGACATCGTCGAGATCGGGCGTCGATTGCACGACCGCGGCTTCATCGCGTCGAATGACGGCAACATCAGCGTGCGGCTTGACGCCGACCGGCTGTTGACGACGCCGACCGGCGTCTCCAAGGGGTTCATGACGCCGGACATGATGGTCACGACCGATCTCACCGGGCGCAAGCTGACTGGGGATCGAGAACCGTCGTCCGAGATCCTCATGCATCTGGCGGTCTACGAGCACCGGCCGGAGATCAAGGCGGTCGTGCACGCGCACCCGCCAACCGCCACCGGGTTCGCTGTCGCCGGGATCCCGCTCGACCGGGCGGTCCTGGCTGAGGTCGTCACCACTCTCGGGAGCATTCCGATCGCCGACTACGGGACCCCCTCCACCAGCGAACTGGCCGACGCCGTGCGGCATTACATCCGCGCGCACGACGGGTTGCTGCTGGCCAACCACGGTGCCCTGACCGTGGCGCACGAGCTGTTCGCCGCCTACTACAAGATGGAGACGGTGGAGCACTTCGCGCGCATCAGCCTGGTGGCCAGACAGCTGGGCGGCGAGCGGCTGCTGTCACGGGAAGAAGTGAACCGGTTACAGGATCTTCGAGACCGCTATGGTATCGCGGCACCGGCGCCGTTCTGTCCGCCGGATCGGGGGGAGGGCGCGGAGGGCGACGACGTCACCTGTCAGGCACTCGAAGCGCCGTCGCAGCCAGGGGCGCGGTTGGTCGAGGCGCAGCCGGTCGGGTCCAGTAGCGCCGCGACGCTAGGTCCGGACGACGGAATTCGATTAACATACCGCGAGCTGACGGCGCTGATCGCGGATGCCGTCGAGCAGCTACGGTAGCGGGAGGCATGTCATGGGCGAGGCGCTCGGAATGGTGGAGACCAAGGGGCTCGTGGCGATGATCGAAGCGTCGGATGCCATGGTCAAGGCCGCCAACGTCACGCTGGTCGGGTGGGAGAAAATCGGCGCGGGGTTCGTGACCGCGCTCGTCCGGGGCGACGTGGCGGCCGTGAAGGCGGCCACGGACGCTGGCGCCGCTGCGGCTCGTCGGGTCGGCGAGCTCGTCTCGGTGCACGTGATCCCGCGGCCCCACGCCAACCTCGAGGACGTCCTGCCAATCGGCAAGAGCACCGGCACGTAAGGGTGTCCGCCGGGCGGACCCGCGCGCGACGGCGCTCTCGTGGCCCCGTCTGGGCTGCTAGCAGACACGACATGATCCTCGCCAAGGTGGTGGGTACCGTCGTCGCGACCCGCAAGGACGAGCGTCTGGTCGGGAGCAAGCTGCTGCTGGTGCAGCCCGTCTCCCCTGATGGCGAGCCGCGCGGCGCACAACTGGTGGCGGTCGACACCGTGGACGCCGGCGCCGCCGAGACCGTGCTGATCGTCAGTGGGAGCTCCGCGCGGATGGCGGCCGGTCTGGCCGACCGCCCAGTCGACGCCGCGATCGTCGGCATCGTCGATGTCGTCGATGTCGTCGACAGCTCGGCATGACTGCCACGCGGCCATGTGCCGCTTCTTTGGACCATCCAAGTCGATGCAACTGGCGCGGGTGATCGGCACCGTCGTCGCGACAGTCAAGGACCCCGGTCTGGTCGGTGTCACGCTGCTCGTGCTGCAACCGCTCTCACCCGCCCACGAGGCGGTGGGCAGCGCGCTCGTGGCGGTCGATGCCGTCGGCGCCGGGGCCGGTGAAGAGGTGTTCTTTGTCCGCGGGCGGGAGGCGTCCTTTCCGTTCCTTCCCGACCTGGTGCCGACCGACGCCACCGTCACCGGGATCTGCGACCACTGGACCGCCACTGACGTCCCGGCCGGCTCGACGCGACGGGTCCCGAGACGACGGGCCCCAAGACGCACAGCTGCGCCTCACACCGACAACTGACAGCGGTGCGCAGCCTCGCTAGTCGAGCTTTTCTAACAGCCCCGCTACGCGGGCTGCTAGGACCGGGAGAGAGGCGAACCATGCGTCTGGCTCGAATCATTGGTTCCGTCGTGGCGACGCGGAAGGACCCCACGCTCGTTGGTGCGACGCTGCTCTTGACCCAGCCGGTGGACCGGGACGGTCACCCGGTGGGTGGGGCACAGCTCGCCGTTGATGCCGTCGGCGCCGGTGTCGGCGAGCTGGTACTGCTCGTGCTCGAGGGACGCGCGGCGGGTGCCGCCCTCGGCCGTCGCGCGGCCCCGGTGGACGCGGCGATCGTCGGCATCGTCGACCCGACGGGATTGACAGGCGGCTAGCGACGCGGCGCCTCGAACCGACGAGCGAACGGCGCAGCCTCGCGAGCAGACGCTTTTCGTACAGCCCCGCTCCGCGGGGGCTAGACATCTCCGCGTGTCATGAAACCGTGCTTCACACGCTACCATGTCACCCGCAGGAGATGTCTAGCAGCCCGTGGTGAAAGCCCCGCTGCATTCGAACGGCGCTGCATCCCGGCTGCCGGCGTTGCTTCTCGGTCGAATACAGGCCGGTATTCTCCCTCGGCGCGC